>NZ_BAABGP010000015.1:0-34968 GCF_039541635.1 Microbacterium panaciterrae
GGAGAAGTCGACACCTCCCCAGTTTCGCCACTCAATCACCAGGCATATAGGAGACACGCCCTAGCGGGGCGAAGTAGGCGTCGTCGTCGTGCGCGATCGGCACGGGCAGGTGCAGCCAGCCGAGCGGACGCTGCGCCGCGGACACGACGGCGTTCGCATACCGCACCAGCGCGCGGGCGTCGGCGGGCTCGAAGAAGTGCTTCTCGGCGGCGTCGCCGTAGCAGAGGTGCACGCCGACCTCGACGTCACCCGGGACGGCGTCGATGAGCGCCGTGAGCCGCGCGACCAGGCCGTCGAACGGATCGCCGGGCCACCAGGCCTCCATGACCTTGCCGTACCCGGCCGCACGCTCGATGATCCCCATCTCACTGGCGACGTCCCACTGGATCGCGAGGTCTTCGTGCGGGATCGCGACCAGGATCTCGTCCAGTTCGCGCAGGATCGCGGCGGTGTAGACGGGCTCGATCGCCGCGCGGTCGTCGCCGGCGAAGAACGAGGAGATCACCGCGAGCGGCGTCGGCAGAGACACCTGGAAACGCACGCCCTCGGCGATCGCCCCCTCCGCACGCAGCCGGGCGAACACCGCGTACGACTCGAGCGCCGCAGCGGTATAGCCCAGCGCCGGGAGGGCGATCGTCGCAGCGTCGACACCGTCGGCGATCCGCAGGGGGCGGGCGTCGAGTCCGGCGCCGAAGGGGATCCGCTCCGCGCCGACGCGCTCGATCCCATCGGCCTGGCCCAGCACGTCGGGCTGGAACATGATCCAGTGGAACCTGACGCCCACCTCGCCGTCCGGGATCCGGCGCAGGCGCGTCCCCAGGATCTCCGCGGCGGTGCGCATCGTCGTCTCGGCATCGGCATAGTTGACGCTGCCCACCAGCAGCGCTCCCCGGGGGCTCGTCATGCTCCTCAGCGTAGCGAAGACGGCATGTTCGGGACCTCGCTCACGGCGCGGCGGCAGTCCCTCCCGCGGCTCCTTCACCGGCGACCAGGGCCGCGAGGTTGCGCAGTGACGCCGTGATGCCGGTGCGGTGGTCGGCGGCCGAGATCCCGGGCTCCTGCACGACCCGCGCACCCTCCTCGAACGCGACGAAGGTGCCTTCCACGACCTCTTCGGTCGGCGTGGTCTTGCCGTGGGTCTCGGCGGGGTCGAGGTACGCGAGGGCGATGCGGTAGCGCCCGCCGGGCGGGCGTCGAAGTGCAGGATCCTGCCCGTCATCCCCTCCGGCGGCAGCCAGCGGATGAGGATGTCCGGGTCGGTGAACGCCGTGCAGATGCGGTCGGCAGGCGCGGCGAAGTGCATGCCGACCTCGTCCGTGCGCCCCATGCGGTCACGCTACGCCGGAGAGGGCGGATCCGCCACGGCCGGGATCCACGCTCCGTGGCACAGGCGGTTCAGGCGGCCACGAGCCGGCCCGCCTCGAGCCGCACGGTGCGATCGACGGTCCCGGCGGGCGGGGCGACGTGCGAGACGAGGATCACGGTCTGCTCCCCCGCGGCACCGAGCAGGTCGCGCAGCAGCGCGTCGGACGCGGCCGGATCCACCCCCGCGGTCGGCTCGTCGAGCACGAGCACCGGGAACCCGCGCAGGATCGCCCGCGCCAGCGCGATCCGCTGCGCCTGTCCGCCGGAGACGAGGGATCCACGCTCCCCCACCCGCGCGTCGAGGCCGCCGCGCTCGCTCGTCCACGCACCGAGCCCGACGCGGTCGAGCACGTCGAACAGCTCGGCGTCGGTGGCGGTCTCGCGGGCGAACAGCAGGTTCTGCCGGATGTCCTCGTCGAAGAGCATCGGATCCTGCTCGCAGAGCCCGACGTGGCGGCGCAGCTCGGGGCCGGCGACGCGCCGGGCGTCACTGCCGCCGATCCGGTACGCGCCGTCGCAGCGCAGGAAGCCGACGAGCACCGCGGCGAGGCTCGACTTGCCGGCGCCGCTGGATCCGGTGATGAGGATCCGCTCCCCGCTCGCGACATCGAGATCGAGGTCGCGCAGGGCCGGGGCCGCAGATCCGGGCCAGGAGGCGGTCACGCCGCGGAGCCGCAGCGCGCCGTCGGCGATCTGCCCCTCGCCCTCGTCGCCGCGCACCTCGGCGGGGAGGTCTACGGGCAGCAGCGCGTGGATCCGCTCCGCCCCCGCACGCACGCCGCGCCAGGCGGACGCCGCCTGCGGCACGGCGGAGAACACGTCGAACACGGCCATCGGCAGCAGCACGGCCACCGCGAACCAGGGCGCGTCGACCGCACCGCCGTGCTGCCAGGGAGCCGCAGCTGCGAGCGCCCAGATCGAGGCGGCGCCGGCAGCGAGCGAGACGATCGCCGACGACAGCGCCTGTGCCAGGGCGGCGCGGGTGACCGTGCGGCGAAGCGCATCATCGGCGGCACGGATCCGGTCCCGGGCGAGGCCTTCCGCGCCGTAGGCCTGCAGCACGTCCAGCGCGGTGAGGTCGTCGACCAGCGCGCCCGCGAGCGTCGCCCGGTCGTGGCTGAGCGCCCGCTCGGCCCGGGCTCCGGCGATACCGCCGAGCAGGATGGCCCCTGCGACGGCGATCACGAGGCAGACCGCGAGGGCGAGGGCGGCCGCCGGCGCGATGAGGCTGAGGATCCCGACCGACACCACGGCCACGATCCCGCCGGTGAGCAGCGGCTGGACCACACGCAGCGGCAGATTCTGCAGGTTCTCGACGTCGTCGACGAGGGCGGAGAGGACAGATCCGCGGTCCGTGGAGCTGAGACCCGCGGGGGCGAGCGGGATGAGCCGGCGCACGACCGCGGCGCGCAGGTCGGCCAGGCGGCCGAGGGCGGCGTCATGCCCGGCGAGGCGCTCCAGGTACCGCGTGACGGCCCTGGTCACCGCGAAGAAGCGCACGCCGACGATCGCGACCGAGAGCGGGACGAGATTGTCGACGAGCGAGGCGGTGACGATGAGCCAGCCGCTCACCAGCAGCAGCCCGACCGCCGCGGCGGCGGATGCGGCGCCCGCGAGCACGGCCGGAAGGAACCGCCGCGTGCGGGGCATCGCCAGGCGCAGGATCGCACCGACCGAGTCCGGGAGGGGGATGTCCGGGCCGGGATCGTTGAGCGAGGACGGCGGAGCCGACCGAGACGAAACGCGGTCCGTCATCGCAGACGACCCGATCCGCTCCGGTCGCACAAAGCCACCACTGGACGGCGCCAAGCGGTGCTTTTCTGCGACCTGGACGGAGGTGGGGTCACTGGCGTCGACCAGCCGCACCACCTGGTCGGCGATCGCGCGGGCCGAGCGCCGGTGCGACACGAGCAGCACGGTCGCTCCCCCGTCCGCGGCTGCGCGCACGGCGCCCCAGAGTCGCTCCTCGGTCGCCGCATCGAGGGCGCTGGAGGGCTCATCGAGCGCGAGCACGCCAGCCCCGCCGCCCGATCCCAGCCGGTACAGCGCGCGGGCGACCGCGACCCGCTGCGCCTGACCTCCGGACAGTCCGGATCCCTGCACGCCGAGCTCGTGGGCGGGATCCAGGTCCGGGGCGGCGGCCGCGGCGAGGGCCGCGCGCACCCGGGCGTCGTCGGGAGCCGCCTCGCCGAGGGCGACGTTCTCGGCGATCGTGCCGCGGATCAGTCCCGGACGCTGGCCTGCCCACGCGAGCCAGGCCGCCGGATCCGGATCCGTGGTGCCCTCGACGCGGATCGTCCCGTCGCAGGCCGCCGCACCGCGCAGCACGGCGAGCAGGCTGGATTTCCCGGATCCGCTGCGCCCCTCGAGGAGGGTGACGGTGCCGGGCTCGGCGGTGAAGGTGACCGGCGGAAGGGAGAGAGAGCCATGCCGCACGGCCACGCTGTCGAAGGCCAGACGGAGTCCGTGCGGCGAGACGTCCGTCCCTTCTGCAGGCTCAGGGACCGGGCTCGGCGCAGGCTCAGGGACCGGATCCGCCTCCAGGATCTCGAAGACATCCTCCGTCGCGGCGACGCCCTCGGCGGCGGCGTGGAACTGCACCCCGACCTGGCGCAGCGGCAGGAACGCCTCGGGTGCGAGGAGCAGGACGAACAGTCCCACGCCGAGGCTGAGCTCGCCGCCGAGCAGGCGCAGGCCGACCGAGACGGCGATGATCGCGACGGCGAGTGACGACAGCAGCTCGAGCGCGAACCCCGACAGGAACGAGTACCGCAGCACGCGCATGGTCTCGCGGCGGTACTGGTCCGCGGTCTCGCGCATGCGGGCGGCGGCCCGGCGCTCGCGTCCGAACAGGCGCAGCGTCGCGAGGCCCTGCACGGTGTCGGCGAAACGCGCGGCGAGCGTCTGCAGCACTCTCAGCTGGGTGCGCTGCACTCCGCGCGTGGCGATCCCGATCAGGATGAGGAACAGCGGGATGAGCGGGAGCGTCACGAGGGCCGCGATCCCGCTCGGCCAGTCCTGCCACCACATCACGGCGACGATCAGCGGCGTCGCGATCGCGGTGAGCACGAGCTGCGGGATGTACCGGGAGAAGTACGGATTCAGCGCGTCCAAGCCGTGGCCCGCGGTCACGGCGAGTGCGGTCCGGTTGCGGGCGCCGAGCCAGGCGGGGCCACGGCGGGAGATCGCGTCGAGCAGCGCCGCACGCAGCTGGCGGCCGGTCTGCGCCGCCGCCCTGGCACCCCAGGCCTCGGCGATCCACAGCAGGATCGCCCGCACGACCACGACCCCCGCGAGCCACGGCACGACGCCCAGCGGGGATCGTCCGGCGGCCACCGCGGTGATGCCCGCGGCGAGCAGGCCGGCGAACGCGATCGTCACAGCTGTCTGCGCGAGGGCGATGGCGGCCGACACCGCGAGGTACGTCCGCGCCGCCGGTGCCCACCGCAGCAGTCGCGGATCGATCGGCTTCATCGGATCCACTCCGCACGCACGAGCGTCACCTGCCCGGCTGCCTTTCCACCTTCGAGTCGTCCCTGTGAGCGCACGCCATAGGGTGCGCGCACAGGGACGACTCGGAAGTGGAGGGGCTCCGCAACCCTGCGGAGGGGCCTTCGCTCAACGGCCGCGAAGGGGGCGGCTCCGAAGGGGGCGGCGACCCCAGCGCGATCCGACATCGTCATGCGTGCGCCGAGGCGGCCTCGATCGTCGACCGGCGCACCCGCTTGCGGAACACCCAGTACGTCCAGGCCTGGTAGGCGAGCACGAGCGGCATGGCGATCAGCGCGGTCCAGCTCATGATCTGCAGCGTGTACGGCGTGCTCGAGGCGTTCTGGATGGTGAGCGAGTGCGCCGCATCGATCGTCGACGGGAGCACGTTCGGGAACAGCGCCGCGAACAGCATGAGCACCGCGCTGAGGATCACGACCACTCCTGCCGCGAACGCCCAGCCGTCGCGGCCGCGCAGCGAGAAGATCACCGACACGATGAGGAACACCGCGGCCACGGCGCCGAGCGCGATCACGGCCGCCAGCAGCGACGGGCGCCCTGCGGCGATCGCGATGGTCCACACCACCGTCCCGGCCGCCGCGAGGATCGCCGGAAGAGCCGCGAGCCGGGCGACGCGGCGCGCACGCTCATGCACCACGCCGTCGGTCTTCAACGCGACGAAGTACAGCCCGTGCAGGAAGAACAGCAGCAGCGTGGTCACGCCGACCAGCAGCCCGTACGGGTTCAGCAGATCGAACACGGATCCGCGGAACACGTGATGAGCATCCAGCGCCACGCCCTGCACGATGTTGCCGAACGCGACGCCCCAGAGCAGCGCCGGCACGGCGGATCCGATCACGATCATGGTGTCGAAGCGCCGCTTCCAGCGCGGATCGTCGCGCTGGTGCCGGTATTCGAACGACACTCCGCGCAGGATCAGGGCGAGCAGGATCACCAGCAGCGGCAGGTAGAAGCCGCTGAACAGGGAGGCGTACCACTCCGGGAAGGACGCGAACAGGCACGCGCCCGCCACGATCACCCAGGTCTCGTTGAGATCCCAGACCGGCCCGATCGTGTTGATGACCTGCCGGCGCGACACGTCGTCCCGACCCAGGAACGGCAGCGACATCCCGACGCCGAAATCGAACCCGTCGAGCACGAAGTAGCCCACGAAGAACACCGCGACGATCCAGAACCAGAGGGTGGCGAGATCCATGTCCGTCTCCTTCCTCAGTACACGACCGACGGGACGGGCGCGTCCTCGTCGTGCGTCTCGGTGGTGTCGGGCCCCTTCTTCGCAGCGCGGACGATGAGGCCGATCTCGACGACGGCGAGGGCGGCGTAGATGGCGGTGAACGAGATCAGCGAGATGAGCACCTCGACGCCGCTGACGCCGGGAGAGACGCCGTTCTTGGTCGTCATCAGGCTGAACACGAGCCACGGCTGCCGGCCCATCTCGGTGAACACCCAGCCGACGATGTTGGCTCCCAGCGACAGCGGGAACGCGTAGATCGCGACCTTCCACATCCACGCCGCCGGCGGCTTCTTGGCGCCCTTGCGGGTGAACCAGAGCCCGGCCAGCGCGACGAGCGCGTGCGCCATGCCGAGGCCGATCATCCAGCGGAACGCCCAGTACGTGATCCACAGCACCGGGTTGAACTGGGTGAGGCCGGTCGATGCGAACTTCTGCGCGTACAGCGCGTTCAGGTCGTTGATGCCCTCGACGCAGCCGTTCACGTCGTGCGTGGAGAGGAACGCGAGCAGGTACGGCACCCGGAGCGACCAGATCTCCCCCGTGCCGTCGGGCGTGCCGATCGAGAACAGCGAGAACGAGGCGTTCGCCCCGCAGGCCGAGTTGAACATCGCCTCTGCGGCCGCCATCTTCATCGGCTGCGTCTGCACCATCGCCAGGCCGAGCTGGTCGCCGGTGAGCACCACCCCCGCGGTCGCCACGAGGATCGCCCAGAGGCCGAACTTCAGCGAGATGCGCATGGTCGCGACGTGCTGACCGCGCGAGACGTGCCACGCCGACACCGAGATCACCACGCCGGCCGCGAGCATGAACGCGCCGAAGATCGTGTGCGGGAACGCGGCGAGCGCGACCTTGTTCGTCAGCAGCGCCCAGAAGTCGGTCAGCTCGGCGCGATTGGCCGCGGCGTTGAACGTATACCCGACGGGGTTCTGCATGAACGCGTTGGCCGCGATGATGAAGTAGGCCGACAGGATCGTGCCGATCGCGACACCCCAGATGGTCGCGAGGTGCACCTTCTTCGGCAGCTTGTCCCAGCCGAAGATCCACAGCCCGATGAATGTCGCCTCGAGGAAGAACGCGAGCAGGCCCTCGAACGCGAGCGGGGCGCCGAACACGTCGCCGACGAAGCGGGAGTAGTCCGACCAGTTCATGCCGAACTGGAACTCCTGCACGATGCCGGTGACGACGCCCATCGCGAAGTTGATCAGGAAGATCTTCGAGAAGAACCGGGTCAGGTGCAGGTACTCGATCTTTCCGGAGCGGACCCACGCGGTCTGGAAGATCGCGGTGACGGTGGCCATCCCGATCGTGAGCGGCACGAACAGGTAGTGGTAGACGGTCGTGAGACCGAACTGCCAGCGGGACAGGAGCAGCGGGTCAAGCCAGTCCATGATGCGATCTCCTCCGCGGCGTGGTCGTCATGCGTCTCATCGGGACAGCTCCACCGTGCACTCCTCCGCCCGCGCGGACGAGCGCACGCAGCGCGCGGCGAGCGGGCCGCCGGCCTGGGCGAGCACGCCCTGCATGAGACCGAGGTGCACCTGGCACAGCACGGGGCGGTGCTCGGGCTCCGCCGCGGCGTGCGGGCAGGGCGTGAGCTCGACGGTGAGCTGCTCCTCATCGATGACGGGTTCGAATCCGCTCTCCTCGAGATGCTCGACGAGGGCATCCAGCTGATAGGTCGCGCGCTGTCCGAGCTCGGAGTCGGAGGTGTGCAGGATCCGGCGCAGCACGTCGCCGCGGCGAGCGGCGGCCATGACCTTCTCCCGGGCGATCGGGCTGGACGCCTCCGGAGACCCGGTGGCGGCGCTGTAGAGCGCCCGCGGCCGGCCGCGGGTCGTGCGCTGCTCCGCGGCCTGGATCACGTAGCCGCCCTCGATCAGGCGCTGCAGGTGCTCCCGGACCGTGTTCGGATGCAGGGTCGTCGCCGCGCAGAGCTCGTCGATCGTCCGCTCCGCGCGGGACTGCACGAGATGCAGGATCTGCACGCGAGAGTAGCTGGAGATCGGCCCGCAGACGGGCCCGGCGCTGGCCATGCCCCCATACTCGCACCGACCCGGACCGGGGATGAGGCATCCAGCCGTGAATAATGCCGCGCTCGATAGGAGTGTCGGATCGACACCATTCTGCGAGCGGATCGGACCCCGCGCTACTCGTCCAGCTGCGCCCGTGCGAGCTCGGAGATCGCGGCGACGGCGGCCCGCACCTCGTTCGGGGATCCGCCGGCGCGGCCCGCGACGAGGCCTGCGACGAACGCGCTGAACGGAGCCGCGGGCCGGGCGACGCCGTTCGCGACATCACGCGCGAGGTCGAGGATGAGCGCGATCGGCACGTCCTCTGCGGCCAGCCCGAAATGCGCGCGCAGCACCTCCGCCCACGCGTCCAGCACCTCGGGTGGCAGGCGTCGGGTGCTGTCGGTCATGAGGTCTCCTCGTTCTCGGCTGCGGCACGGTCGGCCCGGGTGCGGTCGGCCCGGGCGCGGTGCAGGTCGGCGGGGGTGTCGACGTCGGCCGTGATCCCATCCTGGTCCTCGATCCACCGGATCGCGAGCCCGCCGAGCAGCGCCCGGCACGACGCCGCTGCGGGATCCCCCAGGGTTGCCAGCGCGGCGCGCACCGCGGTTGCGCGGTAGATGCCGGCGAGCCACTGCGGATGCCCGTCCGCCCGGAAGACGATCGCCTCGGACGCCTCGGCGAGACCCTCCGCCGCAGGGAGGGATCCGCACAACCCGGCGACGACGGCCTCGGGGCGGACCAGATCGCCGGCGAGCAGCAGCAGCCACTCGGTATTCGCGAGCTCGTCACGCGCGAATGCTGCGGCGAGAGCCGCGACCGGGCCGCCGAAGGGCGGGTCCTCCCGCACCCAGACGACCTCGGAGTCGTCGAGCCGCGGCCCGACCGCCACCACGGGTGCCGCCCCCGCTCCGGCGAGCGCTGTCACGGTCCGCGCGAGCAGCGAGGCGCCGGCCAGCACGAGGAGGGGCTTAGCGATGCCGCCCAGCCTTCGCGCACGACCGCCGACCAGGACGATCGCACCGATCCGCGCTGCCCCGTCCGGCGCAAGACGCGGGTCCGTGCGGGCGTTCAGCTCAGCTCCATGACGTCGACGAGGTCGCCGACTCGCACCTGCGCCACCTCGGCGGGGACGATCGCATAGGCCGTCGCGCCGGCGAGCCCCACCGAGAGGTGGGATCCGGATCCCCCCCGCGTCGCGGGCACGACCCGTCCGTCCGGCCCGATCACCGCGGGCAGGTACTGCCGGCGCCCCGGCGGAGTGCACCACTCGGCGCCTGCGGGGATGCGGCGCAGCGCACGGTGGATGTCGCTGCGCCCCTGCAGGCGCAGCAGCGCGGGCCGCACGAACACCTCGAACGACACGGCCGAGCTGACCGGGTTGCCAGGCAGGCCGAACAGCAGGATGCCCTCGGCGGTGACGCCGAAGCCCTGCGGCTTGCCGGGCTGCATCGCGATCGAGACGAACTCCATCACGCCGTCGAGGCTCTGCCGCACCGGCTCGTACGCTCCCGCGCTCACTCCACCCGAGAAGATCACGACGTCCGCTCCCAGAGCGGCCGCCCTCGCCACGGCTTCCGCGGGGCCGTCGCCCGCATCCCCGACGACCTCGCGCAGCACGACGTCGGCGCCCGCTTCGGCGGCAAGGCCGGCGAGCAGCAGGCCGTTCGACTCCGGGATCTGGCCGCGTCCGAGCGGGGTGCCGGGGGCGACGAGCTCGGATCCGGTGGACACGACCGCCACGCGCGGGCGCAGCGCCACCGGCACCTCGGCGATCCCCACCGACGCCAGCGCCGAGAGCTGTCGCGCACCGAGCGGCGTCCCCGCGGTGAGCACGACGGCGCCCGCCGCCGCATCGACCCCCGCCCGGCGCACGTGCGCCCCCTCGGTCCGCGGGGCCACCCGCACCACGGCCCGGTCCAGCGAATCGGCGAGTCCGCCGGCGGTGTCCTCGAACGGGACGATCGTGTCGGCGTCGGTGGGCAGCGCCGCCCCGGTCATGATCCGGATCGCGCACCCCTCCGCGAGCGGCGGATCCGCGGGGCTGCCCGCGGGCAGGTCTGCGCTCACCCGCAGCGTCACGGGTGCGTCGTCTGCCGCGTGCGCCACATCCGCGAAGCGCACGGCGAACCCGTCCATGGCGGAGTTGTCGAAGGCCGGCACGGGCGTCATCGCCCGAACGTCGGCGGCGAGGGTGAAGCCCCGCACCTCGCCGAGCGGGCGCAGGATCACGGGCGGCCCGGGCACCGCGGCGAGCACGCGCTCGAGCTGCTCCTCGACGGTGCGGAGGTTCGGGGTCTCGGCCAATGCGGGCTCCTTCGTCTGTGCCTCGAGGCTACCGGCACCCCAGGTGTGTCCCCACCTTGTGGTCCGGATGGAGCACCCGCCGCGCTCAGGGCCTGCGCAGCCGGCTCGCATCCGGCGTCGCCACCGGGGCCCAGCCGCGCCGCGGCGCACGAACGCCGGGCTGCGCGTCGCGGGAGCGGTACACGATGTACGGGCGGAACAGGTAGCCGACCGGCGCAGAGAACACGTGCACCAGCCGGGTGAACGGCCACAACCCGAACAGCAGCGTCGCGCACAGCACATGCAGCTGGAACAGCAGGGGCACGTCGGCCATGAGCTCCGGTCGCGGCTGCAGGATGATCAGCTGCCGCAGCCACGGAGAGATCGTCTCCCGGTAGGCGAAGCCCGAGCCCAGCAACTGGTACACGACGGTCGACGCGGTGCCCAGCAGCAGGGCTCCGCCGAGGAACACGTACATGACCTTGTCCATCGTCGTCGTGGCGAGGAACACGGCGGCGACCGAACGCCGGCGGTAGATGAGGATCGCGAGCCCGGCGAGCGTGAGCACGGCGGCGAACGTGCCGAGCGCGGTCGCGCCCACGTGGTACATCTCCTCGGTGATCCCGATCGCGTACAGCCACTCGCGCGGGATCAGCAGGCCCACCGCATGCCCGGCGATCACCATCAGGATCCCGAGGTGGAACATCGGCGATCCCCACCGCAGCAGCCTGTTCTCGTAGGTCTGCGAAGAGCGCGTCGTCCAGCCGAACTTGTCGTACCGGTATCGCGCGATGTGCCCGAGCACGAACACGGCGAAGCACACATAGGGCAGCACGACCCACAGCAGCACGCTCATGATGTCTCCCTCGCCCGGAACGCCGGCATCGGCAGGCTCAGCCCGACGGTCTCCACGGGTGGCCCCTCGTTCACCAGCGCGAGCACCCGTTCACGCGTGGCCCGATCCACCTTCGGCAACGACAGCACGATCGCGCGCACGACGTCGGCCCAGGCGCTTTCCAGGCCCTCCAGCGCGGCGCGCAGCACCTCGATGCCCTCCCGGTGCGCGGCCAGCAGCGCGTCGGCCACCGGGGATCCCGAGCGCGCGGAGAACTCCAGCACCGCGGGCAGGTAGTCCGGCAGTTCGGCGGCGTCGAACTCCCATCCCGCCGCCCGGTACGCCTCCAAGAAGGTGACCAGCGCCGTGCCCCGGCGACGGGTATCGCCGGTCGCGTAATAGCTGAGATACAGCGAACACTTCCGCTTCAGGTCGAAGGTGGCGACATAGCGGCGCTGCCACTCGGCGGAGCCTTCCGCCTGCGCGGCGTCCAGGAACCTGTCCAGCGGTTCCGCCACCGCCCACGGCAGCGTCGCGATGTGCCCGCGCAGCACGTCGAACCGCGCGAACCACCCGTCGTCCGGGTAGTCCAGCAGCAGCGAAGCCAGCATGTGCACCGCTCTTCGCGCCGCCGGGTCCAGGGCGACGGGGCTCAGCGATTCCGGCAGCGGCCGGCGCGGCACGACACGCGACGGCATCGTCGCGGTCATCGCCGCGCCTCCCCGGCGTCCGGTCCGGTCGCCTCGTCCGGGCTCGGCGGGAACAGTCCTCGCGGGCGCCCGTTGCCGTCCCAGTTCAGCAGGTTCGTGCGGCCCGGCGTCGACGGGCGATCCGCGGTCTGCCGGTCCGCGAGCACATGGAAGTTCTCCACCGCGACCGGGGTGGCGTGACCGCTGCTCGCGCCGAACGGACCGGCGCCGCCCATTCCCGGTCCGTCCTCGTAGTCGAGCGAGCAGGCCATCTCCTCGAGCTCGTGCGCCTGCTCCGCGTGCGCGGCGGGGATCACGTAGCGCTCCTCGTACTTCGCGATCGCGAGCAGGCGGTACATCTCCTCGATCTCGGCGCCGGTCATCCCCACGGCCTCGGCGATGCGGTCGTCACGCTCGTCGTCGAGGTTCACCCCGCGCATGTACGAGCGCATCGCGGCCAGTCGTCGCAGCGCCGCGTCGACCGGCCGCACGTCTCCGGCGGTGAAAAGCTCCGCGAGATAGCCGATCGGGATCCGCAGCTTGTCGATCGCGGCGAACAGGGTGCGCGCGTCCTCGCCGTCGTTGCCCGACCCGCTCACGACGTCGACCACCGGCGACAGCGGCGGGATGTACCAGACCATCGGCATAGTGCGGTACTCGGGGTGCAGCGGCAGCGCCACCCGGTACTCCTGGATCAGACGGTGGATGGGGCTCTGCTGCGCGGAGGCGATCCAGTCCTCCGGGATGCCGTCGCGCCGTGCCGCCTCGATCACCGCGGGGTCGTGCGGGTCCAGGATCACCGAACGCTGCGCGTCCAGCAGGTCGTGCTCGTCCTCCACAGCTGCGGCCTCCGCGACCCGATCGACGTCGTAGAGCACCAGGCCGAGGTAGCGCAACCGGCCGACGCAGGTCTCGGAGCAGACGGTGGGCAGCCCCACCTCGATGCGCGGATAGCACAGCGTGCACTTCTCGGCCTTGCCGGTCTTGTGGTTGAAGTACACCTTCTTGTAGGGGCAGCCGGACACGCACATGCGCCAGCCGCGGCACGCGTCCTGGTCGACGAGCACGATGCCGTCCTCGGCGCGCTTGTACATCGCACCGGACGGGCACGACGCCACGCAGGCCGGGTTCAGGCAGTGCTCGCAGATGCGCGGCAGATAGAACATGAACGCCTTCTCGAACTCCGCCGAGACCTCCTCGCTCATCTTCCGCAGGATCGGATCCTGCTGCATCGTCTCGACGGACCCGCCGAGGTCGTCGTCCCAGTTCGCCGACCAGGAGATTTTCATGTCCTTGCCGGTGATCAGACTCTTCGGTCGAGCGACCGGCGTGTGCTGGCCGCTCGGAGCGTTCACGAGCATGTCGTAGTCGTAGGTCCACGGTTCGTAGTAGTCGTCCATGCCGGGCAGCTTCGGGTTCGAGAAGATGCGCGCGAGCTTCGCCAGCCGACTGCCCGAACGCAGCCGCAGCCGGCCCCGCTTGTCGCGCACCCAGCCGCCGCCCCACTTCTCCTGATCCTGATAGCCGCGAGGGTAGCCGACGCCGGGACGGGTCTCGACGTTGTTGAACCAGACGTACTCCATGCCGGTGCGGTTGGTCCACGCCTGCTTGCAGGTGACGGAGCAGGTGTGACAGCCGATGCACTTGTCGAGGTTCATCACCATCGACATCTGCGCCATGACCTTCATCGGTACTGCACCTCCTGGTTGCGGCGGCGGATCGTGGTGACCTCGTCGCGTTGGTTCCCGGTCGGGCCGAGGTAGTTGAACGCCCAGGACAGCTGTGCGTATCCGCCGATGAGATGGCTCGGTTTCAGCAGGATCCTGGTCAGGGAGTTGTGGATCCCGCCGCGCTGCCCGCTGATCTCGGAGAGCGGCACGTCCACCGTGCGATCCTTCGCGTGGTACATGTACACGGTGCCCTCGGGCATCCGGTGCGAGACGTTGGCCCGGGCGACCACGACGCCGTTGCGGTTGTACGACTCGATCCAGTCGTTGTCGCGCACCCCGATCTTCGCCGCGTCCTGCGGGCTCATCCAGATCGTCGGACCGCCCCGGCTGAGCGAGAGCATGAACAGGTTGTCCTGGTACTCGGAGTGGATCGACCACTTCGAGTGCGGGGTGAGGTAGCGCACGTGCACCTCCGCCGCCGATGTCGTTCCCGGCACCACATCGCCGAACAGCCGGTGCATATCCAGCGGGGGCCGGTAGATCGGCAGCGCCTCGCCCAGCTCGTCCATCCAGTCGTGGTCGAGGTAGAAATGCTGCCGCCCGGTCAGCGTGTGCCACGGCTTCAGATGCTCCACGTTGATCGCGAACGCGGTGTACCGGCGTCCGCCGTGCTCGGATCCGGACCACTCCGGCGAGGTGATCACGCTCCGCGGCTGCACCGACACGTCCTGGAAAGACAGATGCGCTCCCTCATGCTCCTCGGCGAGGAAGGCGAGCTCCTGCCCGGTGTGCTTCTCAAGCTGCCGGAACCCCTGCACGGCGAGACGGCCATTGCTGGTGCCGGAGAACGCGAGGATCAGCTCGCAGACGCGTCGGTCACTGTCCAGCCGCACCGATCCGGCATACGGGCCCGAGGCGACGACGCCGTTCTCGCGCTTCAGCCGGGCGATCTCGACCTCGGGATGGTAGGTGATGCCCTTCGTCGTCATCCCGAGCCGCTCAGCGAGAGGTCCGAGCGCCTTCCACCGCTCGTGCAAGTTCGGGTAGTCGCGCTCGACCACGACCAGCTTCGGCATCGTCACCCCGGGCGTGCGGGGCAGGTCCTGCACGCGACCGTGCGGCGTGGCCATCGCGTCCGGGGTGTCGTGCTGCAGCGGCGCCGCGACCAGATCGCGGCGCACGCCGAGGTGGGTGCGCGCCATCCGGCTGAACTGCTCGGCGAGCAGTCCGAACGTGTCGAAGTCGGTCTTGGTCTGCCAGGGCGGCGCGATGGCCGGGTTGAACGCGTGGATGAACGGATGCATGTCCGTCGAGGACAGGTCGTGCTTCTCGTACCAGGTGGCCGCCGGCAGCACGATGTCGCTGAACAGCGTGGTGCTGGTCATCCGGAAATCGGCTGTCACCAGCAGGTCCAGCTTGCCCTCGGGGGCCTGGTCCCGCCAGGTCATCGACCGCGGTCGGGATCCGGGACCCGCCTGACTCGCGCGCACCGACGCGTCAGTGCCGAGCAGGTGCTTCAGGAAGTACTCGTTGCCCTTGCCCGAGGATCCCAGCACGTTGGCCCGCCAGATCAGCATGACACGGGGGAAGTTGGCCGGGTCGTCCGGATCCTCGACCGCGAAGTGCAGGGATCCGTCGTCGAGACTGTCCACAACATGCTGGGCGGGTTCCTTGCCTGCAGCCTCCGCCTCATCGCAGAGATCGAGCGGGTTGCGGTCGAAGGTGGGGTAGCTCGGCATCCAGCCGCGCTGCACGGACTCGACCAGGCAGTCCGCCGTCGTCTGGTCGGCGAACCGGCCGGTGCCGAGCGGGGAGGACAGCTGGTCGGCCGGCAGCCCGTCATAGCGCCACTGGTCGGTGGCGAGGTAGAAGAACGCGGTGCCGATCGTGTGCCGCGGCGGGCGGCCCCAGTCGGCTGCCGCCGCGTACTGCTGATAGCCGGTGATCGGCCGCACCTTCTCCTGACCGACGTAGTGCGCCCAGCCGCCGCCGTTCACACCCTGGCAGCCCGTCATCGTGGTGAGTGCGAGGAAGGTGCGGTAGATCGTGTCAGAGTGGAACCAGTGGTTCGTGCCCGCTCCCATCAGGATCATCGAGCGCCCGCCGCTGCGGTCGGCGTTGTCGGCGAACTCGCGGGCGATCCGGATCGCCTGCGGGGCGGGCACGGAGGTGTGCATCTCCTGCCAGGCGGGCGTGCCGGGGGTGCTCTCGTCGTCGTATCCGGTCGGCCAGACGCCGGGCAGCCCCTCCCGCCCGACGCCGTACTGGGCGAGCATCAGGTCGAACACGGTCGTGACGGTCTTTCCCGCCACGGTGCGCACGGGCACGCCGCGCACCACGACGCCGGACCCTCCCGCGTGCTCCTGCCCCGGCTCCGGGTCGAGGTCGAACCGGGGCAGACGCACCTCGGCGGAGTCGCCGGACCCGAGGTCGCGCAACGAGAGCGGCGGCTCGACGCCCTCGAGGTCGAGGTTCCAGCGCCCCTCGTCCTCGGCAGCGAACCGGTGGCCGAGCGAGCCGTTCGGCACGACCGGGGAGCCCTCGGCGTCCAGCAGGACGGGCTTGAAGTCCGCTCGCGCCTGCGCCGCGGTCTCGGGGTCGAGGTCGGAGGCGGTGAGGAACTTCCCGGGGACCAGGCCGCCGTCGCGCTCCTCGAGCGCGACCAGGTACGGTGCGTCGGTGAACCGGCGCAGGTAGTCCTCGAAGCGTGCGGTGCGCTTCTGCACGAAGTGCTCGCGAAGGATCACGTGCCCCATCGCGAGCGCGAGCGCGGCGTCGGTGCCCGGGTGCGGGGCGACCCATTCGTCGGCGAACTTGGTGTTGTCGGTGTAGTCCGGCGAGACCGTGACGACCTTCTGCCCGCGATAGCGCGCCTCGGTCATGAAGTGCGCGTCCGGCGTGCGCGTGACCGGGACGTTGGATCCCCACATGATCAGGTACCCGGCGTTCCACCAGTCGGCCGACTCCGGCACATCGGTCTGGTCGCCGAAGACCTGCGGACTCGCGACCGGAAGATCCGCATACCAGTCGTAGAACGAGAGCATGGTGCCGCCGACCAGGTTGAGGAACCGCGATCCCGCACCGTGCGACACCATCGACATCGCCGGGATCGGCGAGAAGCCGGCGATCCGGTCCGGCCCGTACTCCTTCACCGTGTGCACGTGCGCAGCCGCGGCGATCTCGAGCACCTCGTCCCAGGTGGTGCGGATCAGCCCGCCCTTGCCGCGCTGGCGCTTGTACGACCGCGCCTTCTCGGGATCCTCGACGATCGACGCCCATGCGTCGACCGGATCGGGATGCTCGGCCTTCGCGGCCCGGTACAGCCGTGCGAGCGCGTCGCGGATATACGGATAGCGCACGCGCGTCGGCGAGTACGTGTACCAGCTGAACGCGGCGCCGCGCGGGCAGCCGCGGGGCTCGTACTCGGGCGAGTCCGGCCCGATCGACGGATAGTCGGTCTGCTGCGCCTCCCAGGTGATGATCCCGTCCTTGACGTACACCTTCCACGAGCACGATCCTGTGCAGTTCACGCCGTGCGTGGAGCGGACGACCTTGTCGTGCGACCAGCGGTCGCGGTAGAACGCGTCCCCGGCACGACCGCCCTGGAGGAAGACGCTGCGCAGATCCGCGGAGACCGCGCCCGGACGCAGGTACCGCCCCAGGCCCACCAGGGATTCGGCGAGCGCCCCATCTGTGGAGGGCGTGACGTCAGTGCGGATGCCGGGGGTCATCTGTGCTCCTTCATGCGTCGTGTGCCTAGCATCCTCCCGTCACCCCCCGACGCGCACAAGAGCGGGCCGTGTTTAATCAGCGAGCGCACCGGACCCTGTTTTTCACGGTCCGGAGGGTGGTCGCCCCTCGGCGGATGGCGCTAGCCTCATCGCTCAGAGGAGGCATCCCATGACCGTTCGCACCGCTGCTTCGCCCGCCGTGGCCGCCGAGGTCCCGCTCCAGGGCGCCACCACCCAGGTCGTGCTGGCCACGCTCGCCTCGACCGTCGGATTCTGGGCTTGGATGTCGATCGCTCCGCTGCAGAAGACCTACGCGACCTCGATGGGGCTGGACGAAGGTCAGATATCCCTCATCCTGGCCACCCCCGTGCTCGTGGGCGCGCTCGGCCGCATCGTGGTCGGGGCGATGACGGATCGCTTCGGAGGGCGCCGGATGTTCGCGACCGTGCTGCTGGTCTCGGTGCCGGCGGTGCTGCTGGTCGCACTGGCAGGATCCATCAGAAGCTTCCCGCTGCTGCTCGTCGCGGGCTTCTGCCTCGGGGTGGCCGGCACGATCTTCGCCGCCGGGGTGCCCTTCTCCAGCGCCTGGTTCCCTCCGAGACAGCGCGGGCTCGCCAACGGCATCTTCGGCATGGGGATGATCGGCACGGCCGTCTCAGCCTTCTTCACCCCGCGGCTGGTCGCCGGCATCGGCTACCTGCCGACGCACCTGCTGATCGCGGGTCTGCTCGCGGTGGCCGCGATCCTGTGCTGGCTGCTGCTGCGCGACTCGCCGCGATGGAAGCCGAACGCGGAGAGCCTGCTGCCGAAGGTGCGCGGCGCGCTCCGACTGCGCGTGACGTGGGAGATGTCCTTCCTGTACGGAATCGTGTTCGGCGGTTTCGTCGCCTTCTCGACCTTCCTGCCGAAGTACCTCACGACGATCTACCCGGACGAGGTCGACGTGGTGGGGGCCGGCACCCGCACCGCCCTGTTCGCGGTGGCGGCGGTGGTCGCCCGCCCGATCGGCGGCGTGCTGGCCGACCGCTTCGGGCCGAAGGTGATCGCGCTGATCTCGCTCGGCGGCATCGTGGCCCTCGCGTACATCGTCGGGCAGCAGCCGCCGGAGGGGATCCTCACCGGCGTCACGTTCATCCTGATGGCCTCGGCGATGGGGCTCGGCATGGGCGCGGTGTTCGCGTGGGTCGGCCCCTCGACCCCGCCGGACAAGGTCGGATCCGTCACCGGCGTGGTCGCCGCAGCCGGCGGCCTGGGCGGATACTTCCCCCCGCTCGTGATGGGCGCGACGTACCACTCCGACACGCACTCGTACTCGCTGGGGCTGTGGCTGCTCGTCCTGGTCGGCGCGTTCGCGCTCGTCGTGGCGGGGATGCTCCGCGACACCGGCGACCGCGTCGGCGACGTCGGTGGCCGCGGCTAGCCTGAAGCCATGGCTTCCCGGAAACCCTCGACACCCGCATATGTCTGCACCGAGTGCGGCTGGACGACGGCGAAGTGGGTGGGCCGGTGCGGCGAGTGCCAGCAGTGGGGCACGGTCGCCGAACAGGCGGCGCCGACCGGGATCGTGCGCCGGGTCGAGGCCGTCTCCCCCGTGGCGGGACGTGCGGCGCGGCCGATCACCGCCCTCACGTCGCAGGAGTCCCCGCGGCGCTCGAGCGGCGTGGCCGAGTTCGACCGGGTGCTCGGCGGCGGGATCGTGCCGGGTGCGGCGATCCTGCTGAGCGGCGAGCCGGGCGTCGGCAAATCCACGCTGCTGCTCGAGGTCGCCGCGGCGGCCGCCCGCGGCGGGCGGCGGGTGCTGTACGCAAGCGGCGAGGAGTCCACCGGGCAGGTGCGGCTGCGCGCCGAGCGCACCGGGGCCCTGCACGACGAGCTGTATCTGGCGGCCGAGACCGATCTCGGCACGATCCTCGGGCACATCGATCAGGTCGCCCCCGAGCTCGTCATCGTCGACTCGGTGCAGACCGTGGCATCCGCGCTGTCCGAGGGCGCAGCCGGGCAGCCCGCGCAGGTGCGGGAGGTCGCCTCCGCGCTGATCCGCGTGGCGAAGGATCGCGATCTGCCCATCGTCCTCGTCGGTCACGTCACGAAGGACGGCCAGGTCGCCGGGCCCCGGATCCTCGAGCACCTCGTCGACGTCGTCTGCCATTTCGAGGGCGACCGGCAGACGTCGCTGCGGTTCATCCGCGCGCTGAAGAACCGGTTCGGGCCGACCGACGAGGTCGGCTGCTTCGAGATGACCGGATCCGGGATCGCCGAGGTGCCGGATCCGTCGAGTCTGTTCCTGTCGCGCGGGCGTCCCGAGCCGGGTACCTGCGTGGCGATCGCTCTCGAAGGACGCCGCGCGATGCCGGTCGAGGTGCAGGCCCTGACGATCCCGACGCACGCGCCGAACCCGCGCCGGGTCGTGAACGGGCTGGACGCCTCACGCGTCGCGATGGTGCTGGCCGTGCTCGAGCGGCGGGCGCTCATCAAGACCAGCGACAAGGACGTGTACGTCTCGACCGTGGGCGGCGTGCGCTTCACCGAGCCCGCCGCGGATCTCGCGATCGCGATCGCCGTGGCAGGATCCCTCCGTGACAAGGCCGTGCCGCGCACGCTGGCCGCGGTCGGCGAGCTGAGCCTGGCCGGCGAGATCCGTCCGGTCACCCAGGCCGGGCAGCGTCGTTCAGAGGCGGCCCGGCTCGGCTACGCGCACGTCGTGGACGACCGCTCGGCGACGCTGGCGGGAGCGCTCAAAGACGTCGAGCGACACGCCGCCCCGCGCCGCCGGGAAGAACTGGAAGACGGGATCCCCGCGTTCTGAGCGCTCCTCCCCCAGCGGTCGTTGAGCGAGGACGGAGCGCCAGCGATGACCGAGACGAAACGCGGCGATTCCCGAGGAGCACGGCCCCGAAAATGCGGATCAGACCTCGAGCGCGCGGAGCAGCTCCGCCGGAGCGGCCTGCATCGGGTGCGGCCCGGCGATGTCGAGGAATACGGTCGTGATGACCTCGCGGTGCGCGTTGAGGAACGTGCGCAGCCAGACCGGCGAGTAGATCCCGACCCCGGGCGGCAGGTTGGCGGGTTTGTGCGTCGCATCGCTGAACAGCAGCAGCGCGACGTCGCCGGTGGCCGGATCGCGGTAGGTCCACACCTCGCCGCCGTCGCGCGGATCGTCCTTCGCGCCGGGGCGGATCAGCGGAACGACGGTGTTGCCGTTGCGCAGCGCCAGGGCGACGGCAGCCATGTCCTGCTTCTCGAGCGCCTGCGCAAGTGCCTCGGAGCGGAACTGCTCGGGCGCAGGAGCCTTCTTCTTCGCCTTCTTCGCCTTGTTCGCAGCCATTGTCCCAGCATAGAAGAGGACCTTCCCGGTCATCGCTTGGGGACAGATGACGGAGAAGGTCCTCGGGGCCTCCGAAGACGGACGACTATGCGCTGGGGACGCTAGATTGTCGATGCCACTGGGGATGGCGACCCGTCTGAAATATCGGAGACCGGTGTCCATGGTATCCCAAAGAAGACACCAGAGGGAGACATTCCGTCAATTGAGCAGGAACTGCACAGGAGCCGCACTTTCGAACCCGCCGATCGACACCCGGAGCTGATACGCCGCGCCGCCCCCCGGCGCCCGCTGCCGATCCGTCGCGCCGCAGGTGTCGACGCTCGATCGCGTGCGGTCCCAGACCACCGGCGCGGAGCTCGCCACGGTGGCTCCGGCCTTGATCGTCTGGATCGCGTCGCTCGGCGTCTGCTGGCAGTCGGTAGAGCGCCACCACGTGTCGCTGCCGCTGGTGATCGTGAAGACCTGCTTGCTCGTTCCGACGTTCATCGTGCAGTCCTTGGTGCTGCGGTTGGTCAGTGAGATGGTCAGCTGCGGGTTCTCGTCGGCCGAGTAGGTGTCGTGATCGGTGACGGCCTTGACCTGCACATCGGCGGATGTGCACGGCACCGGGCCGGCATCGGCCGTCGACGTGGGAGCGGGGGTCTGCGCGGGAGTGCTGCTCGGATCCGCGGACGAGGCAGGCGAGGACGACGTGGGTGCCGGCGCCGTGGCCCGGGGCGACGGCGAGGAGCTGGACGGCGTCGGATCCGGCCCCGCGCCTGCTCCGGCGCGCGCCACCAGCGACCACACCAGCGCGGTCAGCAGCGCCAGCACGACGATGATCGCCCCGAGCACCACGATCCGTCGGCGGCGGTAGACGGCGGCGGACGGACGGGAGCTCATACGTCCAGGCTACGTTCCTGCAACTGCTTGAGCATGCGGGTGTTGCCCAGGGTGTTCGGCTTCACGTGCGCGAGGTCGAGGAACTCGGCCACGCCCTCGTCGCCGCTGCGCAGCAGCTGGGTGTAGACGTCGGGATCCACGACCTGCTCCCCGATCGGCGCGAAACCGCGTCGTGTGAAGAAGTCGACCTCGAAGGTGAGGCAGAACAGCCGGCTGAGCCCGAGCTCGATCGCGTTCGACTCGAGGTCCTCGACGATGGCGCGGCCGACGCCGTGACGCTTCCACCCGTCCTGCACGAGCAGGGTGCGCACCTCGCCGAGGTCCTCCCACATCACGTGCAGGGCGCCGCAGCCGATGAGCCGGCCCTCGGACTCCGCGACCACGAACTCCTGCACGGCGCCGTAGAGCACCGCGATGTCCTTGCCGAGCAGGATCCTTCGTTCCACGAGCGGTTCCAGCAGCGCAGAGATGCCCTGGACGTCGGCGGCCCGCGCGCGCCGGACGAGGTAGTCGCTCATCCCTCCAGCCTACGACCGCGCGGGGATCAGACCGTGACGATCACGGCGTCCTCGTCGGGCGCGGCGACCGATCTGCACGTCGGGATCAAGTCTGCTAGGGTAGGAGATTCCGCGCATGGCCTGCCGACGTCTCTTCGGCACCGCGCGAACCCCCTCTGCCGGAGCACTCATCCGCGAACCGCATCGACGCGCGTCCGCGCGCCCGGCGAGATCAACTATCGGCGGCACCGTCCGCCCCAGATTGTCTGAGCATCACCATGAACACCCCCCTGACCTGGCGACAGGCCGACCACGACGTGTATGTCGCGACCCATGACGGCGAGTACGCCGGGTTCGTGACCGTCGAGGGCGCCTCGCACGTCCTGCACGATCGGCACAGCCGCCGCATCGGCAGCTACCCGTCCCTGTCCGCGGCGCGCGGAGCCCTCGAGGGCGCCGCCGCCGCGACATCTGTCTCCGTCGCGCGCCGCGGCCCTGGATCCTCCCGCCCCCGCCGCCGCCGAGGACGCCCCCGCGCTGTCGTTTCCTGACGACGCGGCCGTTCCCGACGCCCGCGCTGCTGAATCCTGAAGACGCTACAGATATCTACGCAGCGCCTTCAGGTTTCGACAGCGCGAGCGGATCCGCAGCCCGCGACGCCCCCCCGGCCCGCCCCCGGGCACGCGAAAGGGGCGGGTGCCGAAGCACCCGCCCCTTCAGAACGTCAGAACGTCAGAACAGACCGGTCAGGCTCCCGCCGCCAGGTCCGGGGTGGACGGGATCGTCGCTGCGGTGTTCACACCGACCGAGACCTTCTCGCCACGGGGACCCGTCGTGAACACGAGCTTGCCGTCCACCGCGTCCACGTGCACGTGGTCGCCGGGGTTGAGCTCGCCGTGCAGGATCTTCTCGCTCAGCTGGTCCTCGACCTCGCGCTGCATGGCACGACGCAGCGGGCGTGCGCCCAGCGTCGGGTCGAAGCCGATGTCGATCAGGTGATCCTTGGCGGTATCCGTCAGCTCCACCGTCATGTCGCGGTCGAGCAGGCGATCCGACAGGCGCTTCACGAACAGGCCCACGATCTGACGCAGCTCGTCCTTGTTCAGCTGCGGGAAGACGATGACGTCGTCGAGGCGGTTCAGGAACTCGGGCTTGAAGTGCCGCTTGAGCTCCTCGTCGACCTTGCCCTTCATCCGCTCGTACGTGGTCTGCGCGTTGCCCTCGACCTGGAACCCGACCGGTCCGCCGGCGATCGCCGAGGAACCGAGGTTCGTGGTCATGATGATCACGGTGTTCTTGAAGTCGATGACGCGACCCTGGCCGTCGGTGAGGCGGCCTTCCTCGAGGATCTGCAGCAGCGAGTTGAAGATGTCGGGGTGCGCCTTCTCGATCTCATCGAAGAGCACGACCGAGAACGGCTTGCGGCGCACCTTCTCGGTGAGCTGGCCGCCCTCCTCGAAGCCGACGAATCCCGGAGGGGCTCCGAACAGTCGCGAGACGGTGTGCTTCTCGCCGAACTCGCTCATGTCGAGCGAGATCAGCGCGCCCTCGTCGTCGAACAGGAACTCCGCCAGCGCCTTGGCCAGCTCGGTCTTGCCGACGCCGGTGGGTCCGGCGAAGATGAACGAGCCGCTCGGACGCTTCGGATCCTTCAGCCCCGCACGCTGACGACGGATCGTCTTGGACAGCGCGGCGATCGCCTCTTCCTGGCCGATGACGCGCTGGTGCAGCGCCTTCTCCATGAAGACGAGACGGCTGGACTCCTCCTCGGTGAGCTTGAACACCGGGATGCCCGTGGCCTGCGCCAGCACCTCGGCGATCAGGCCCTCGTCGACGACCGCGTTGGTCGCGACGTCACCCGAGCGCCACTGCTTCTCCAGGCGCAGCCGCTCGGCGAGCAGCTCCTTCTCCTGGTCGCGCAGCGCGGCGGCCTTCTCGAAGTCCTGCTCCTCGGAGGCGAACTCCTTCTCCTCGCGGACCTTGGCGATCTTCTCGTCGAACTCACGCAGCTCGGGCGGCGACGACAGGATCGACAGCCGCAGGCGGGCGCCGGCCTCGTCGATCAGGTCGATGGCCTTGTCGGGGAGGAAGCGGTCGCTCACGTACCGGTCGGCGAGGTTCGCCGCGGCGACGAGCGCGCCGTCGGTGATCTGCACCTTGTGGTGCGCCTCGTAGCGGTCGCGCAGGCCCTTGAGGATGTTGATCGTGTGCGGCAGGCTCGGCTCGGCGACCTGGATCGACTGGAACCGGCGCTCGAGCGCGGCATCCTTCTCGAAGTGCTTGCGGTACTCGTCGAGCGTGGTGGCGCCGATGGTCTGCAGCTCACCGCGGGCGAGCAGCGGCTTCAGGATGCTGGCCGCGTCGATCGCGCCCTCGGCGGCGCCCGCACCCACGAGGGTGTGGATCTCGTCGATGAAGACGATGATGTCGCCGCGCGTGCGGATCTCCTTGGTGACCTTCTTCAGGCGCTCCTCGAAGTCTCCGCGGTAGCGGGATCCGGCAATGAGGGATCCGAGGTCGAGCGAGTAGAGCTGCTTGTCCTTCAGCGTCTCGGGGACGTCGCCCTTCACAATCGCCTGGGCCAGGCCCTCGACGACGGCGGTCTTGCCGACGCCGGGCTCGCCGATCAGCACCGGGTTGTTCTTGGAGCGACGGGAGAGGATCTGCATGACCCGCTCGATCTCCTTCTCGCGCCCGATGACCGGGTCGAGCTTGCCGTCGCGCGCCGCCTGCGTGAGGTTGCGTCCGAACTGGTCGAGCACCTGAGATCCGCCCTGGGCGGTCTGCTGGGTGTCGTGCGAGGCCCCGGAGACCGCGGCAGGCTCACGGCCCGGCGATCCCGACAGCATCTGGATGACCTGCTGGCGCACCTTGTTCAGGTCGGCGCCGAGCTTGACCAGCACCTGGGCGGCGACGCCCTCGCCCTCGCGGATGAGGCCGAGCAGGATGTGCTCGGTGCCGATGTAGTTGTGGCCGAGCTGCAGTGCCTCGCGGAGGCTCAGCTCGAGCACCTTCTTCGCACGCGGCGTGAAGGGGATGTGGCCGGTCGGCTGCTGCTGGCCCTGGCCGATGATGTCCTGCACCTGCTCGCGCACGGCGTCGAGGGAGATGCCCAGCGACTCCAGCGCCTTGGCCGCGGCGCCCTCACCCTCATGGATGAGTCCGAGCAGGATGTGCTCGGTGCCGATGTAGTTGTGGTTCAGCATCTTCGCCTCTTCTTGGGCGAGGACGACGACGCGACGGGCTCGGTCGGTGAATCTCTCGAACATGTCACTCCTTGTTCGCTTGCCCGGGAACGGGCGATGGCACTGTTCGTGCCCGGATACATCGAGAGTAACGACCGCGCGGCGGGCGCAAGCGCGTGTTCGCCGTCGGCATACCGTTGCGACGGTGCATGACGGATCCGGTCCCTGAGCCTGTCGAAGGGCCCGGATCCGCGGGCAAAATTTAGGACGTGCGCCGTCAGCCCGCCGGCGGAGCGGGAGGCGCGGCCTGAGCGGGAGGCGCAGCCTGCTGCTGGGCGGGCTGCGCGGGCGCCTGCGGATACCCCTGCAGCGGCTCGATCACCACGGCCGTGCCATAGGCGCACACCTCGGTGAAGCTGCCGAGCGCGCCGGTGTCGAACCGCATGGCGATCACAGCGTTGGCTCCGCGCTGGGCGGCTTCGGCCCAGAGCCGGTTCATCACCTCGTACCGCGATTCGTACATCACCTGCGTGTACTCCGGGATCTCGCCGCCGCCGATCGCGCGGAATCCGGCGGTGAAGCCCTGCCCGAAGTTCATCGAGCGCACCGTCAGCCCCATCACCTCGCCGAGCACCTGGGTGATGCGGTAGCCGGGCACGTCATTCGTCGTCACCATGAACATGCGCTCATCGTCGCACTCTCCACGCACGCGCACCAGAGCCATCTCCCGGACTCCGCACAGGTGCACGACCGAGGATCGACGAGGCCCTCGCCCCTCGACAGGAACGGATCCCGGATGATGACGATGAGCCCCGAACAGGCTGCCCGGCGCCGCACTTTCCGACGACGCCGGTGGACCGTGGGGATCATCGCCGTGGTCGTGATCGCGCTGATCGCGGCGGCGGCGTTCGTGGTGACGACCTACGTCGACGCGAACAACGGGATCCATCGCTCCACGATCGCGAACCAGGGCCCGGCGCAGAACACGGGCGAATCGAACATCCTCATCATGGGGCTGGACAGCCGCGTGGACGAGAACGGCAACCCCTTCCCGCAGGCGATCTACGACCAGATCCACGCCGAGGATGCGTCGGTCGGCGGGTACAACACCAACGTGCTGATGCTGATCCACATCCCCGCGGGCGGCGGCAAGGCAGTCGCGATCTCGATCCCCCGCGACGACTACGTCGACTTCCCCGGATCCCCCGACGGCGTGGACAAGGGCAAGATCAAGGAGGCGTACGGCGACGCCATGGACGCCTCGATGAAGAAGCTCACCGCGAAGGGCGTGGCTCAGGCGGACGCGTACCAGCAGTCCCGCGCGGCAGCCCGGCAGAGCACGATCTCGACGGTGTCGGCGTTCCTCGGCGGGGTGCGGATCGACCATTTCGTCGAGGTGACGATGGCGGCTTTCTACGAGGTGGCGCAAGCCGTGCAGCCGGTGACGGTGTGCCTGAATCACGCGACGGCCGACACGTTCTCGGGCGCCGACTTCCCCGCCGGGGTGCAGGAGCTGAACGCTGCGCAGGCGATGGCCTTCGTGCGGCAGCGCCGCGACACCACGTCGAGCTCCTTCGACATGACGGATCTCGACCGCACCCGCCGGCAGCAGGCGTTCATGGTGTCGCTGGCGGTGAAGCTGAAGCAGGCGTCGACGTTCACCGATTTCGGCAAGCTGCAGAAGCTCATCGATGTGGCGAAGAAGGATGTCGCCCTCGACGACAAGCTGGATCTGCTGTCGTTCGCGCAGCAGGCGCAGAGCCTGGCCGGCGGCAACATCTCGTTCGTCACGCTGCCGATCGATCACTTCGACACGATCGACGGGCAGAGCGTGAACGTCGTCGACGTGGAGGCGATCCGCGCGCAGGTGAAGGATCTGCTGAACCCGCCGACTCCGACGGCTGCCCCTTCCGCGTCGCCCTCGTCGTCGCCCTCGTCGTCTTCGTCGTCTTCGGGATCCTCCGGGTCGACAGGATCCGCTGCGCCGGCAACGCCGAACCCGGTGTACACGGATTCGTCGTCGCCGCTGCAGTCGGGCACCGTCCCCTGCGTGAACTGAGCCCTGTCCCCCGCCCACGCACGGGCACTCCTGCCGGCCTGCCGGTTCCCTTCTTCGGGGGTGCGGTCAGGCGGCGGGGCGGAACCGTAACGGTGGCGGGTCGATGTCGCCCCAGAGGTAGCGCAGGGGCAGCCGCCGGGTCAGGACGATCGTGTTCTCGTGCTTGTCGCGCAGCACGAAGTCGTTCTTCTCGTCACGGGTGATCGACCACCCGCCGTGATGCAGTTCCATATGGTGGAAGCGACACAGCAGGATCCCGCGATCGATGTCGGTGCGCCCGCCAGACGCGTAGGGATCGATGTGATGCGCCTCGCAATACGACGCGGGCCGGTCGCAGCCCACCCAGCGGCACCCGCCGTCACGGATCGCGAGGGCGATGCGCTGCTTCGACGTGAACAGCCGCTGCTCCCGCCCGACATCGAGCGGGTTCCCGCAGGAATCGACCGTGACCGTGACGGATCCCGCTTCACAGAACCGCCGCTCGGCCACCGCGGCGGGGACGGCAGTGAGACCGTCTTCCGTGACCGCGACCTTCCCGAACGCGCCGTCCGCACCGATGGTCTGCACCAGACGCAGCCCCGCCTGCCGGGTGCCGAACACACTCGCCGGGTCGGCGAGAACCCCAGCCCGGACCAGATCCATCAGCAGGTCATAGGCGAGCTGATCATTCGTCCGGGTGTCCGCCACCAGATCTTCCGCAGCGCTCTTCTCGGTCGGGTCGACGAACCGCGGCCCGCCCCGACGCGGGCGCAACGCGGCCGCGAACACGGCATCCACGAACGCGGCACCTTCATCATCGAACGCGAAGCTCCCCCGGCGTGTGCCGTCTTCGGCAAGCCACGTCCGAAACGAACGCCGCTCGTACCGCGCCCGGAACCGCTCCGCCGCCCCGTCCGGGTCCAGCACATCCCTCACGCAACGAGCGTGCGCCAACAGTTCTTCCACCGTGCGCCGTGTCGCCTCATCGATCAGCTGCACCGCCGCAACCGACCACGCCTGCACGGATCCCTCCGGCGGCTCCCCCAGCCCGCGTCGGATCGCATCGAACTGCGCCGACGTCACCCGCCCCTCACGCAACGCCCGCCCCAACGGCTCATGCCACGGCTGAGGCACCTGCGACCGCGCATCGTCCGTCTCGAACCCGAACCCGGACTCCGACCCCGGCCCGGGCTCGGGCCCAGACTCCGGCTCCGGCTGGGGGTCGCCCTCCGACCCGACCGGCGCGTCCGGATCGGGCACGGGCGACTCCTCATCGCGCGGACCCGTCGAACCGCTCGCCGGATCCGGCACCCCCGGAGTGACGAGCGCCTCACCTACCCTGACCTGCCGAGCCGCCTCCCCCTTCGTGGCCCCGGTCAGATGCTGCACGAACTCGATCGACGACCGATGCCCACGTCGCTGCGCCAACCCGGCATGCCCCGCCTCACGTCGCGACCGGACAGCGATCACGCCGGCCCCGATCAGACCGATCCGCTCGACGAACCTGCCCAGCTCCGCGGCCTCCTGCACGATCGACACGACCTCCGCGTCGGACGCTCCCCACACCATCTCCTGCAGATCTTCGACGCTCGCACCCGCGCCGATCCGCCCACTCAGGGTCGGGATCAACGCCGTGATCGCATCGAACGAAGCCATACCCCATGCTCTCAGCCACCACCGACATTCGAAGATCTATCCACAGGCTGCGGCCACGGATCCGGTCACGAATTCATAACAAGAACGCCTGGTGAGAAGGCGGGCAACTTTCCACAGGCAGTCTCCCGCGTCTCACGAAGACGCTCTACGCTGACCTGGTGACCGACTCGCCCGATGACCCCGATCTCCGCAGGAACCCGCCGCGCAACCCCGCCGGATCCGCGTTCGGCCCCGCCGCGGATCCGCCGTCCGTCCCGCCTTCGAGCACGCCCCCTTTCGCGCAGTCCGCCAACGATTTCGCCGCCTGGCTGGCCCACGACCCCGAGGTGACGCCCGCGATCTTCGAGCAGACGATGAACACGTTCGAGGGGCTGCTCGTCGTGATGCGTGACCAGGGCCTGCGTCCCGACGTCCCGCAGCACGTGTCGACGCTCATCGACCTGCTGTTCGCCGATGATGCCGAGGGAGGATCGGATCCGGATCTGTTCGACGAGGCGCTGGAGTCGCTCGACGACTTCCTGCATTTCCGCATCGAGAACTCCCGTGACCCCGAGGGGTGGGAGCACGTGCACGACGCGCTCGAGGAGGCGATGGAGGTTCGCGACGGCGCGGACGTCGACGTTGCTCTGGACGACCTGCTGTCGGAAGAGGATCCGGTGCCCGACGACGTCAAGCTGCGCGCGTATGCGGAGCTTCCGATCCTCCGCGCCGTGCCGGATCTGCTGGCCTGGATCGGCAAGGGACGGGCCGTGACCGCGACGGGGGCCTTGCGTCGAACGGACATCGAGTACGCGGCCGGGCTGCTGGGGATCCGCGCCTACGGCACGAACGAGCCCTGGTCGCCCCGCAGCGGGTCTGATCCCGACGCTCCGATCGCGGCGCGCGCGATGAGCGACGTCCCCGTGCTCGACGCCTGGTGGGAGGCGCTGCAGACGGCGGACGTGATCGAGCGGGACCGATCGCGGATGCGCCCAGGATCCGCGGCGGCGAGTGCGTCGACGGCGCTCACGCTCGACACCGCGGAAGAGGTGATCGGCTATTTCCTCGCGAACGTGATCACGGGATCCGGCTGGCTGGCGCCGGTGGCCGCGGATGTGGCGGTCGAAGCCATCGCCGTGCTGCTCGCCGCCGTCGATCTCGGCCGGAACGCACCGAGCCCGGATCTGGACGAGCCGGCCTCGCTGCACGACGAGGTGGTGGAGAAGCTCGCCCAGTCGTCCATCCGGAACCTCGCCTCGATGGGGCTCGTCGAGGCGACCGCGGCAGGCGGCTGGAGCATCCGGGACGAGTTGCGCCGCGTCGTCGCCCGCGCGACAGTGCTGGCCGCGACCCTGGTGATGGACGGCGACGAGTTGGACGACATCGAGGGCGACTGATTCGGATCCTGCCGCGTCATCGACGATGGTGGCGGACACGACCTCGGGGCAGACGCGGAGGGCTCTGCCGCAGGAGTGCAGGGCAGCAGTATGTTGGTCACCGTGAGCCGTGCAGCCAAGGTCGCCACCGGAGTCGCGGCCGTCGCCGTCATCGCGGGCCTGGTCGCGCTCGCGTCGCCCGCGATCAGCGCCTTGGGTGGTTTCGGGCACCATGCCGCCGCACAGGCAACGTCGGCAGCCCCGAGCGCCCCGCCGATCACTTCTCCCACTCCGACGCCGACGCCGACGCCGGACGACTCCTCCGCCGGCTGCCGAACGGAGGCATCCTTCGCGCTGGAGGGCGATGTCGCCCACCTGCTGAAGGCCGACGCGATCCAGGATCGGGGCTCTCGGCCCGGTGCGCGCGGAGAGGTCCTTTCGAGCGCGGACGGCATCTTCTCTTACGTCGTCGCCCCGAACGACAACCTCGACTCGATCGAGGCGCGGCTGTGCTTCGACGGGTGGACTCTCGCACGGTTCAATCACGTGCTCGGCATCGCGATTCAGCCGGATGCGCATCTGATCCTCCGCCCCGACCCCGCGCTGCCCTGGATCGATTCGTACAACCCCTACGATGAGGTGCCGGGAGTCAGCGTCGGCGATTACACCGACGCGCTGGCCGAGATGGGCGCCGCCGTGCGTACACAGGATCTGGATACCGCCCGGGCGATCTGGCGCAAGCTCGTCTCCGGGCACGTCTCACCGGCGGCAGAGACCGCCGCGTCGAAGGCGCTCGATTCGGGCGACTGGGCTGTGCTGGATCAGATGTTCCCTTGAGGTGGGTGGCTTCTAGACGTCCACTCCGCTACCGGCCCCCAAGCCGAAGAACCGCTCAAAGAACCGCATGAGCCCTTCCACCGCGCGGCGCTTCTTCTCGCCGTGTCCGCCCTCCGGCGCGAAGCGCGATCCTGGAGGCAGGATCGCCGTGATCGCCGTCCCGGCAGTGCTCAGCCGACCATCGCGGAAGGCGGCCGCGATGAAGGCGCGCGTCTGCTCGGGCCGCAGCTGCTGCTCCGCGATCAGAGCATCGAGTTCGGCCTCGCGCTTCGCAGCGACGAACTGCTGCCACTGTTCGTCCACCGCGCCATCCATCGAGACGGAGTCGACGAAGTCCTCGACCAGATCGCGTTTGCTCCGCAACGTCGGGCTAGAATCGACAGCACGTGTGATCTGGGCACGAATCTCCTTGTCCTCACCGTCACCGAAGCTCGCGCGGTACTTCTCGACGAGCATGAGGATGTAGTCGACATTGATCTCGACCTGTTTGATCAGCTCGATCTCGAAGACGACGTCGTCATTGATCGACTCCTTGTCAGCGTCGCGATCCTTGCGGAATTCGGCATACAGATCGAGGTAGATGCTGCGATAGTCCTGCGCCTCCCGGTCCGTGAGCGGATCCCGCCCGATGAAGTCATCGAACGAGGTGAGGATGTTCTGAAGCTTGAGGATCGCGCCGAACAGGGCGATGAAGTCCTTCTGCGCCGCCTCGCCGACGATCTGATGGCCGAGGGAGAACCGCTGCAGCAGGGTGAAGACCTTCTCGGAATACTCGCCGTAATAGTCCTGATACGGCTTGAGGAGCACAACGCCACGGGCGTCCTTGTTGCCGAAGAGCTCAAGAGCCGCATTGGTCTGGTCTTCGAGGTTTCGGAACGAGACGATGTTGCCGTACGTCTTCACCGAGTTGAGAATGCGGTTGGTCCGCGAGAACGCCTGGATCAGCCCATGCGAGCGCAGGTTCTTGTCTACGAACAGCGTGTTCAGCGTCGTCGCGTCGAATCCGGTGAGAAACATGTTGACGACGATGACCAGATCGAGCTCGCGGTTCTTCATCCGCTGCGACAGGTCCTTGTAGTAGTTCTGGAACTGATCTGCGCTGGTGTCGTAGCTGGTCTTGAAAGTGTCGTTGTAGTCCTGGATCGCGTCTTCGAGGAACGCGCGCGCGTCCGCCCCCAACGCCTCGGTGTCGAAAGCCTCGTCATCGAGCATGCTCTCGTCTGCCGCATCATTCGCGCCGTATGAATAGATGAGACCGATCTTGAGTCGACGCCCCTCGGGCAGATCTTCCTGCTGGATCTGGAACTGGTTGTAATACCGACGGGCGGCGTCGATCGACGCCGTCGCGAAGATCGCGTTGAAACCGCGCACACGCCGGCGCTGGAGGAGAGCTTCTTCTCCGCGATTCCGGCCCCGTACTGCATCCGCAACGTTCGCGACGACGGCGTGCTCATAGCTCGATGTGCGCTTGGTCTTCTGGTCGAAGTGCTCCAGCGTGTAGCTCACGATCTTCCCGATACGATGCCAGTCCAACAGCGCCTTCTCGCTGTCGATCCCGGCGACATCCTTGTCGACGACGGCACCGACCTTCACCGTGTTGATGTAGTCGATTCGGAACGGCAGCACATTCTTGTCCGTGATGGCGTCGACGATCGTGTAGGTGTGCAGCTTGTCGCCGAAAGCCTGCTCGGTCGTCTTCAGCTGGGGGTTTCCACCGGATCCGGCGTTGGCCGAGAAGATCGGGGTGCCCGTGAAGCCGAAGAGGTTGTATCGCTTGAACGCGCGGGTGATGTCGGAGTGCATGTCGCCGAACTGCGACCGGTGGCACTCGTCGAAAATGAGCACGACGTGCCCCGCGTAGATCTCATGGCCCTTGTTCGCGCGGATGAAGTTCGACAGCTTCTGGATCGTCGTGATGATGATCCGCGCCCCCGGATCCTCGAGCTGCTTCTTCAGCACGGCCGTCGACGCGTTCGAGTTCGCCGCGCCCTTCTCGAACCGGTCGTACTCGCGCATCGTCTGGTAGTCGAGGTCTTTGCGGTCCACGACGAACAGCACCTTGTCGACGCTCGGCAGCTTCGACGCGAGCTGTGCCGCCTTGAACGACGTCAGCGTCTTCCCAGAACCGGTCGTATGCCAGACGTAACCGCCCGCAGCGACCGTGCCGAGGCGCTTGTAGTTGGTCGCGATCTCGATGCGTTGCAGGATCCGCTCGGTCGCCACGATCTGGTACGGACGCATCACGAGCAGACTCTTGTCCTCGGTGAGAACGCAATAGCGGGTGAGGATGTTCAGCAGCGCATGCTTCGCGAAGAAGGTCTTCACGAACGCCGTCAGCTCCTGAATGGGCTTGTTCTGCGCGTCGGCCCACCACGAAGTGAACTCGAACGAGTTGCTGCTCTTCTTCTCGCGACCGGCTTTCTTGCCGGCGTCGAGGTGACGGCTGCGCGTGGTGTTGGAGTAGTACTTCGTAAGCGTGCCGTTGCTGATGACGAACAGCTGCACGTACTCGAAGAGGCCGGAGCCGGCCCAGAAGCTGTCGCGCTGATACCGATCGATCTGGTTGAACGCCTCGCGCAGATCCACGCCGCGACGCTTGAGTTCGATGTGCACCATCGGCAGGCCGTTCACGAGCACGGTGACGTCGTAGCGGTTCGCGTACCGTGCGCCGCCGTCGCCCTTGCCGATCTCGTACTGGTTGATCACCTGCAGGCGGTTGTTGTGGATGTTCGCCTTGTCGATCAGCGAGATGTTCTTCGTCGATCCGTCATCGCGCTTGAGGATCTGGACGTGATCCTCCTGGATCCGCACCGCCTTCTCGACGATCCCGTCGTTCTTGCTTGCGACCTTGGTCGCGAAGAACTTCTCCCACTCACCGTCACTGAACGTGATGTCGTTGAGAAGCTCAAGCTGCGCACGCAGGTTCGCGATCAGCTGCGCCTCGGTCGTGATCGGCAAGTACTCGTATGCCTGCGACTTCAGGAGTCGGATTATCTCCCGTTCGAGATCGGCCTCCGATTGATAGGCGGTCGCCTCCAGCGGGTCGGCGACGTACTCCGCGACGACCGTGCTCTCGGACGAGATCGCGATCGGATCGTAGGTGCGGGCGGGCGCGTCACTCATGCCGGGAGTTCCTTGAAGGTGAGCAGCTTGTCGCGGTAGTGCTCGTACTGCTTGCGGCGGGCAGTGAGTTCAGCGGGGATACCGATGCTGGGATCGTTGACGAGTGCGTCGAACTTGTCGAGGAGACTCACGATCCGGTGCTGCTCGCCGAGCGGTGGGATTGCTATCGCAAAGTTCTTGATCAGTTGCGCATTGAGATCGGAACGCGCGCCTCGCCCCAATGACTTAAGTTCCTCATACCTCGAGCTAACCCAATAGAAGACGTATCGATAGTCCGCAATCAAGGGATCGATCTGAAGGTTACAGCAATGCTGGTTAGTGGCGAGGCGGATTTTGTTGATGGCAGACCTCGCCGCAGTCGCGCCGGAGATCGCAATAATCACACAGTTCTCCTCGATCAGAGACACTCCAGTCTCTTTCATTGCGAGCTCTGTAATCCACATTTCTGTGTTGTGGATCTCACCAAAACGCACCTCACCAGTGCGTAACCACGGGATCGTGCCGTCTTTATAATAGGAAGGTTTGCCAGCTGTGGGCGTTGCGCCCGACGACACACGACTGGATATCCTGCCGAGCGTCGACCACGAGGGCGCCCCTGCGTCTGACGCTAGCAAATGAGTACGGTAATAGGCGTACTGCCGCCGACGGGACTCGAGCTCCGCCTCCAGCTCCGCCTCTAGGGCGTGTCTCCTATTAGGGTTGCCCAGGTGAGGCAGGCGTGTAGGACGGCGCCGGCGCGGT
>NZ_BAABGP010000016.1:0-153403 GCF_039541635.1 Microbacterium panaciterrae
TTCAAAGCGGGCATGAATCTACTCCTCGGTTAGATCATGCCCTCCGACGATCCCAGGCCGATTCAGGACACGTCGAGCGAGACCGTGTGAGAGGACGAGATGCCGAGGCTCGCGGCGATCGTGTCACGTGTGATCCCAGTCGAGATATCGATTGTCGTCGTCGCACTCTGGCCCTTCGCGATGGTGCACGTGCCACCGTTCGAGGTGCATTGTGCAATGGGTTGGGTGTAGTCGATCCATCCGGGGGAGGCTTCGATGTTGATGACCTTGTACGTCGTGCCAAACACCGGCCTGGCCGGCACGATGTCGCTTGGCGTGGCGGGCGCATTCGGTGCTGGTGTGGGTGGGGTACCTTCCACGGCCTGTGCCGGTACTGCCATCAGTACGCTTGCAGCGACGAGCGCGACTCCCCCAAGAAGGCTCAACACACGATTCTTGAACTCCATTGAAATATCCTCCGGTTAATGGGGGATCACTCAACGACCCCCCGTTGCGAGTTGAGCTTGACAGGAGAACTTCGGGACCGAAAGGGTTGAATTTGATCGGGAATCGAGGTCGGAATGGTAAGGACCAAGCGCCTGTTTGGCGTGGCTGCGGCTGCTCTAGCGGCTGCGACTCTGGCCGGCTGTACACCTGCGCCGCCCCCGCCTGAACAGCTCGTCGGCGAGACGCTGGAGCAGACTGAGAACGCACTGCAAGGGCCGTTTATCATCCTCGACATCTCGCAAAACGTGATCGGGAAGTCCCCGTCGTATGACGATGGGAAAGATCCGGCCGGGTGGTCCGTACTCGTCGCGTGCAAGTCTGCGTCAGGTTCGGGCTATGTTGTGGCAGTGATCCCCCGGTCCGCAGCGACGAAAACAATCGTCACCTCCGCCAGAGCCGGCGACTACGGCTCCTTCGTTGACGGCTGCTCGAAGGGTTAGCAGCAGAGCTCAGTCCAGGCCAACTTATGCTGCGGGCCGGATGGCGGTCAGGCCCGACGCGGGATTGACGTGCCTGCCGGTGCCCGACAATTCAGTGGAGTAACGCCAGGTCAGACCAGCAATCATGGTTCGAATCCCTTGGGCGGCTCCACTGAAAACCCCCTCTTCGGAGGGGGTTTCTCCGTTACGGCGTACGCTCGGATCATGACTCGCGCGCTGCTGATCGTCGACGTGCAGAACGACTTCACCGAAGGGGGCGCGCTCGCCGTCACCGGGGGCGACGCTGTGGCCGCCGGGGTCAGCGCGCTCCTGCACGCGCATGCCGCCGACTACGACGTCGTGATCGCCTCCCGCGACTGGCACGATGCGACCGGCGACAACGGCGGGCATTTCTCGGCCGAGCCCGACTACGTCGACAGCTGGCCCGTGCACTGCATCGCGGGCACGCCCGGCGCCGAGTACGACCCGCTGCTGGACACGGCAGCGGTCACGCATCACGTTGTCAAGGGACAGGGCCAGCCCGCCTATTCGATGTTCGAGGGCGTGACAGAGGCGGGGGAGACCGTCGCCGGCATCCTGTCCGCGCACGGTGTGCTCACAGCCGACGTCGTCGGCATCGCGACGGATCACTGCGTGCGCGCATCCGCGTCGGATGCGATCTCCCATGGGGTGCACGTGCGGATCCGCACCGATCTCGTGGCGGGTGTCGGTGCTGAATCCAGCGCTGCAGCCCTGGCCGAGCTCGCGCATGCGGGCGCGGAGCTGATCGACGGCGACGCCGCGTGAGCGCGGCTCCCCAGCGGTGCGCCTACCTGTTGCGAGCCGTGAACGTCAGCGGACGCAATCGCGTCCCGATGGCACAATTGCGCGGGCTGATGACTGCGCGGCTGGAGCTGGGCGTGGTGGCCACCTACATCGCGAGCGGCAACGTGATCGCCGATGCCACGGAGGATCCTGCGGCTGCGGCCTCGGAGATCCGCACCCTGATCGCCGAGGCGTTCGACGTCGACACTCCGGTGATCCCGCGCACCCACGCACAGCTGGTCGCCGCGCTCGCCGAGAACCCGTTCCCGGATGCGTCCAGCGACAAGATGCTGCACGCGATGTTCCTGGAGTGGGATCCGCAGACCGACGCGATCGAGGCGCTGACCGCGCGGCTGCTGCCCGAGGAGCGGATCGCGCTGCGCGGTGCGGATCTGTGGATCGACTTCGGTGCGGGGGTGCACCTGTCGAAGCTGACCCGCCCCGTGCTCGACCGCGCCCTCGGTGTCGCCGGCACCGCCCGCAACCTCCGCACCGTGCAGAAGCTCGCCGAGCTCACGGCGGCTCCGACCCGCTGAGGCCTCACCCCGGATCCGGTCCGAGCTCAGCCGGGCGCGGCTTCAGGCGCAGGCTTACTCGTGGCCGCCGGCCTCCCCGCGGACGTCGTGGATCGCGGATCCGCCGACGACCGTGAGATCGGCGTGCTGCGCGAGGATCTCGGCGGGCTCCATGGCGTACAGGTCTCCGGACCACACCACGAGGTCGGCCAGGTAGCCGGGTCGGAGCATGCCGAGGGCGTTCTCGTGGTGGAACGCGTCTGCGCCGCCCTTCGTGTACGCCTCGAGCGTGCGGTCCAGATCCAGGCGCTCGCCGACGGTCCACGCGTCGCCGCCGTCCAGGCGGTCGCGGGTCATCGCGCTGTACACGCCGACCAGCGGATCCATCTCCCCGACCTGCCAGTCGCTCGAGAACGTCACGCGCGCGCCGGACTCGATCATCGAGCGGAACCGCCAGGCGCGATCCCAGCGGGCCTCGCCGACATTCTCCATCCAGGTGCCCGCGACGAGGTCGGGCGAGGCGTGCCGGGGCTGCATCGCCGCGACCACGCCCAGGTCGCGGAAGCGGGGGAGATCCTCGGGTGCCAGGCACTCGACGTGCACGATGCCGTGGCGCGCGTCGCGCACGCCGTTGGCGCGCTGGGCGGCCTCGATCGAGTCGAGCGTCAGGCGGATCCCCCAGTCGCCGGTCGCGTGCGTGTGCACCTGGTAGCCGAGCCGGTCGAGCTCGACGAACAGCTTCGTGAACTCGAGCGGATCCAGGCTGGTGTGCCCGCGGTGACCCGGGCGGTTCGCGTAGTCCTCGAGCATCGCCGCGGTGTGCGGCTCGATCACGTCGTCGGCGTACAGCTTGACTGGGCCGAGGCGGAACCGCTCGTGCTGGGGGGTGTCCCGGATCGCGTCGGTGATCCGGGTGCGGAAGTCACCGTCGGCGCCGACGGGGTGGTAGATCGCGGCGATCGTGCGGGAGCGGAGGCGGCCCTCGCGCTCGGCGCGCGCGAACAGCGGCAGCTCGGCGAGCGGCACCTGCGGCTCGACGACGGTCGTTATCCCGAAGCGCGCCGCCATGTCGAGGCTGTTCACGATCTTGCGGTACCGGCGATCCGGCGAGTACATCGGGATGTCGCGCTGCAGCTGGGCGAGGCCGTCGATCGTCATCGCGCTCGTGTAGAAGTCGGTGACCCAGCCGGTGGGCTCGCCCGTGGCGCGGTCGATCTCGGGGTTGCCCCAGGCGATGTCCGCGCCGTTCAGGATGCCGAGCTTGGCCAGGGCGGGGCGGTTCAGCCACACGGAGTGCTGATCGTAGGTCGTGATGAAGACGGGGCGGTCGGTGACCCCGGCAAGGTCGTCGGCGTTCGGGCGGCGATCCTGCACCACCGAATAGAGCGCGTTCTCGGCGCAGATCCACTCGAGGTCGGGATGCTGCTCGGCGAACGCGCCGATGCGGGCGCGCACCACATCGAGGCTCTGCACCTGATCCAGGCTGACGGCGAGGTCGTCGTAGCCCAGCAGCAGATGGTTGTGGGTGTCGGCGACGCCCGGGGTGACCAGACGCCCCTCGAGGGCGATCGTGTGCCGCGCGGTGGGGGCATCGGCGGCGGATCCGACGTAGGCGATCCGGTCGCCGGTGATGCCGATGGCCTCGGCCCACGGCTGGTCGGGGTCGAAGGTGCGGACGCGTCCGCCGGTGTAGAGGGTGTCGACCGCCATGTCGGATGCTCCTTCGTGTTCGGGGCGCGTCTCGGTGTTGCGCACAGTTCTTTGACTTAAGAGTAAATTAATTCACTCAGAAGTCAAGAAACTCTTTCGCGATGGCCGGGAGTGCGCCAGGGGACTGCGATACTGGCTTCATGGCACGTCCCAGCACCCAGGAACGGCGCCGACGTGAAGTGGTCGACGCCGCGCTCGACGCCGCCGCCGAGCACGGCTTGCGCAACCTCTCGCTGACGGACGTCGCGAACCAGGCCGGTGTGACTCGGGGCGCGCTGCTGTACTACTACGAGGATCTCGACGCGATCCTCGTAGAGGCCCATGCCGCGGGCATGCGCCGGGTCGGAGAGGAACGCGAGGCACTCGTCGCGCAGGCGGCGCATCCTGCGGAGCAGCTCGCGATCGCGATCCGTGCGGGGCTGCCGTCTGGCCCCGATGACGCGCTCATGCGGCTGCTCTACGAGTTCGACGTGCTCGCGGGCAAGTCTCCGCTGCATGACGAGCTCGTGCAGCAGCTCTACGGAGAGCAGCTCGGACTGTACCGGCGGATCCTCGCCGCGGGGGTCGAGAGCGGCGACTTCGCCCTCACCGGTCCGCTCGAAGACATCGCGATGAACTTCGTCGCCCTGGAGGACGCCTACGGCCTGCACATCGTCGCGGGCGGCAGCATCACCGTCGCCGACGCGGAGCGCGCGATCGCGTTGTTCGCGCGGCAGGCCGGGGCGCCGCTGGCGGTTCCGCGCGGATAGGCTTGACGGCATGGCGCGTCCCCTGATCCTGTTCGTGTGCGTGCACAACGCCGGCCGCTCGCAGATCGCCGCCGGATTCGCCCGTGCGCTCGGCGGCGACCGCGTCGAGGTGCGCTCCGGCGGATCCGAACCGGGGGAGCAGATCAACCCCGCGGCTGTCGCCGTGATGGCGGAGAAGGGGATCGACATCACCGCGGCTGTCCCGCAGCTGCTGCGCACCGAGGACGTGCGCGAGGCCGACGCCGTGATCACCATGGGCTGCGGCGACGCCTGCCCGATCTTCCCCGGCAAGCGCTACGAGGACTGGGAGCTCGAGGACCCGGCGGGCCAGGGCGTGGAGTTCGTCCGCGGTGTGCGTGACGACATCGAAGAGCGCGTGCGCGGGCTGTTGACGAGCCTCGGGATCTGAGGCTCCTCGGGAACAGGCGCCGCGCTGCTGGCGTGCGTCAGGATCCGAGATACGGGACGAACGACTCCGGGATCGTCACGTTCTCTGATGCACCACGGAACATCGGCGCCACCTGGGCGGGCGTGTAGCGGGCGATCCCGCAGCCGACGGGCGTCAGCAAGAACCTCAGCTCGGCGTGCTGTGCGGCGTAGTCGATGAAGGCCTGCGCTTCGGCGGCGAGCTCGTCGAGCCCGCTCATGGTGTCGATCGCGTACGTCTGTCCCTGGTGGCCGTGACCCTCGCCCCAGACCGCGCCGAACCGCTCGTACGCGATCAGCGCCGCGCCATCGCCGTGCGCGCCCTCCGCGTTCGAGCCGAACACGAACACCTCGTCCGGCTCCAGCTCCGTGATCCGTCTCGGTGTGATCTCCATATGGGCTCCGATCGATCGGAGGAGGGCGAGACGCCGCCGGTCTCGCTGAAGTGGGCCCCGTGGGGCTCGAACCCACGACCCGCGGATTAAAAGTCCGATGCTCTGCCAACTGAGCTAGAGGCCCGTGGTTCCAGTCTAGGGCTCCGGAGTGTGTGCGCCATTCGGGCAGCGCGCGTACCCTGGGTCGGTGCCCGCGTCCTTCCCCCGTCCCGTTCGTCGTCCTCCGGAGACCTTCGACAACCTGCTCGGATCGCACGATCCGGCCGAGCAGACCAGGATGGCGCACGCGACCGCCTCGGCGCTGCTGGCGCGGGTGCGGGCGGACGACAGCGGTGTGAGCGCGGAGCGGCTCGTCGCGTACGCCACCGAGCACGGCATCGACGAGGTCGCGGAGCTGTGGGCGAAGAGCCCTGCCGTATCGCTGCCCGGTGCGCTGTGGCGGCTCTACCTGCTCCAGGCGTCGATCCACGCAGACCCGTCGACGGCCGCCCTGCTGCACGAACGCGGACGGGTGGAGCTGCCGTCCGTCGATCCGCTCGTCGCGGGGGCGCCTGCTCCGGCCGGCCCGGAGGAGCTCGTCGCGCTCATCGACACGATCCTGCGCGGGGCGTTCTCCGGCGACTTCGCGATCGCCCTCGAGCGGGCGGCGGCGTTCTGCCGGGTGCAGGCGTCGGGCGCCACGCACTTCGCCGACGACTACGAGCCGACCGAGCCCGACCGTGCCAGCGAGCTCACCACCAGGGCCGCCCGGCTCAGCACCTATGCGCAGGATCTCACCGCCTCGGCGGGGGCATGGCGCGGGGGATCCTTGACCTGAGGCCGGACACGAAGAAGCCGGGCCGCATGAACGCCTCTCGGCGGAAGGCCGCTCGCAGCGGCAAAAAATGGAGCCCGGGGTTATGCGGCCCGGCTGATCCAGTGTAACGCGAGGTCGTCCGAGGTATTCCCGTCGGAGCCGTGCAAGCGCGTTCTCGGGCGCGTCGGGTGAGGCTCTAGGCTCGTCGTATGGCCGCAGCCCGATTCGCCCTGCTGATCACTCCTGCCGAGACCACGGACGAGGAGCGTGCGGACTTCAGCGACAGCTTCCGCCGGATCGACCCCGGTGCTCCGGCCCTCAGCGTGGGCGAGCTGAGCACCCAGCGCGGCGACGGGATCTTCGAGTCGATCGGCGTCGTCGACGGGCATGCCCAGGAGGTCGAGCCGCACGTTCAGCGTCTGGCGCATTCGGCCGAGTTGTGCGACCTGCCGGAGCCGCACCGAGAGCAGTGGCGTCAGGCGATCGCGATCGCGGCGGCCGAGTGCGGGCCGGGGGAATGGGTGATCAAGCTCATCCTGAGCCGAGGCGTCGATCACGGGCCCGCTCCCACCGCCTGGGTGACCGCTGCACCGGCCGGCGACTTCACGATCGCCCGCACGGAGGGGATCCGCGTCGTCACCCTCGATCGCGGCTACGACAGCGGTGCGGCGGAGCGCTCGCCGTGGCTGCTGCTCGGCGCGAAGACGCTCTCGTACGCGGTCAACATGGCGGCGCTGCGCGAGGCGCACCGGCGCGGGGCCGACGACGCGATCTTCGTGACCACCGACGGCGTCGTGCTGGAGGCACCCACGGCGTCGCTCATCCTGCGCTTCGGCGACCGCTTCGTCACGCCGGCGCCGCACGGCGGGATCCTGCAGGGCACGACGCAGATCAGCCTGTTCTCGCACCTGGAGGAGCAGGGCTTCGCGACGGCTTACGAGACGGTCCCGACGACCAACCTCGCCGGTGCGGATCAGGCCTGGCTCGTCTCGAGCGTGCGCCTCGCCGCCCCGATCGCGGCGATCGACGAAGCGCGACTGGCCGTCGACCGGACGTTCACTGCCGCCCTCAACGCCTACCTGCTCTCGCCGCGCGACTGAGCCGGCTCGGCGAGAAACCAGATTCAGCATGAGACACCACGTCAGGCGTGGTGTCTCATGCTGAAAGTGGTTTCTCGAGCCCGGGTGCGCTCATGGCGACCGCGGCCGTGCTCACCCGAAGCGGCCGGAGACGTAGTCCTCGGTGGCCTGCTCCTTGGGCGACGTGAAGATCGTCGCGGTGTCGGCGTACTCGATGAGCTTGCCGGGCTTGCCTGTGCCGGCGATGTTGAAGAACGCGGTCTTGTCGCTGACCCGTGACGCCTGCTGCATGTTGTGCGTCACGATGACGATCGTGAACTCGTTCTTGAGCTCGGAGATGAGCTCTTCGATCGCGAAGGTCGAGATCGGGTCCAGCGCGGAGCAGGGCTCGTCCATCAGCACGACCTGCGGCTCCACGGCGATGGTCCGCGCGATGCAGAGACGCTGCTGCTGACCGCCGGAGAGCCCCGCGCCGGGCTTGTCGAGGCGATCCTTCACCTCGTTCCAGAGGTTCGCGCCGCGCAACGACTTCTCCACGAGGTCGTTCGCGTCGGAGGTCGAGATGCGCTTGTTGTTCAGGCGGACGCCGGCGAGGACGTTCTCCTTGATCGACATCGTCGGGAACGGATTCGGGCGCTGGAACACCATACCCACCTGACGGCGCACCAGCACAGGGTCGACGCCGGGGCCGTACAGGTCTTCCCCGTCGATCAGCACGCTGCCCTGGACGGTCGCGCCGGGGATCACCTCGTGCATCCGGTTCAGCGTCCGCAGGAACGTCGACTTCCCGCACCCGGAGGGGCCGATGAAGGCGGTCACGGTGCGCGGGGCGATGTTCATGGAGACACCCTCTACGGCGAGGAAATCGCTGTAGTAGACGTTCAGATCATTGACTTCAATGCTCTTGGACACGCTGTGTGCCTTCCTGAGTTAGCGGCTCTTCGGTGCGAATGCCTTCGCGACGATCCGAGCGATGAGGTTGAAGATGACGACCACGATGACCAGGAGCAACGCGGCCCCCCACGCTTGCGCCTGGGATGCCTCGATGTCCTTGCCGGGGAAGCTGTAGGCCGTGTAGGCCATCACCGGCAGGGTCTGCATGGGGCCGTTGAACGGGTCGGCGTTGAAGTTGTCGGTGAAGCTCGCGGCGATGAAGATCGGTGCGGTCTCGCCCACGACGCGCGCCACCGCCAGCACGACGCCCGTGACGATCCCGCTCGCAGCGGTGCGGAGCACCACCTTGATGATCGTCGCCGCACGCGGAACGCCGAGGGCGAGGGACGCCTCGCGGAGCTCGTTCGGGACGAGTCGGATCATCTCCTCGGTGGAGCGGATCACGATCGGGATCATCAGCACGCAGAGGGCGATCGACGCCGAGAACCCGCTGAACGCCTTCGGGCCGACGATGAGCGCGAAGAACGAGAACGCGAACAGGCCGGCGACGATCGAGGGGATGCCCGTCATCACATCGACGAGGAACGTGATCATGCGGCGCATCGGATTGTTCGGCAGCGCGTACTCGGTGAGATACACGGCGGCGAGGATGCCGATCGGCACCGAGATCAGCGCGGCGATTCCGGTGATGATCAGCGTTCCGACGACGGCCTGCAGCGCGCCCGGCGTGTTCGTGACGGCCAGCGTGTTCGGGTCGAACACGCTTCCGCCGACCTTGGTCACGAAGTCCCAGTTCAGCACCCTGAGGCCCTGGGCGACGACCGTCCACAGCGTGGAGATCAGGGGTGCGACCGCGAGCACGAACGCACACACGACAAGGCCGCGCACGACCCGGTCGGTGGCCTTGCGGCGGTTCTCGACGATGCCGGAGCCGACGCCGATCGCGATCAGGTAGCACACGCCTGTGAGGAACAGCCACAGTGCCGGATTGAAGTTCTGCAGCACCAGGAGCACGGCTGCGACGACAGCGGCCGCGCCGAGGGCGGTCGCAGGCTCGATCCATCTCGGCAGCTGTCCGCTGGTCAGATTCAACGGCTGAGCGACGACCGGAGCAGGGCTGGCGGCGCTCATACGCGCTTTCCAATCTTCGGAGCGGTGCGTGTCTTGCGTTCGGACCGTCCGAGAATGCCGCGAGCGATCATGTTCACGGCCAGCGAGACCACGAACAGCATCAGGCCCGTCCCGATCAGTGCGGAGCGCTGGATGTCGGTGGCGATCGGGAAGTTCAGCGCGATGTTCGCGGCGATCGTCTGGGAGTTGTAGCCGTCGGTCAGCAGCGCCGTCGAGAAGAGCAGCGAGGGCGAGATGATCAGCGCGATCGCCATGGTCTCGCCGAGCGCCCGGCCCAGGCCCAGCAGGATCGCCGACACCATGCCGCTGCGCGCGTACGGGAACACGGCCAGCCGGATCATCTCCCAGCGGGTCGCGCCCAGCGCGAGCGCAGCCTCCTCGTTCAGCCGCGGCGTCTGCAGGAAGATCTCACGCGTCAACGCCGTGACGATCGGCAGGATCATCACGGCGAGCACCACGCCACCGGCCAGCATGGTCGAGCCCGTGCTCGACACGGGTCCGCGGAACAGCGGGATCCAGCCTAGGTACTGATGCAGGAATTCGGCGAGCGGCAGCAGGAACGGTCGCATCACGATGATGCCCCACAGGCCGAACACGATCGACGGGACGGCCGCGAGCAGATCGACCACGTAGGCCAGCGCGCCGGCGAGCCGCCGTGGCGCGTAGTGCGAGATGAACAACGCGATCCCGATCGCGACCGGGGCGCCGAGGACGAGCGCGATCAGGGCCGACCAGATGCTTCCCCAGAGCAGGGGCGCGACGTAGTTCCAGAAGTTGCCCCAGGCCTTGTTCTGGTAGCCCGCCAGATCGTGGTCGGACTCCCAGTTCGCCGTGATCGCGGGCAGGCCCTTGACGATCAGGAAGATCGCGACGCCGGCGAGGATCACCATGATCGACGCAGCGGCCGTCGTGGAAAGGCCGAGGAAGAACTTGTCGCCCGCGCGACGCTTTGCGACGAGATTCACGGGGACGGCGATGGATGCGGCATCCCGCTGCGCGACATCAGTCACGGTCCCACACTCGATTTCGCATCTCGCGTCTTTCTGCTTGTTCCGGCAGGTGCCGGAAGGAGTCGGGTCAGAGAGAACTCGGCAGAACCTCCGCCGGAGGCGGCTGCTCTGCCCAGTCCGGATCGACCCCGCAAGGGGGCCGATCCGGACTGACCGGAACTCAACTTACTTGATGGTCGCGAGCGTCTCCTGCGCGGCCTTCAGGACGGACGCGGGAAGCGGCGCGGCGCCGGCGTTCTTCGCGGCGACCAGCTGGCCGACGGTGCTGTCGACGAAGCCGATGTACGACTTCACGAGCGCGGCCTGTGCCGGGGTCTTGAAGGCGGCGCACGCGACGGCGTACGAGACCAGCGGGATCGGGTACGTCCCGGCGGTCAGCTTCGAGTAGTCGAACTTCTTGGACAGGTCTCCCGGGACGCCGTTGGACGCGTCGACCGCGGCGACCTCGAAGGTCTTCGAGACGGCAGCGGCGCTGAACGAGATCGCCGTGCCGTCCTGCAGGATCGCGGCGCTGTTCAGCTTGCCGATGGCGGAGTGGTCGGCGTATCCGATCGTGCCGGTGCCGGCCTCGACGGCCTGGACCACACCCGAGCCGCCCTTCTGCTTTGAGACGTCGCCCTCGACCGGCCAGTCCTTGCCCGCGGGGTAGGTCCAATCGGTCTTCTGCGTGGCGGCCAGGTAGTTGGTGAAGTTCGCCGTGGTGCCGGAGCCGTCGGAGCGCGCCACCGTGGTGATCTTGCCGGCGGGCAGCGCGGTGCCGTTGTCCTTCGTGATGGCGGCGTCGGACCAGTCGGTGATCTTCAGGGAGAAGATCTTCGCGATCGTGTCGCCGCTGAGCTTGAGGCTCGTCACGCCGGGGATGTTGAAGATGATGGCGACGCCGTCGAGGTAGACCGGGATGTTGAGGCCGCCGGCGGTGCACAGGCTCTTCGACGCGGTGGTCTGGTCGGCGTTCAGGGGCGAGTCGGAGCCCGCGAAGTCGTACGCGCCACTGAGGAAGTTGGTGACGCCGCCGCCCGAGCCCTGCGACTTGTCGTAATTGATCGTGACGCCCTTGACCTGCGCGTTGTACGCGGCGACCCACGCGGCCTGCGCGTTCGCCTGGGCGCTGGAGCCGCCCGCGGTGATCGTGCCGGTGAGGGACGCATCCAGCTTCGAGGTCACCTCGCTGGAGGTCGGCGCCGCAGAGGGGCTGTCAGTGCCGGTCGCGGCGGGGGTGGCGGAGCAGCCCGCGAGCGCGATCGCGGCGAGTGCGCCCACGGCGCCAAGCTTGGTGATGCTGTTGACCTTCACGGTGTAAGTCCTTCGCTGTGTCGGGAGGTAGCCCGGTGCAGGGCCACGCCAGACGATATGCGTCGACTATTACGCGTTCAAAGATCGAAGGTAAACGGGCGGTGAACGGGATCCGCTGCGCAGCGCGTCAGATCTTCGGGAGGTGGGTCTCGATCGAGATGATGCCGGATCCGGGGTTCGTGGCGCTGAGATGCACCACGCTGAACGCGCCGACCTCGAGGGCGGAGGCGCTGCCGAGGTAGGAGCCGCGCATGGTGCCGGTGGCGAGGGCGATCTCCCGGAGGATGTCCGGCAGCACCGGGCCGTGGCTGCACAGCACGGTCGCCTTGCCGGCCCGGACGCGTTTTCCGACGACCGCGCGCGGATCCGATTCGCCCTCGTCCCAGGCGTCCTGGCTGAGCAGCGGCGTCTTCGTGAGCTTGAGGTCGAGGGACTTCGCGAGCGGCTTGACCGTCTCCACGCAGCGGCGCGCATCACTGGTGACGATCTTCTGCACGCCGAACGCGCGCAGCGGTCCGACGATCGCATCGGCCTGGGCCCTGCCGCGCGGGGTGAGCGGGCGGGTGGCGTCGGATCCGAGCCAGACGCCCCGATTGGCGGCCTTCGCATGGCGCAGCACGATCAGAGGGAACGTGCGCAGGGCGCCGTCGGCGATGAGCTTCGCGAACGCCTCCAGGATCTCCACGTCGACGGGGTAGCTGAGCCGGGCGCGTGCCTTCTTCACGCTCATCCACTCGAGGGCGGCGATCTCGCGATTGGGCACGAACGCCGAGGCGCGCACGGCCTCGTCGGTGGCCTCGGCGGCCCAGTAGTGCACGACCTTCTGCTTGCGGTTCGCCATCGTGTACCGGGAGACGCCGACCGGAGCGCCGAGCACCACTCTGATGCCGGTCTCCTCGAAGATCTCGCGCACCGCCGTCTCGGCGAGCATCTCGCCCGGATCGACCTTGCCCTTGGGCAGCGTGACGTCCCGGTACTTGGTGCGGTGGATCAGCAGGATCCGCACCTTGTCGTCCACGACGCGCCAGACCAGCCCGCCGGCCGCGTAGACGGCGCGATCCGGGCGGTCCGCGATGACCGTGATCCCCGTGGTGTCCGCCGTGGCGACGGCGGGACCTGTGCCGCCGGAGCTCATCGGACCGCCCTGGCTCGCCGCCGCTTCTGGATCTCCGACATGGTCCTATCCTGCAGGTCGATCAGCGCGGTGCCGTCATCGCGGAACGCGCGTCGCGTCCATTCGCCCTCGGCGCCCAGATGCCACGACGCCGTCTCCGGCGAGATCGCCCGGTCGAAGAACGACAGCAGCTCGTCGACATGCGCGGGATCGGTGACCCGCACCAGGGCCTCCACGCGGCGGTCGAGGTTGCGGTGCATCATGTCGGCACTGCCGATGAAGACCTGCGGATCGCCCTCGTTGTGGAACGCGAAGATCCGCGAGTGCTCCAGGTAGCGGCCGAGGATGGAGCGCACCGTGATGTTGTCGGTGACGCCGGGCAGATCAGAGCGGAGGCTGCAGATGCCGCGCACCCACACCTCCACGGGGACGCCGGCGACGCTCGCCCGGTAGAGCGCATCGATGATCTGCTCGTCGACCAGGGAGTTCACCTTGATGCGGATGTGCGCGGGCTTGCCGTCGAGCGCGTTCTGGCGCTCCCGCTCGATGAGCCGGAGCAGGCCCTTGCGCAGATGCAGGGGGGCGACGAGCAGGCGCTTGAACTTCTTCTCGATCGCGTAGCCGCTGAGCTCGTTGAACAGCCGGGTGAGGTCCTTGCCGACCTGAGGGTCGCTGGTGAACAGGCCGAAGTCCTCGTAGATGCGGCTCGTCTTCGGGTTGTAGTTGCCGGTGCCGACGTGCGAGTAGTGCCGGAGGGTGCCCTCCTCCTGGCGGATCACGAGCGCGAGCTTGCAGTGCGTCTTCAGCCCGACGAGGCCGTAGACGACATGCACGCCCGCCTTCTCGAGCTTGCGCGCCCAGACGATGTTGTTCGCCTCGTCGAACCGCGCCTTCACCTCGACGAGCGCCAGCACCTGCTTGCCGGACTCCGCCGCGTCGATGAGCGCCTGCACGATGGGGCTGTCGCCCGAGGTGCGGTAGAGCGTCTGTTTGATGGCCAGCACGTGCGGATCCCGCGCCGCCTGCTCCAGGAACGACACGACGCTCGTCGTGAACGACTCGTACGGGTGGTGCACCAGCACGTCCGCCTTGCGGATCGCCTTGAAGATGTCGATCCGCTCGTTCGCGCCGGGCTTGAAGGCCACCGCCGTGGTGGGCAGGTGCGGCGGGTAGTGCAGATCGGGGCGGTCGATGCGGGACAGGTCGAACAGGCCGCGCAGATCCAGCGGACCGGGGAGGCGGTAGATCTCCTGATCGGTGATGTCGAGCTCGGAGATGAGCAGGTCGAGCGTCACCTCGTCCATGTCGTCGGTGATCTCGAGACGGATCGGCGGGCCGAACCGGCGGCGCAGCAGCTCGGCCTCGAGCGCCTGGATGAGGTTCTCGGACTCGTCCTCCTCGATCTCCACATCCTCGTTGCGGGTGAGCCGGAACGCGTGGTGATCCAGCACCTCCATGCCGGGGAAGAGGTCGTCGAGGTGGTTGGCGATCAGCTCCTCGAGCCGGATGAACTGCTGCGCGCCTGCCGTGCCGGGAACCTCCACGAAACGCGGCAGCATCGGCGGCACCTTCAGGCGCGCGAACTCCTGACGCCCCGTGCGCGCGTTGCGGATCCGGATCGCGAGATTCAGCGACAGCCCGGAGATGTACGGGAACGGGTGGGCCGGGTCGACGGCCAGCGGCATCAGCACCGGGAAGACGTTGCTCTGGAAGTAGTCGGTCAGCTCGGCCTTCGCCTCGCCGTCGAGGTCGTCCCAGTCGACGACCGCGATCCCGGACACCGCGAGGTCGGGGCGGACCAGCGTGGTCCAGGCCTGCGCGTGCCGCAGCTGCAGCCGGTGCGCCTCAGCGGAGATGTCGGCCAGCACGTCGGAGGGCGACCGACCCACGTTGGTGGGAACCGCGAGACCGGTGAGGATGCGCCGTTTCAGACCCGCGACGCGCACCATGAAGAACTCGTCCAGATTGCTCGCGAAGATCGCCAGGAAGTTCGCGCGCTCCAACGCCGGCAGCGTCTCATCCTCGGCGAGCTCGAGCACGCGCTGGTTGAACGCCAGCCAGCTCAGCTCGCGGTCGAGGTAGCGGTTGTCGGGGAGCGACGAGTCGTCGGGCGCCACGAGCGCGTCGAAGTCGTCGTCCTCGGCATCTCCGAGACCGGAATCAGCCAGTGCGGGATCGATCATGCGTACATCTAAGCACCGGAGGGTGACACCCGTGTGAACGAGTCGGGCCCGCAGGATCAGCGGGTGCCGGGGGAGACCGGGCGGGTCTCCTCCTCGTCGACGTTGAACCGGTAGCCGACGTTGCGCACGGTTCCGATGATGTGCTCCTGGTCGCCGAGCTTGGCGCGCAGACGCCGCACGTGCACGTCCACCGTGCGGGTTCCGCCGAAGTAGTCGTAGCCCCAGACCTCGCTGAGCAGCTGCTCGCGCGTGAACACCCGGGACGGGTGCGTGGCGAGGAAGTGCAGCAGCTGGAACTCCTTGTAGGTGAGATCGAGAGGAGTCCCGCGCAGTTTCGCGGAGTAGGACTGCTCATCGATCGTCAGCCCGGACGTCTGCACCCTGACCGGCTCGGCGGCGGACTCCTCGCGGGACAGCGCGAGCCGGATCCTCGCGTCGATCTCGGCGGGGCCGGCGTTGTGCAGCAGCACGTCGTCGATCCGCCAGTCGCCGCTGACCGCGCTCAAGCCGCCCTCTGTCATCACCAGCAGCAGCGGGCCGCGCAGCCCCGTCGTGCGGATCAGCGTGCACAGCGACTTCGCGGCGACGAGGTCGGTGCGCGCATCGACGATCACGACATCGGCGTCCGGCGCGGTGACCAGCTCCGCTGGCTGTGCGGGAATGGTGCGGACCCGGTGGCTGAGCAGCTCCAGGGCGGGCAGGACCGGCTCCGCAGCGGGAGACGAGGTCAGAACCAGCAGTTGAGCCAAGCGGAATCCTTTCCTGCCGACACTCTACTCAGTGGTGAGCGACCCTGGCCCCTGCGTGACGGACCGGCCTGCCCCGGGCGGATGGGCGGATCGCGGCGGATGGTGCGGGTTTCGGCGGTGCGGTGCGCTCACAGCGCGGATGGGTGACAATGGGCGCATGGCCGCTGACCCCGCCCTCGCCCCGCGCAGCCCCCTCGTGGGCCTCGTCGTCACGTGGGCCGTCGCCGCGATCGGTGCGATCGTGATCGGCATCTTCGCACCGGATCGCACCATGATGACCTGGTACATCATCGGCTTCGGCATCTGCGTGCTGCTCTCCTTCGCGGTGCAGCTGGTGCGCGGGGAGACCAAGGGATTCATCCTGCGGGTGGCCGCGGGCAGCCTCGGCGCGCTCTTGGTGATGGGGCTGTTCTCGGTCGGCTTCGGCGTCGCCTCGCTGTTCACCGTCTGACGCCGCCGGCCCGCGCGGACGGCATAGAGTAGTCGTATGGACATCGTCGCGCTGGAACTCTTCTTCGTCGGCCTCCTGGCACTGGCGGGTCTCGCGATCGCCTTCTGCGCGGGTGCCGTTCTGGTCAACCTGTTCCGCGGCCAGCGCTGATCAGCGCCCGCCGCACCGGAACCCGCGCACAGCCCGCACGCTGAGAGAGGGCCACCATGCTCGATCTGCCCACGGATCTGCCCGCCGACATCGTTCCGCTGTCGTGGCTGCTCGGCGTCTGGGAAGGCACCGGCGTCATCGACTACGAGATCACGGACGCCGACGGCGGCACGCACCGCTATGCCGGCGAATTCGCGCACCGCGCGAGCTTCAGCCACGATGGCGGCCCGTTCCTGAACTACGCCGCGTCCGCCACCTACACGCCGGAGGGCGGCGAACCCGTCGCGCTCGTCGCCGAGACCGGCTTCTGGCGCCTCGCGCGCCCGGCCGGCGCCGCTGACGCGGGGCCCGCTCTGCTGCCCCCGCGCGAGCCGCGCACCGCCGCGCGCACCGCGGACGATGTGGAGGCCCTGCGCCTGGCGGAGGGCGGCTTCCCGCTCGAGGTGTCGATCGCGCACTCGGACGGCGCCCTCGAGCTTTACCTCGGCCGCATCGACGGACCCCGCGTCGACATCGCCACCGACGCGATCGTGCGCGCCGCGGGAGCCAAGAACTACGGCGCGGCCTCGCGCATGTACGGCCTGGTGGACGGGCATCTGCTCTGGGCCTGGGACATCGCGGCCCTCGGCACCGAGCTGCGCTCGCACGCCTCCGCCCGGCTGGCGAAGGTCTGAGCCATGGATCCGTTCTCCGCACTTCCCGGGGCCGTCCTCGACACGGCGTCCGAAGGATCCGTCGTGGCGCACTTCGGGGACCCGATCCGCGAGCAGCGCGCGCTGGAGCGCGGCGCCGCGCTCGCGCCGCTCGGTGACCGCACGGTGATCGAACTCGCCGGAGCCGAGCGACTGACCTGGCTCGACTCGATCACCTCGCAGTCGGTCGCGCACCTCGGCGCGGGACAGAGCACCGAACTGCTCGTTCTGGATCCGCAGGGGCGCGTCGAGCACGTCGCCGCCGTGTTCGACGACGGCGCGTCGACCTGGCTGCTCGCGGATGCCGCCGATGCCGCGCCGCTGGCGACCTGGCTGCAGCGGATGGTGTTCCGCGCCGACGTGACCGTGCGCGTGCGCGTGGAGCTCATCGTGATCGGGTTCTTCGCGGGCGGCGACGCCGAGCAGCGTGCCGAACGCGCCGCGCTCGCCCCTCACGGCACGGCCGTGATCTGGACGGATCCGTGGCCCTCGATCCAGCCCGGCGGGCATCAGTACCACCTGGGCGAGCACCCCGGCGCCGGCTACCACTGGCGCACGGCCGTGGTGGATGCCGCCACCGCCACCGCGCTCGCCGCCGAGACCGACGCCGTCTGGGCCGGTGCGCTCGCCGCCGAGGCGCTGCGCGTCGCGGCTTGGCGTCCGCGCTGGGCCACGGAGGTGGATGACCGCTCCCTGCCGCACGAGACGGACTGGATCCGCAGCGCCGTGCACCTGAACAAGGGCTGCTACCGCGGCCAGGAGACCGTCGCCAAGGTGCACAACCTCGGCCACCCGCCGCGCCGGATCGCGGCGCTGCACCTCGACGGCAGCGACGACCTGCTGCCCGCTCCCGGCGCGCCCGTGCTCGCCGGGGCGGAGGACTCCGACGAGGTGGGCCGGATCACGTCCGTCGCCCGTCATCACGAGCTCGGCCCGATCGCGCTCGCGATCCTGTCCCGTCGTGCGCCGATCGGCGACCTGGTCGTGCGCACCCCGGATGGGGACGTCGCCGCCGCGCAGGAGATCATCGTCCCGGCCGACGCCGGCGCCACGGCGGACGTGCCGAGGCTGACCCGGCTGTCCCGCCGCCCGTCGGCGCCGGATCCGCGCCGGCCGAGCACACCCGACGCCCTCTGACGCGATGCGCTGCGTGACCTCAGGGGCGCGATGATGCCCGGGGAGCGTCCGCTGCGGATGCTGCTGATCGACAACTACGACTCGTTCACGTACAACCTCGTGCACCAGATCGCCGCCACGGCGGGCGGACCTCCCGACGTCGTGCCCAACGACTGGGACGGCTGGGATCCGTCGGTGCTCGACGCCTACGACGCGGTGGTCCTCTCGCCGGGGCCGGGAGATCCGCAGCGGCCGGCGGACTTCGGGATCTGCGCCGAGGCGATCCGGATCTGCGCGGCACGGCGGATCCCGCTGTTCGGGGTGTGCCTGGGGCATCAGGGGCTCGCGGCCGCGTTCGGGGCCCGGGTGCTGCGCGCGCCCGAGCCGCGGCACGGTCGGCCCTCGACGGTGCGCCATGACGGGACCGGGCCGTTCCAGGGCCTGCCGTCGCCGCTCGAGGTGGTGCGCTACCACTCGCTCATGGTCGACGACATGCCGGCGGAGCTGGCGGTCACGGCGGTCGCGGACGACGGCGTGATCATGGGCCTGCGGCACCGCACCCTGCCGCTCTGGGGCGTGCAGTTCCACCCCGAATCGATCGGCACCCCCGACGGCACCCGCATGATGGCGAACTTCGTCGCCCTGGTGCGGGCGTCGGCCGACCCGGCCCGGCCGGTCGAGGATGCGGCACCGCGCCGTCACGAGTCGGACCTGCCCGTCGCCCGGCCGGTGCTCCGGCGGCCGCTGCCGCTGCGGCACGACTCCGCCGTGCTGTTCTCCGCGCTCTTCGGCGGGGCGGAGCATGCCGTCTGGCTGGACGGCAACCGGCCGGAGGATCCGCGTGCGCGGTATTCGATCCTGGGCGGAGGGGACGAGCTCGTCACCGCGCTCGCCGATGTGCAGGCCGGGACCGTGACCGTGCGCGAGGCCGACCGGGAGCGGGTCGTGCCGAGCGGCTTCTTCGACTGGCTGGAGGCGGAGCTCGCCGCGACCCGCACCGAGCGGGGCGATCTGCCGTTCGCGCTGGGCTGGGTCGGCGCGCTCGGCTATGAGCTGCGCGCCGAGTGCGGGTCCCCGCACACCCGTCGTTCCGCGACCCCGGACGCCCTCCTGGTGCGGCTCGACCGCGCGGTCGTGATCGACCACGACGAGCGCGTGCTGCACCTCCTCGCCCTGGACGACGCGGCCTGGATCGAACGCACCGCAGCGCAGATCGCCGCGCTCAATGCTGCCGCGCTCGAGACGGATCAAGCGTCCCCCGTGCCGTTCGCGGACGGTCCGGCGCCGCTCGCACTCACCGCCCGGCACTCCCACGACGACTATCTGCGGCTGATCGCCGAGGCACAGGAGCAGATCGCCGCCGGCGAGACGTACGAGGTCTGCTTGACGAACCTGCTGCACAGTGACGAGGACCTGGATCCACTCGCCGCCTACCTCGCGCTGCGCACGCAGAACCCGGCACCGTTCGGGGCCTTCCTGCGTATCGCGGGGGTGAGCGTGCTGAGCACCTCGCCCGAGACCTTCCTGCGGATCAGCGCCGACGGCGCCGTCGAGTCCAGCCCGATCAAGGGCACCCGGCCGCGCGGCGTGACAACGGCCGAGGACGCGCGGATCGCAGCCGAGCTCGCCGGATCCGAGAAGGATCGCGCCGAGAACCTCATGATCGTCGACCTGGTCCGGCACGACCTCGGGCGCACGGCCGAGCTCGGCTCTGTGCACGTTGACGGACTGTTCCGGATCGAGAGCTATGCGACCGTGCACCAGCTGGTCAGCACGGTGCGCTCGCGCCTCGATACCTCCCCGGTGGCGTGCGTGCGCGCGGCCTTCCCACCCGGATCGATGACCGGGGCGCCGAAGCGGCGCACCATCCAGATCCTGGACCGCCTGGAGGCGGGCCCCCGCGGTCTCTACAGCGGCGCCCTCGGATTCTTCTCGTTCGACGGGGCGGTCGATCTCAGCGTCGTGATCCGCACGCTCGTGCAGCACGACGGCGTGCTCGACTACGGCGTCGGCGGGGCGATCGTCGCGCTCTCGGATGCGGAGGACGAGTACGCCGAGACGATCGTCAAGGCGGGTCCGCTGCTGCGTCTGACCGGGGCGGAGTTCCCGCGAGGCTGAGGTCGGATCGACTCAGCCCGGGGCGACCGCGCTCCACGGCACGGTGAGCTCGCCGAGTCGCCAGCGCGCCCGGGTGCCGAGCACCGGATGGCCGGCGTCCACGAGCGCGGCGACCGCGGCGAGGAAACGCTGCGTCGCGCCGAACGTCGACAGCGGGGCCGCGCGCTCCCACTCCCGATCGAGGTCGGCGAGCAGCGCGTGGATCCGCTCGCCCGGCACGTTGTGGTGGATGAGGGCCTTCGGCAGCCGTTCCGCGACGATCGAGGGACGCTCCAGATCCGCGAGACGCAGCGAGATCGTGAGCCGCTGCGGCGTCCCGTCCGAATCCACGTCGACGAAGCTCGCGATCCGTCCGATCTCGTCGCAGGTGCCCTCCACGAGCAGCCCGCCGGGGGCGAGCCGCGAGGCCATCCGCCGCCACGCGTCGGGCACGTCGGCCTCGTCGTACTGGCGGAGCACGTTCATGGCGCGGATCACCGCCGGGCGCCGTCCGGCCGGCAGCGGCACCTCGAACCCCCCGCGCGCGAACGACACGTTCAGGTCGGCGGGGAAGTGCGCGGATCCGTCGCGCAGCTCGGCGAGCTGAGCCTGGGCGGTGGCGACGCGGGCCGGATCCAGCTCGAGTCCGAGCACCTCGGCGTCCGCGCGCACGCGCACCAGCCGCGCCGCGAGCTCGAACGCCGTCACGCCGCTCGCGCCGAAGCCGAGATCCACGACGAGCGGATCCGCTGCGCGCCGGAAGGCCGGCGAGGCGGCGATCCAGCGGTCGTTGCGGCGCAGCCGGTTGGTGCCGGTGGTGCCCCGGGTGGGACGGCCGAGCGGGGAGGACGCCATGCCTCCATCCTGCCGCGTTCGCGGCCGCCTCCGTTCGCCGGCGAGTCCGCGCCGGCCCGCGCCGGTCCGCGTCCGTGGCTCAGGGGCGGTTGCCGCCGCCGGGCGCGGATCCGGCGGTCGGCGCCGTCCGCGTGTCCACGCGCACGGTGAGGGTCGCGGTGTAGCCCGTGCCCGCATCGCCCGTCATCGCCGCGATCTGCAGCGCTCCGCCGTCGTCGCCGAACACGGTGTCGCTGGTGAGCGAGACCCGCGCCAGGTTCTGCGCCGACCCGTCGTAGCCGCTCGCGTACACGGCCTCGCAGGCGGCCTGGGGCAGGGCGAGCTGGGAGGTGGCGATTGCGTTCGACGCGTCGGTGATGGCGGCGGCGGTCGGGTACACCTCGAAGTGGATGTGCGGCCAGCGGCCCGAATAGCAGCCGGGGAAGACCGAGGTGAACGACACGCGGCCGTTCGCGTCGGCCACCTGCACGCCGCGCAGGTAGGTCTCGTTCTCGACACCCGAGGAGTACATCGAATACCTGCCCTGCTGATCGCAGTGCCAGGCGTAGACGGCGACGCCGGCGAACGGGGCGTCGCCGTTCGCCATGTCGAGGAGGTTGAGCGAGAACGTGAGCGGGACTCCTGCCGCCGTGGTGCCGCCGCCGATGCTGGAGCGGATGTCCTGGCGGATGATCCCGGAGTCCGTCAGCGCATCCGGGCCGTTCGAGCCGTCTCCGGGGAACGGGCCGGCCGTCTCGTCGGGGATCTCGGCGGCGGGGACCGCGGTCGTCGCCGCACTGGTTCCCGTCGGGCTCGGGGTGGTCGTCAGCGTGGGGGTCGGTGTGGCGGTGGCGCCGGACGCGATCGCGGGGGCGCAGGCCGCGAGCACCGCGCCGCCGGCACCGAGCCCGACCAGGCTCAGCACCATCCGCCGCGACATCAGGGTGCGGATGTCGAACGGCGCGCCCTGATCGACGACCTCCTCGTCCGGGCGGTCGAGCAGGCGGCCCTCGTAGGCCGGGCCGGCAGGGGTCTGTGTCGGGTCGGGGATGGCGCTCATGTCTGTATCCTGCCGAGCCGACTCGATCGGATCCTGTGCCCTTCCTATGCCCGCCATAAGGCGTGACCGTCATAAGGGGTCGCCTCGCTTCTGACCGGCACAGCGCACCTAATAGGCTGAGAGCATGACCCGCACTCTCATCCTGCTCCGCCACGGCCAGAGCGAGTGGAACGAACGCAACCTGTTCACCGGATGGGTGGACGTCCGCCTCAGCGAACAGGGACGCGACGAGGCCCGCCGCGGCGGTGAGCTGCTCGCCGAGTCGGGGATCCTGCCCGACGTGCTGCACACGTCGCTGCTCAGCCGCGCGATCCAGACCGCGGACATCGCCCTCGAAGCCGCCGACCGGCTCTGGATCCCGGTGACCCGCTCCTGGCGCCTCAACGAGCGTCACTACGGCGCCCTGCAGGGCAAGGACAAGGCCCAGACTCTGGAGGAGTTCGGCCCCGAGCAGTTCCAGCTGTGGCGCCGTTCCTTCGACGTGCCGCCGCCGCCCCTCGACGACGCGAGCGAGTTCAGCCAGGTGAACGACCCGCGTTACGCCGGCATCGACGGCGAGGTGCCGCGCACCGAGTCGCTCAAGCTCGTGATCGACCGGCTGCTGCCGTACTGGGCCGACGCGATCGTGCCCGACCTCGAGGCCGGCAAGACCGTGCTCGTCACCGCGCACGGCAACTCCCTGCGCGGTCTCGTGAAGCACCTCGACGGGATCAGCGACGGCGACATCGCCGAGCTGAACATCCCGACCGGGATACCGCTGGTCTACGAGCTCGACGAGAACAACGTGCCGACCGGCCCCGGCCGCTACCTCGACCCGGAGGCCGCCGCCGCCGGAGCCGCCGCGGTCGCGAACCAGGGCAAGAAGTAACGCCGCAGCCCCCTCGCACCGTCGAAGCCCCCCGGCAGCCACGCGGCTGCCGGGGGGCTTCGACGGTCAGAGGGGGCGTCGACGCGCGGGCTCAGGCGTGACCGGATCCGGCCTCGGCCTCGGCCTGCGCCTCGACGGCGAGAGCGATGTCCTCCTCGGCGACGGCCCAGTCGCCGGTGGCCAGGTAGACGACCTTCTTCGCGACGGCGACCGCGTGGTCGGCGAAGCGCTCGTGGTAGCGGCTGGCCAGGGTGGCGTCGACGGTCGCGCCGGCCTCGCCCTTCCAGTTGTCGCTGAGGACCTTGTCGAAGACGTTGGCGTGCAGCTCGTCCACGTCGTCGTCGGCGTTGCGGATCGTGTCGGCGTAGCGCAGGTCCTGCGTGCGCAGCAGCTCGGAGAGGGTGCGCGCGATCTCGACGTCCAGCTCTCCCATCCGCGTGAAAGTGCCCTTCAGGCCCTTCGGGATGGCACGCTCGGGGAACCGCAGCCGCGCGAGCTGCGCGATGTGCTCCGACATGTCGCCCATGCGCTCGAGCGAGGCGCTCACCCGCAGGGCGGTCACGACGATGCGCAGGTCGCGGGCGACCGGCTGCTGACGGGCCAGGATCTCGATCGCCTGCTCGTCGAGGGCGACCGCGAGCAGGTCGATCTTGGTGTCGTCGGCGATGACCTCCTCGGCCAGCGCGACGTCGCTGGTCGCGAACGAGCGGGTGGCCTTCTCGATCGACACGGCGACGAGGTCGGCGATCTCGACGAGCCGCGCCTGCAGGTCCTCGAGGGACTGGTGGAAGACTTCGCGCATGGCAGCGCACCTTTCGTTCTAGCGGCCCATTCGGTTCTGGCGGGTCCGAAACGCACGTCGTCGCGCAGAGTGAGCGCGGGACGATGCGTGTGCGTCATTCGTAGCACGCACGTGCTGATTGTCTTCGGCGAAGGTTAACAGCTGGTGCCACGCTCGTGAATAGTACCGCCGCGGGAGTGCGCTGCCCCTGGAATCCGGCGGGAGATGCGGGAAACGACCTCTACGCTGGAGAACATGGACAGCACTCTGCTCGCCCTGGTGCTGGGTGTGGTGATCGGCGCCGGCATCGCCGCGATGATCGCGCTCGCGTGGCGGGCCAGGATCTCCGCCCGCGCGGAGGCGTCCGCAGAACTGCCCGAAGGGCTCACCGATGTGCTGGCCGCGATGGATGACGCCGCATGCGCGGTGGATCCGTCGGGCATGGTCATCTCGGCCTCGTCGGCCGCGTCGCGGTTCGGGATCGCTCTCGGTTCGACGCTGGAGCACCCGGAGCTGCGTCAGCTGGTGCGGGCGGTGCGCCAGGGCGGCTCGGAGACGAGCACCTTCCGGCTCACGCAGGGCGGGCACAGCCTGATTCCGCGTCTGGTCGCGGTCAGGGCGAGCTGGATCGGGCCCCGGCTGAGCCTGCTCATCATCCGGGACGTGACCGAGCAGGAGCGCCTGGACCAGATGCGCACCGACTTCGTGGCGAACACCAGCCACGAGCTGAAGACCCCGGTGGGAGCGGTCAGCCTGCTCGCGGAGGCGATCGAGTCCGCGGCCGACGATCCTGCGCAGGTGCGAGCCTTCGCGACCCGGATCCAGGCCGAGGCGGCGCGGCTCGGCCAGCTCACCGGCCGGATCATGAGCCTGTCGCGGTTGCAGTCCGCGGACGGCCTGGGCGGGTTCGAAGCGGTCGCGATCGACGAGGTCGTCGCGACCAGCGTCGAGGCGCACGCCGTGCAGGCGGCCTCGGCCGGCGTCGAGCTGACCCGGGGCGGCGATCGCGGCGCCTGGGTGCGCGGTGACGGGCAGATCCTGATCGAGGCCGTCGGCAACCTCATCGCGAACGCCATCGTGTACTCGCCGCGCGGTTCGCGCGTCGGCGTCGGGGTGCGCACCGAGGACGGTGTGGTGGAGATCTCGGTGGCGGACCAGGGCATCGGCATCGACGAGTCCGATCGCGAGCGCATCTTCGAGCGCTTCTACCGCGCGGACGAGGCCCGCTCCCGCCGCACCGGCGGCACCGGGCTCGGCCTGTCCATCGTCAAGCACGCCACGCAGCGCCACGGCGGAGAGGTGCGGCTGTGGTCGCGTCCCGGCCGCGGATCCACCTTCACGATGCGCCTGCCGCAGATCCCCGCCCCGGAGGGCGATCCTCATGAGGGCCGGCGCAAGAAGAAGGACAAGAAGAGCAAGAAGGACAAGAAGAAGCGCGCGGCACTGCGCCAGGCCGCGCCCCGCCCGACGACCGCGGACGCCGTCCGCACCGATTCCGGAGAACTCGTATGACCCGCATCCTCCTCGTCGAAGACGAGCCAGATCTCGCCGACCCGCTCGCCTACCTGCTGCGCCGGGAGGGGTACGAGGTCGAGATCGCCGAGGACGGCCCGACGGCCCTGGCGCTGTTCCGCGAAAGCGGCCCCGACATCGTGCTGCTCGACCTGATGCTGCCGGGCATGCCGGGCACCGAGGTGTGCCGGCAGATCCGCACCACCTCGGCCGTGCCGATCATCATGCTCACCGCGAAGGACTCCGAGGTGGACATCGTGGTGGGACTGGAGCTCGGCGCCGACGACTACGTCACCAAGCCCTACTCCTCCCGGGAGCTGCTCGCCCGGATGCGTGCGGTGCTGCGCCGGGTCGTGCAGGCCGAAGAGGAGATCGACGAGCGGATCCTGGAGGGCGGCAGGGTCACGGTCGACCTCGATCGGCACACCGTCTCGGTGGACGGCGCCGTGATCAATATGCCGCTGAAGGAATTCGAACTGCTCGAGGTACTCATGCGCAATTCCGGCCGCGTGCTCACCCGCGGCCAGCTGATCGACCGGGTCTGGGGCAGCGACTACTTCGGCGACACCAAGACCCTGGACGTGCACATCAAGCGGATCCGCTCCCGGATCGAGCAGAACCCGTCGGAGCCGGTCATGCTCGTGACCGTCCGCGGCCTCGGCTACCGCTTCGAAGGCTGACCGCCCCTCACACGAGAAGAAGGCTCCCGGATCCGCATGGATCGGGGAGCCTTCTCGTCGTGTCGGCGGGTCAGCCGACCGGCGTCTCGCTGGGAGTCGGCGTCGGCTCGACCGCGGGGGCGACCGGGGTCTTCGTCGGGGTCGGCTGGGCCGTCGGCACCAGCGTCGAGTAGTAGTGCAGCGTGCCGTCGAGCACGGGGATGTCGTAGGTGATGCCCTGGGCGTCGCCGGACTGGAAGTAGACCTTGACGGTCGTGCCGGCCTTGGCGTCGATGCCCTCGAAGCGCAGCGGCTGCTCGGCGTCGCCGCCCAGGCTGACCGCCTTCTGGGCGGGGACGCGGACGCTCTGGCCCGCTCCCTCGCCGATGGTGATGTGGATGGTCGCCGCGGATGAGGTCGTGTTGACCAGACCGGCCACCAGGTTGCCGGTGGTGCCGGCCTTGTCGACGACGACGAAGGCGTTGCGCACCTCGATCGGGCCGCTCTTCGGCACGTTCGCGCCATCCGAGGCGGCGTAGTCGATGGTGGTCGCCTGCGGCGAGATCATCGAGCACCCTGTGGCGCCGACGATGATGAGGGCACTGAGGGCGATGGACGCAGCAAGGCGCGATTTCACGGTTCCTCCTGGAAGCTTCACGTGACGATCCAGGCTCCATTCTAGGGGCACGTGCCCACGGCCAGAGGATCGCCGCCGCCGGGCGCGCGGCAGTCCTGACATGCGGGGGAGAGGAGGTGCACGGTGCCCGGGGCGCGAACCTTAGCGCATGCCCGCTGTGGTATCCTGGAGGTTGCCGAAAGGACACGACTTTATGCTTTTTGAGGTTGGCGAGACCGTGGTCTATCCGCACCACGGCGCCGCGACGATCATCGAGGTCAAGGACCGCGTGATCAAGGGTGAGACCAAGAGATATCTGAAGCTGAACGTCACGCAGGGAGACCTCATCATCGAGGTGCCTGCGGAGAACGTCGACCTGGTCGGCGTGCGCGACGTGATCGGCCAGGAGGGCTTGGACCGGGTGTTCGAGGTGCTTCGCGCCCCGTTCACAGAGGAGCCGACCAACTGGTCGCGCCGCTACAAGGCGAACCTCGAGAAGCTCGCCTCGGGCGATGTGATCAAGGTGAGCGAGGTCGTCCGCGACCTGTGGCGTCGGGATCAGGACCGGGGACTCTCCGCAGGGGAGAAGCGCATGCTGGCCAAGGCCCGTCAGATCCTCACCTCCGAGCTCGCGCTCGCGGAGAAGACCGACGAGGAGAAGGCCGGCGTGATGCTCGACGAGGTTCTCGCCTCCTGAGTTCTGCTGAAGAAGGGGTGGCTGCCGTCGGGCAGCCACCCCTTCTTCGCGCCTGCGGGGGACGGATCCTGCGTGTCGCTCAGATCGAGCGCTGGTAGGAGTGGATCGCCCGCAGCGCCCAGGCGAACGCGAGCGCGGCCAGCAGGGCGAGGCCTCCCACCTGCCACCATCCGGCGTCGGGGTAGGCGTTGCCGAGACCCCCGCGCCCGAGCTCGACGGCCCAGGTCATCGGGTTCCACCGGGCCACGTTCTGCACCCACTCCGGCATCGCGGTCGCCGGCATCATCGTGGTCGACAGGAACGTCGCCGGAAGCACGATCAGCTGGGACAGGCTGATCAGCGCGATCTGGCTGCGCGCGATGAGCGCGACGGCCGTCGAGGCGCAGCAGAACACGGTCGCGAGCAGCGTGGCCACGCCCAGCGCGACCAGCATGCCGCCAGCACCGCCGGGGTAGCGCGCTCCGCCGAGCCAGCCGATCCCGAGCACCACGAGCGACTGCAGCACGGTGATCGCGAGCTGCTGCAGCAGCTGTCCCGCGATGATCGCCGACCGCTGCAGCGGCGAGGTGAGGTACTGATCCATCACGCCGGACGCGATGTCGTCGATGTAGCCGGTGCCGGCCCAGGCGCCGGAGTACAGCACCGTCATCATCAGGATCCCCGGCACGAGGTAGTCGATGTACCCGTGCCCGCCGAACTGCGGCAGCGATCCCAGCGTGCGGAACACCTGGCCGAACAGCAGGATCCAGATGACCGGCTGGATGAGGCTCATCACCGGACCCCACGCCTGGCGGATCGAGACGATCGACCAGCGCCGCAGCACCTGGCCGGTCTGCGTGAACCAGCCGGGCCGGGCGGGGACGGCGATGGCGGGAGACGGGGAGAGGGCGATCGCGTTCATGCCGCGACTCCTTCCGTGAGGGCGGGCGCGGGAGCGTCGCCGAACGAGTGGCCGACGAAATGCAGGTACACGTCGTCGAGGGTGGGGTGGGACGCGGCGACCTGCCCGTAGCGGATCGCGGCGCCGTCGAGGGCGGCGATGACCGCGCCGACCGCGGAGGCCGCGTCGTCGGTGCGGGCGACGAGCAGACCGTCGACGCCCGCGGCCTCGACGAGCACGTCGCGAAGGCCGGGCACGACCGACACCGCGGCGCGCACCGCGATCGGGTCGGGCTCGATGAGGGTGACGCGCACGGCGTCGCCGTGCAGCGCCGCCTTGAGCTGTTCCGGCGTGCCCTGCGCGACCGCCTGCCCGCGGTTGACCAGGAGCAGCTCATCCGCGAGGCGATCGGCCTCCTCCATGTAGTGCGTGGTGAGCACGACCGTGAGCGCCTCCTCGCCCGACAGCCGTCGGATCTCGGCCCACATGGCCGCGCGCGCCTCGGGATCGAGGCCCGTCGTCGGCTCGTCGAGGAAGATCACCTGCGGGCGGTGCACGAGCGCCGTCGCGACGTCGAGGCGCCGGCGCATGCCTCCGGAGAAGGTGCGGACAGGGCGCCGGGCCGCGTCGGCGAGCCCGAACTCGGCGAGCAGTCGCGCGGTGCGGGATCTGGCCTCGGCGCTGCCGAGGCCGCGCATGCGGCCGGCGATCTCGAGGTTCTCCGTCGCGGTGAGGTTCGGATCCGTCCCCGTGCCCTGCGAGACGTACCCGATCGCGGCGCGCACCGCGCCGGCGCCCGTCGACACGTCGTGCCCGGCCACGCGGGCCCGGCCGGACGTCGGCCGGGACAGGGTGGTGAGGATCTTGGTCGTGGTCGACTTGCCGGCGCCGTTCGGGCCGAGCAAGCCGAACACGCGTCCGGCCGGGACGGTGAAGCTGAGGCCGTCGAGGGCGCGGACTGCGGGCCTGCGGCCGCGGCTGCGGTACTCCTTCACGAGATCGTCGACGACGATGGCGTCGTCCGGGGTATGAGGTTGTGCGGGCATGACAAGCATCCCTTCCGTTCTGAGGGTCTTCTTCTGCGTGTGGGGGAGGGCGGATCAGGATCGTCCCGGATCCGCCGGACCGGTCAGCGGCGGTCGCCGTCGCGCGGTGCGTAGAGCATGCGGGCCAGGAGCAGCATCATCGCGGCGAATCCGCCGACGAACGCCACCGGCGCCCACCACCAGCCCGCGGTGAACACGAGCACGACCATGACGGCGAGGGTGACGAACCAGAGGACCGCCGTGTAGATGCCGAAGCGCGCGGCCGATTCCGGATCCGTCTCGAAGCGGTTCGGCGGCATGTGCGTCGCGGCCCCGCGCAGCCAGGCCTTGTGCCGGTTCGTCTGCGTCGCGCCGAGATAAGAGAACAGCGCGATCGCCGCGACCAGCAGCGCCGCCGCGAGGATCACCAGCCACAGCTGCCCCGGAGCGAGCGCGAAGGCTCCGCCGAAGCCGAGGGCGAGCAGGGTGCCGCCCGTGGCCAGGCCGAATCCGATCGCGCGCGGCGACGGCAGCGGGTGGTTCGCCGTGGTCTCCTGCAGGAGCGCATCGGCCGTGACGACACCGAGGGCGAGTGCGACCACGGCACCAAGGGCGGCGACCGCGACGGGAGACGCGGGGTGGGTCAGCAGGATCACGAGCGCGATTCCGATCAGCCCGGCGAAGGCGAGCAGGCTCAGCAGCACCGTGCGCACCACGAACCAGGGACCGGGACGAACCCGGTTGCGGGCGCTGAGCGCCTCCCAGCCCTCGGCCGGCGCGGGGGCGTCCTCCTCCAGCAGGGCGCGCACATCGCCGAGCTCGGCGACTGCCCTGCGTGCCGCATCGTGAGGGGACGCGCCCGCGGCGACCAACTCCTCGACCTGGGCGGCGAGGTTCGCGCGGATCTCCTCCTTCAGGTCCTGTGCGGCCGGGGTCATCTCGATCCCGGCGAAGGCCTCGTCCAGGAGGCGGTGGATGTCCGTGTTCATGTCCTCAGTCCTTCGCGTCCAGAAGCGTGTCGATCACGCGGCGGGTGGCGATCCACGCCGCCACATTGCGCCGGTACACCGCGCGGCCTGCGTCGGTGATCCGGTAGTACTTGCGACGGCCGCCCTGGGTCTCGTCGCCCCAGTACGATTCCGCGAGGCCGTCCTTCTCGAGACGCCGGTAGGTCGCGTACAGGGTGGCCTCCTTGATCTCGTGGTCGCCTCCGGTGGCGTCCCGGATCGCCTTGTAGATCTCGAAGCCGTAGCGATCTCCTGTGCGCAGCATCCCGAGCACGATCGTGTCGGTGTGCCCCCGCAGGAGGTCCGCGGAGAAGGCGTCATCGTTCATGTCAAGTACTGTATCAGATCAAGTATTGGTTCACGCAAGTATCAATTCGAGATTCTCCGGAACCGGGGAGCGCGGGGCTGGCGCTAACGTGAGAGCGTGACCGCCGTCCCCTCACCCCCGCCTCCGGCCCGCGTCGCCGTGATCGTCGTGGCCGCCGGATCCGGCACGCGCCTCGCGGCGGGGGCACCCAAGGCCTTCGTCGACATCGACGGTCGCGCGATCCTGCAGCACGCGCTCGACGCCGTGTACGCCGCCGAGCCCGCACGGGTCGTCATCGTGGTGCCGGTCGGATTCGCCGAGGAGGCCGTGCGGATGGCCGCGGCGCGCGGTGCACGCGTGGTGCACGGCGGCGAGACGCGTCAGCGGTCCGTGGCGGCCGGGCTCGCCGCGATCCCGGACGACGTCGACATCGTCCTCGTGCACGACGCCGCGCGCGCGCTCACCCCTGCCGCCCAGTTCGCCGCAGTGGCCGCCGCCGTCGAGCCCGGCGTCGGCGTGATCCCCGCGCTGGGGGTGGTCGACACGCTCAAGCGCGTGCAGGGCGGTCAAGTGCTGGCTCCGGTGGATCGCTCGGAACTCGTCGCCGCGCAGACCCCGCAGGGGTTCCTGCGCACCGAACTCGTCGCCGCGTATGCGGAGGCGGACCGGCAGGGCGTCGAGTACACCGACGATGCCGCCCTCTTCGCCGCGGCCGGGGGAGCGGTGCGCTTCGTCACCGGATCCGACGAGGCCTTCAAGATCACCACGCCGCACGACCTGGAGCGCGCCCGCATGATCCTCTCCGCCGCAGAGTCCGTCGTTCCCCGCATCGGCATCGGCACCGACGTGCACGCGTTCGCGAGCGGAGGGACGCTCCGCCTCGCCGGTCTGGACTGGCCGGGAGAGCCGGCGCTGGAGGGGCACTCCGACGGCGACGCCGTCGTCCACGCGATCGTGGACGCGCTGCTGGGGGCCGCCGGACTCGGCGACATCGGGCAGCATTTCGGCACGGCGCACCCCGAGTACGCGGGCGCGCACGGCGACGTGTTCCTCGCCCGCACCGCCGCGATCCTCGCTGACGCCGGTTTCGCGATCGGCAACGTCTCGGTGCAGTTCCAGGGCAACCGCCCGCGGTTCAGCCCCCGCCGCGCCGAGGCCGAGAAGGCGCTGTCTGCAGCCCTCGGCGGCGCTCCGGTCGCGGTGTCCGCCACGACCACCGACGGCCTGGGCTTCCCCGGCCGGGGCGAGGGGATCGCGGTCACGGCTGTGGCTCTCGTGCACGCGATCGCGCACAGCTGAACCGGCAACCGTAGGGATCCTCCGGATCCGGATCCGTCCGGCCCGGCACATGCTTACGCTGATCTGAGCGGCCACCCGCCGCGTTGATCAGTCGTCGTAGAGAGGCCATGTCATGCGCGCACTCGTCCACTCCTCCTTCGGAGATCCCGCCGAGGTCCTGTCGGTCCAGGAGGTGCCGCTGCCCGCGCCGGGACCCGGTCAGGTGCGGCTGAGGGTGCTGCTCGCGACCGTGCACAACCATGACCTGCTCACGGTGCGCGGCCTGTACGGCTACAAGCCCGAGCTGCCCGCCCGCTCCGGCACGGAGGCCGTCGGCGTGATCGACGCCGTGGGCGACGGCGTCGACGAGGCGCTCCTGGGCCGCCGGGTCACGGTCGCCGGCGCGTTCGGCGCCTGGTCCGAGTACGTGCTGGCTTCGGCCGCCGGACTCATCCCGGTGCCCGACGACATCCCGGACGAGCAGGCAGCGCAGCTCGGATCGATGCCGTTCAGCGCGATCAGCGTGCTCGACTCGCTCGGCCTGGCGCCGGGGGACTGGATGATCCAGAACGCCGGGAACGGCGCGGTCGGCCGCATGGTCGCCCAGCTGGCCGCCGCCCGCGGCGTGCATGCGGTCAGTCTGGTGCGCCGCGCCGAGGGGATCGCCGAGCTCGCCGCGCAGGGTGTCGAGAACGTCGTGGCGACCGACGCCGCGGACTGGCAGGATCAGGTGCGCGCCCTCACCGGCGGGGCGTCGATCCGTGCCGGCATCGACTCGGTCGGCGGCGAGGCCAGCGGCCAGATCGCCACGATGCTCGGCGAGGGCGGCCTGATGGTCGTCTTCGGCGCGATGCAGTCGGCCACGATGCAGATCTCCTCGGGCGACGTCATCTTCAAGCAGCTCGTGGTGCGCGGCTTCTGGGGATCCAAGGTCGCGGCGGCCATGCCGGCCGAGCAGCGCGGCGTGCTGTCCGGAGAGCTGCTGCAGCGGCTGCGCGACGGCGTGCTCACCCTCCCGGTCGCGGCCGTGCTGCCGTTCGATCGCGTCGCGGAGGCCTCGGAGGGCAACCTGCGCGCCGGGCGCGAGGGCAAGATCCTGCTGCGACCCTGAGGGGTCCCGGACCTCGGTGTTCTCGGAGCACCGCCCCGGTAGTCTTGAGCGGTGACGATCCGGCTCCACGACTCACGCGCACAGGAACAGCGCGACTTCGTCCCGCTCGACCCCTCGAACGTGACGATCTACGTGTGCGGACCCACCGTGCAGTCCGGCCCGCACATCGGGCACGTGCGCGCGGCGCTGAGCTTCGACCTGCTGCGGCGCTGGCTGCAGCGCCGGTACGAACGGGTCACGTTCGTGCGCAACGTCACCGACATCGACGACAAGATCCTCGCGAACGAGACCGACGCCGAGACCTGGTGGGCGCTCGCCTATCGTATGGAGCAGGAGTTCTCGGCCGCGTACGCGGCGGTCGGGATCCTTCCGCCGACCTACGAACCGCGCGCGACCGCCTCGATCCCGCAGATGCAGGAGCTCATCGCGCGACTCGTCGAGCGGGGTCATGCCTACCCGGCTGAGGACGGATCCGGCGACGTCTACTTCGACGTGCGCTCCTGGCCGGCCTACGGCGAGCTCACCCGCCAGTCCCTCGACGCGATGGAGGCGGCGGAGGACGCCGATCCGCGCGGCAAACGCAGCCCGCAGGACTTCGCGCTGTGGAAGGGTGCCAAGCCCGGCGAGCCGGCCGACGCGACCTGGGATTCGTCCTGGGGCGCGGGGCGGCCCGGCTGGCACATCGAGTGCTCGGCCATGGCGCGGCGCTATCTCGGCGCGGAGTTCGACATCCACGGGGGCGGGCTCGACCTGCGCTTCCCGCATCACGAGAACGAGCTGGCCCAGTCCACCGCGGCCGGTGACGGCTTCGCCCGGTACTGGATGCACAACGGCCTGGTCACCGTGAACGGGCAGAAGATGTCCAAGTCGCTGGGCAACTTCACCCTCGCCGCCGACGTGCTCGCGCGGCACGACCCGCTCGTGGTCCGTTATGCGCTCGCCGCCGCGCACTACCGCTCCAGCCTCGATCTGTCCGAGGCGTCGTGGACGGAGGCGGAAGCCGCGCTCGGGCGGATCCGGACGTTCCTGGAACGTGCGGAACGAGCCGTCGAGAGCGAAGGATCGATGCCGGATCCGTCCCTTCCCGCTGCTTTCGCGAGCGCGATGGACGACGATCTCGGCGTGCCGCAGGCGCTCGCGGTGCTCCACGAGACCGTCCGGGCCGGCAACGCGGCCCTCGACCGCGGTGACGCGGACGAGGGCCGCTCCGCGCGGAGCGCCGTCGAGGCGATGACCGATGTCCTCGGCATCAATCCGCTCGCGCCGGAATGGCGCGCGACCGGATCCGACACGAAGACCACCACCGTCCTGGACGCCCTTGTCCAGGCGATGATCACGCAGCGCGCCCAGGCGCGCGCCGACAAGGACTGGCCCGCCGCCGACCGCATCCGCGATGCGATCTCGGCGGCCGGCATCACCCTGGAGGATTCTCCAGACGGAACTCATTGGAGCATCGATGGCTAAGCCGAGCCGCCCCGGAGCGGGCAACAGCAAGAAGAAGGGCGCCCTGAAGGGCACAGGCGGCAACGGCCGCAAGGCCCTCGAGGGACGGGGCAACACCCCGAAGGCCGAGGATCGGTCCTGGCACGTCGCCGGCAAGCGCAAGGCCGCTCAGGAGCGCTACGCCGCGGCCGGCGGCAAGGGCCGTCCCGGGCAGAAGCCGCAGAACGGCACCTCGGGTCGACGGGGGCCGTCGTCGGCGACCTCGACCGACACCGAGACCGTCACCGGGCGCAACTCGGTGCTCGAGGCGCTGCGCACGAAGATCCCCGCGACCACGCTCTACATCGCCCAGCGCGTGGAGATGGACGACCGCGTCAAGGAGATGCTGGCGATCGCCCGGCACCGGGACATCCCCGTGCTCGAGGTCACCCGTCAGGAGCTCGACCGCATGGCCGGCTTCGACGGCGTGCACCAGGGCGTCGCCCTCAAGGTCCCGCCGTACGAGTACGCGCACCCGCAGGACCTGCTCGAGCAGGTGATCGACCGCGGTGAGATTCCGCTGTTCGTGGCGCTGGACGGCATCACCGATCCGCGCAACCTCGGGGCGATCATCCGCTCCACCGGCGCGTTCGGCGGGCACGGCGTGATCCTGCCGCAGCGCCGTTCGGCGAGTGTGAACTCGGCCGCCTGGAAGACGAGCGCGGGCGCCGCCGCGCGCATTCCCGTGGCGCTCGCTTCGAACCTCACCCGCCAGCTCTCCGAGTTCAAGAAGCAGGGCGTGTTCGTGCTGGGGCTGGACGGCGGCGGCGAGGTCTCCCTCCCCGCGCTGGAGCTCGCGGATCGTCCTGTGGTGATCGTCGTCGGTTCCGAGGGCAAGGGGCTGTCGCGCCTGGTCACCGAGACCTGCGACCAGATCGTCTCGATCCCGATCAACGCCGCCACCGAGTCGCTGAACGCCGGGATCGCGGCGTCGGTGGCGCTGTACCAGGTCTCCACGGTTCGCGCCGCGAAGGGCTGACCGACAGCGCACCGGGCTGGCTTCCGAGCGCACGATGACGCCGGATCCTGCGGATGCGGAATAGCCGCGCCCGCAGGATCCTTGCACCTCCCGTACCCAGTCAAGGAACGGAAGGAACGCGCATGGCTCGCATCATCGTCATCGGAGGCACCGGCTATGCCGGCGGTCACATCGCCGCGGAGGCCGCCTCGCGCGGGCACGAGGTCGTCTCGGTGTCTCGCAAGGAGCCGGAGAACCGGATCGACGGCGTCGAGTACGTGCAGGGGAACGTCCTGGACGCGGCGTCCCTCGCGGAGAGCTTCGACGGCGCCGACGCGGTCGTGTCGGCGATCTCCCCCCGCGGCGACATGACGGATTCCGGCCTGGATGCGGTGCGCGCGCTCACGGACGCGCTGACCGGCACGCCGACGCGGCTCGGTGTCGTCGGCGGCGCGATGGGCAGCCTCAGTGCCCCGGGCGGCCCGCGCCTGTGGGACCTGGGCGTGCCGGAGGAATACCGCCACGAGGCAAAGTTCGGGATCGACGCGCTCGAGATCCTGCAGGATTCCGCAGACGACCTCGACTGGTTCTACGTGCACCCGCCGAAGGAGTTCGGCGCCTGGGTGCCCGGCGAGCGCACGGGCGCCTACCGCGACGGCGGCGACGTCGTCGTCGAGGACGCCGACGGCAAGTCCTACATCTCCGGCGCCGACTACGCCGTCGCGGTCGTCGACGAGATCGAGAACGCGCAGCACCGCCGCGAACGCTTCACCGTCGGCTACTGACCCGTCCCCCCCTCCCCCCCGAGATCCGTCCGTGACCGCGAGACTGCATCTCCGCGGCGAGACTGCAGCCCGTGGGCGCAGTCTCGCCGCCCAGATGCCGTCTCGCGGGTAAAGGGGGCTCAGACGAGGTCGCGCCAGTCGACGTCGGGATCCTCGTCGTTGAGGGGGACGGATCCGGTGATCACGGGCAGCGACATGGTCTCGGTGGGCGGGCCCATGATCGTGGCCTCGTCGCGGCGGTGCCGCAGCACGTCGTTGATGTACGAGGTGAGCACCTCGGCGAGCGGGACCGAGCGGTCCTCGCTCTGAGACATGTACCAGCGGTGCTCGAGCACCTGATGGAAGACCTCTGCCGGCTCGAGCTTGGCGCGCAGGTCGTACGGGATCGCGCGGATCACCGGCTCGAACACGCGGGTGAGCCACTCGTGCGCGTACATCTCCTCGTCGGCCCAGTGCTTCGTGGAGCGGGCGCGGAACTCGTCGAGATCGTTCAGCAGCCTCCTGGCCTGGTTCTCCTCGACGTCGAGCCCGGTCAGCCGGATCAGCCGACGCTGGTGGTGCCCCGCGTCGACGACCTTGGGCTCGATCTCCACGCGCGTCCCGCCCGCAGTGGTCTGGATCGACATCTCGCCGATGTCGAAGCCGAGCGCGTTGAGCTTCTCGACCCGCTCCGTGATCCGCCATGCCTCCCCGGCCGCGAAGGATTCGTGCTCCGTGAGCGCCGCCCACAGGGATCGGTAGGACGACACGATCCCGTCGGCGATCGCCACGGCATCGACGCCGTGCTCCAGGCGTCCGCCCGCGGCGAGGTCCATGATCTCGCCGGCGATGTTCGTGCGGGCCAGATCCAGGTCGTAGGCGCGCTGCCCGTCGGTGAGGCCGGTTTCGTGCAGCTCGCCCGTCTCGGCGTCGACGAGATAGGCGGCGAATGCCCCCGCATCGCGACGGAACAGTGCGTTCGACAGCGACACGTCGCCCCAGTAGAAGCCGACGTTGTGCAGCCGCACCAGCAGCAGCGCGAGGGCGTCGACGAGACGGGTCGCCGTGTCGGGCCGCAGCACGCGCGTGAACAGCGCGCGGTACGGCATGGAGAAGCGCAGGTGCGAGGTGACCAGAGCTGCCGGCAGATCCTCGCCGCGCTCATCCACCCGGCCGGCGATCACCGCCACCCGGGACACGCAGGGCACGTCCAGGCGGGCCAGGTTGCCGAGCATCTCGTACTCGCGCCGGGCCATCTCCGCCGTGGTCTCCTTGACGGCGACGACGGATCCGGACAGATCGGCGAACCGCACCAGGTGCCGGGAGAGTCCCTTCGGCAGCGACACGATCACGTTCGACGGCCACTTGGCCAGCGGCTGCGACCACGGCAGGGAGAGCAGTGCGGGATCCACCGCGCTCGCGGTGATGGTCAGCGCGTCCTTCATCGATGCTCCTGGGTGGCCGGCGGGGGAGACGACGACGCGGCACGAGGGAGAACCCCCGCGCCGCGTCGCTGGATCGGATCGCGTGATCCGGATCCGGTGGGATCAGGAAACCGAGATCGGCTTCGCGTTCAGGCGCTCGCCCGTCTCGAGGTCGAAGGCGTGCGCGTGGCCGGGGTTGGCGGCCAGCGTGACGGTCTCGCCCGCGTTCGGGTGGTTGCGGCCGTCGACGCGCGCGACGAGGTCGGCGCGCTTGCCGCCGATGTCGGTGTGGCCGTAGAGGTAGCCGTCGGCGCCGAGCTCCTCGACGAGGTCGACCGTGACCGAGAGGCCCTTGCCGTCTGCGGGGCCGACGGTGATGTCCTCGGGGCGCACGCCCACGGTGACCTGCGAGCCGTTGGCGCGGCCGACGGTGTCGCGGTCGAGCGGGACGACCTCGGTGCCGAAGTGCACACCGCCGTCGGCGAGGTCCGCGGTGAACAGGTTCATCGCGGGGGATCCGATGAAGCCGGCGACGAAGACGTTGCTCGGGTTCTCGTACAGGTCGCGCGGGCTGCCGACCTGCTGGAGCAGACCGTCCTTGAGCACCGCGATGCGGTCGCCCATGGTCAGGGCCTCGGTCTGGTCGTGGGTGACGTAGACCGTGGTGACGCCCAGGCGACGCTGCAGCGACGCGATCTGGGTGCGGGTCTGCACGCGGAGCTTGGCGTCGAGGTTCGACAGCGGCTCGTCCATGAGGAACACCTGCGGCTGGCGGACGATCGCGCGGCCCATGGCGACGCGCTGACGCTGACCACCGGAGAGCGCCTTCGGCTTGCGGGTGAGGTACGGCTCCAGGTCGAGCAGCTTCGCGGCCTCGAGGACGCGCTGGGCGCGCTCGTCCTTGCCGATGCCGGCGATCTTGAGCGCGAAGCCCATGTTCTCGGCGACGGTCATGTGCGGGTACAGCGCGTAGTTCTGGAACACCATCGCGATGTCACGGTCCTTCGGCGGGACGTCGGTCACGTCGCGGTCGCCGATCAGGATGCGGCCGTCGTTGACCTCTTCGAGGCCGGCCAGCATGCGCAGGGACGTCGACTTTCCGCAACCGGAGGGGCCGACCAGAACCAGGAACTCGCCATCGGCGATCTCGATGTTCAGCTTGTCGACCGCGGGGCGCGTGCCTCCCGGGTAGAGCCGGGTGGCTTCGTCAAAGGTCACAGTTGCCATTGTCTTCTCCTTCACCGGCAGGTACGTGCCGGACGATCCGTTGTGAGGAAGCGACGGGGTGAGCCGCCGTGGCCCTTCATCGGGCCGGGATCAGTATGACATGCCCGACTGGGGGGCGTCCACAGCGACGGTGAAGCGCTTTCCCGGGCCCGCCCCTTGACGGACGCCCGCCCTCCGGCGATGCGTGGCGGTTCGCAGGATCCGGCCAGCGCCCGTCTGGGCATTTCTCAGCCTGCCTGACTAGCATCGAACCGTGCCGCGCTGCGCGTACTCGCCGTGGCGCTCAGGGGATGCCCGTCCCCGGGAATCAAGAGGAACGATGTCGAGCGACGAAACGCCGAACGTCCCCACGCAGCCGCACTCCCGTGCGGCCGTGAGGGAGAAAGCCCAGCAGGTCAGCGCCCAGCAGTCCCGCGCCCGGATCCTCCGTCGCGTGATCATCGGCGTGATCGCGATCGTCGTCGTCGGCGCCGCCGGCGGTGCCGTCGCCTGGGCGGTCGGCGCTGCCGTGTCGAAGCCGTCGACGACTCCTTCGAACCTGCACGACGACGGTGTCGTCGTGACCAAGGCCGATCTGGCCGAGGCGCGGAAGGCGTCCGCACCGACCGCCTCCCCGACGCCCAGCACGGCAGGAACGCCGACCGCGCCCGCGTCGCCGACGCCGTCGCCCACCGCCACGGCCGGATCCGTCGACGTCCACATCTACGTCGACTACCTCTCGCCGGGCGCGGGCGAGTTCGAGCGCGCGAACGCGAAGCAGCTCGCCACCTGGGTCGAACAGGACGCGGCGACGGTCACCTATCACCCGGTCGCGCTGCTGACGGCGAACTCCAACGGCACCAAGTACTCCCTGCGCGCCGCTTCCGCGGCCGCATGCGTCGCCTCCCTGCAGCCCGACGCGTTCTACGCGTACAACCACGCGCTGCTCACCGACCAGCCCAAGCTCGACAGCGACGGCAAGACCGACGCGGAGCTCGCCGACCTCGCCACCTCGAGCGGCGTGAAGGACGCGAAGGCCCTGAAGGACTGCATCGCCGGGACGACCTACGCCTCCTGGGTCAAGGATGCCACGTCGCGGGCTGCGGAGGGACCGCTGCCGGGATCGAAGAAGCTCGTGCTGACCGGCGCCCCCACGATCGTGGTCAACGGCCAGGCGTACGCCGGCTCGCTCACCGACGCCGCCGAGTTCTCGCAGTTCGTGCTCTCCGTCGCCAGCGACGCCTACTACGGCACTCCGGCCCCCACCGCGATCCCGACGCCGACGGTCACGCCGACACCCTGACCGGCATCGCCCGGCGCAGGATCCGCCTCCGCGTCCGCCTCCGCGCGCACGGAGGCGCGGCTCGGGATTGCTACGCTGGGAGCGGCCCTCGGGCCACTCCTCGCCTCCTTAGCTCATCTGGTAGAGCAGCGGCCTTGTAAACCGCAGGTGGCCGGTTCGAGTCCGGCAGGAGGCTCTGTTCTCGTTCACGGCGCGCTCGGCATCGCCGTGGCCACCACCCCACCGGTCGCGTCGGACGACGCCAGCAGCGCCTCGGTCATGAGGTCGCTCGTCGCCGCTCCCGCCAGCCAGTCGGCGGCGAAGGCCGGAGGGATCAACACCGGCGAGCGGTCGTGGATCCCGGCCAGACGCTCGGGCGCGGGCTGCATCACGATCGAGTAGCAGGTGAACCAGGATCCGTCCTCGGTGCGACCGCGCTGCGTCACCGCCGCCATGCCGAAGAGGGAGCCGGCGAGGCCGAACTCGTGCCACACACCCGCCGGCTTCTGCATCTCGAACCAGCGCGTCGCGGGCACGATCGCGCGGCCGCGCAGCCCGCCCGGCCGCTCCTGCAGGCGCTCCGATCGCGTGTTGATGGAGGGGAAGCGCGACGGCCTGCCGTCGATCAGATATCCCCACCAGCCGAGCTCGAGCGTCGGCGCCGTCTCACCGGGCAGCACGATCGGGTTGAGGTTGCGCAGGTTCCGCCCGGTCGGACGCAGCGTCTCATCGGCGTTGCGACGCGCCCACGCGCGGATCCCCTCCAGGAGGAGGTCATCGGCCTCCTCGATGAGCTGCTGATCGCTGAAACGCGGATCCAGTCCGTAGCTCGCACACATGCGTGCAGGGTACAGCCCGGCGCCGACACGGATACGAGCACTTTGCCCATAGTTCTACTTGGTTATAGATAACCATCGCATAACCGCTTGATAATGAGGTCAAAGTGCGTTTATATATATCCGAACGGTCATAGTGTCATTGGACGAAGGGGTCATCGTGAAAGCCGACTACCCGCTGCTCGGGGTTCTCGCTCGCGAGCCGATGAGCGGCTACGGACTCTCGAGATGGCTCGAGAACGAAGGGCAATTCCTCGGGCGCAAGCCGAGCATGACGCCGATCTACCGAGCACTCGCCGATCTTGCGGACCGGGGCTGGATAGAGGCGACCACGGTGCACAGCGCCACGGGGCCGGATGCCAAGCTCTACCGCCTCACCTCCGACGGGCGCGCGGCGCTGGTCGCCTGGGCGCACGAGCCGTTCACCCCCGCGGATCGCCCGATGGCGCCGGACTTCATCGTGCGCCTGAACTTCGCCGGACAGCTCGGACCGGACGTGGCGCTGCGGCTCGTGGAGACAGAGCTCGACTTCCGCATCGCTCAGCGCGCCGCCGAGGAAGGCCCCCATCAGTCGAGCCCGCAGGATCCGATCCCGGAGATCTCCCCGGCCTGGCTCGCGCGGCTCGGCTTCATCTCGCACAGTCGCGGATGGCAGTCGACCTCGCTGTACATCGGGTGGCTGGAGGCGCTGAAGGCCGAACTCGCGTACATCCTCGCCCAAGAGCACTACCCCGTCGCCGAACGACCTCGCCCGGAAGGGGCCATCCGATGAGCAACCCCGTCACGACAGCGCCGTCTCCGGACGGCTCACGCACGAGCGCTCTCACCGTCCCACGACGTCAGGCGCGCAGCCGATCCGTCCTCGTGCTCAGCGTGTGCTCGGTGGTGGGTGGCATCGCGATCTGGTGGATCCTCTCACTGCTGAACCAGGCGACGCTTCCCGGGCCGCCGGCGGTCATCGCGAAGTTCGTCGAGTTGATCGGGAACGGCACCCTTCTGCCCGACATCGGCGCGAGCCTCACGCGCGTGCTGATCGGGTTCGCGATCGGAAGCGGCCTGGCCATCCCCGTCGGCTTCCTGATGGGCTGGTACACGTCGGCGCGCGCGATCATGGAGCCCTGGACGCAGTTCTTCCGCGTGATCCCGCCGCTCGCGATCATCCCGCTGGCGATCGTGCTGATGGGGATCGGCGAAGTGCCGAAGATCTTCGTCATCACGCTGGCCGCGTTCCTGGTCTCTGTCGTCGCGACGTTCCAGGGCGTGCTCAACGTCGACAAGACGCTCATCAACGCGGGACGCGTGCTCGGCGCGAAGGACTTCACGATCTTCCGCCGCATCGTCGTTCCCGCCTCGCTCCCGTTCATCATGGTCGGGCTGCGTCAGGGCCTCGGTGCGGCGTGGGCGACCCTCGTCGCCGCGGAACTGATCGCAGCCTCGGTAGGGATCGGGTACCGGATGCAGCAGGCGCAGATCTACTACGACCTGCCGACGATCTTCGTCGGCCTGGTCACCATCGGGGTGCTCGGTCTCCTCATGGACCGGATCATCCTCTGGGCGGACAAGAAGCTCACGAGCTGGCAGGAGAGGCGATGACCATGCAGAACTCCACACCGACGTCGGACGCACCCGCGGAGGCGAAGATCCACTTCGATCACGTGCGCGCGGTCTTCGACCTCAAGGGCGAGCCGTTCGTGGCGCTCGACGACTTCGATCTGACGATCGGCGCCAATGAGTTCGTCACGGTGGTCGGGCCTTCCGGATGCGGCAAGTCGACGGCCATGAACGCCGCCGCCGGCCTGCTCGCGCCGACCGCCGGCACCGTGCGCGTGGACGGTCAGCCCGTGACGGCCCCCGGCCCCGAGCGGGGCGTGATCTTCCAGCAGTATGCGCTCTTCCCATGGCTGACCGTGCGGCAGAACGTCGAATTCGGACTCGAGCTCATGCACATGCCGAAGTCGCGGCGTCGCGAGATCAGTGACCGCATGCTTGCCCTGACCGGGCTGGAGGGCTTCGCCGATGCCCTGCCGAAGAACCTCTCCGGCGGCATGAAGCAACGGTGCGCCATCGCGCGCGCCTATGCCGTGAACCCCTCGATCCTGCTCATGGATGAGCCGTTCGGCGCGCTGGACGCGCTCACGCGCGTCCGCATGCAGGAACAGCTCCTGGACACCTGGGCGCAGGAGAAGCGCACCGTGATGTTCATCACGCACGACGTCGACGAGGCCGTGTACCTCGCGAACAGGGTGATCGTCATGGCCGCCCGCCCCGGACGGATCCACCGGATCATCGACGTCGACCTCCCGTATCCCCGGACCGAGGAGATCCGGCTCTCGACGCGGTTCACGGAGCTGCGCAACGAGGTCTGGAACGCCGTCTACCACCAGCACCCCGCGATCTCGAAAGGATCACAGCAATGAAGCTCTCCCACCGCGGCCTCGTCGCAGCACTCGTCGGCGCCGTCGCCCTCGTCTCCCTCACCGCCTGCAGCGGTTCATCGACCGGCGGCGGCGGCTCCGCCGCCAGCTCTGCGCAGCCGATCCATGTCAACGTCGGCTACAACGGCGACGGCAACGGCGCCATGCTCGAGGCGATCGCCGAGAAGCAGGGCATCTGGAAGAAGCACGGGCTCGACGTCTCCGCCAAGCAGTTCACGAACGGACCGCTGCAGATCCAGGCGCTCGGCACCGGCGACCTCGACTTCGGGTTCATCGGCCCCGGCGCGCTGTGGCTGCCGATGAGCGGCAAGGCGAAGATCGTCGCGATCGAGGCCCTCGGCACGGCGGATCGCGTGATCGCCCAGAAGGGCATCACCTCCATGAAGGACTTGAAGGGCAAGACCGTCGGCGTGCCGGAGGGCACGAGCGGCGACATGCTCCTGAGTCTGGCGCTCGCCAACGCTGGGATGTCCGCCACGGACATCAAGAAGGTCGCGATGGATGCCCCCACGGCCATCGCCGCCTTCACCGCCGGTCAGATCGACGCCGCCGCCATCTGGTATCCGTTCGTCGACCAGATCAAGCAGCACAAGCCCGACATGGTCGAGGTGGCGAAGTCCGCGGACTTCCCCGATCTCGCCTTCCCGTCCTCGATCGTCGCCGGCAACGACATCGCGAGCAAGCCCGAGATGCTGAAGCGCTACCAGGCGGGGATCAAGGAAGCCATGACCTGGGCCGCCGCGCACAAGTCGGAGCTCCCGCAGCTGCTCTCCACGTTCCTGAAGGCACCGCTGGAGAGCGTGAAGAGCGAATTCGCGTACGTCGACGTCCAGCCGCCGAAGAACCTCATCGAGAAGTGGGACTCCGGCATCGCGCCGAAATGGTTCGAGAACCTCAACTCGGAGTTCATCCGGATGAAGAAGCTCGACAAGGCGGTCGACCCGCACACGTACATCCTCTTCGAGGAGTACAAGAAGGCATGACTCGGCCCAACCTGGTCTTCATCCTGGTCGACGACCACGCCCCGCACGCGATCTCCGCGTACGGCAGCGTCGTCAACACCACACCGAACATCGATCGGCTTGCGACCGAGGGTGCGGTGCTCGATGCGATGTTCTGCACGAACTCCATCTGCACGCCGTCGCGCGCATCGATCCTCACCGGCACGTACAGTCACGTCAACGGGGTGCCCGGCATCTTCACCGAGATGGACTACCGGGTGCCGACGTTCGTCGACGTGCTGCACGGCGAGGGCTACGCGACGGCGCTGTTCGGGAAATGGCACCTCGGCGAGTCGGAGTCCGCGCACCCGCGCGGGTTCGACGAGTGGCTGGTCTTCCCCGGCCAGGGCGAGTACAACGATCCGCGCATGATCGGACCGGACGGCGAGGTGACGATGTCGGGCTATGCGACCGACATCGTCACCGACCTGTCGCTGGACTGGCTCGATCGTCGTGAGGGCGATCAGCCGTTCGCGCTGTTCGTGCACCACAAGGCGCCGCACTCCCCGTGGGTGCCGGATCCGAAGCACAAGGATCTGTACCCGGTCGGGACGATCCCGGAGCCGGCGACCCTGCACGATCAGCATGAGACCCTCGGATCCTGGGTCTCCCGGACTACGATGTCGGTCGCGGACGACCTCACCGAGGAGTACGTGCCGGACATCGTCCCGGAGGAGCTGCTCGGCGCGGACAAACGCGAGGAGCGCGCGAGCTGGAAGTACCAGCGGTACATGCGCAACTATCTGCAGTGCATCCACTCGATCGATGAGAACGTCGCGCGCGTTCTCGACCGCCTCGACGAGACCGGCGAGACGGAGAACACGATCGTCGTGTACTGCTCGGATCAGGGGTTCTTCCTCGGAGACCACGGCTGGTTCGACAAGCGGCTGATGTTCGAGCAGTCCCTGCAGATGCCGGTCCTGCTCCGGTGGCCCGAGGGGATCCGCCCGGGTGCCAGGGTTGCCGAGATCGTCACCAACATCGATTTCGCGGCGACTCTGCTCGAACTCTGCGGCTTCCCCGCGATCGACGCTCTGCCGACGTCGCAGGGCACGAGCTTTGCGCCGCTGCTGCGCGGGGAGCAGGTGTCCGGCTGGGCAGAATCGATGTACTACCGGTACTGGGAGCACGACGATCCGAACCACCACGTGCCCGCCCACTACGGCGTGCGCACGAAGACGCACAAGCTGATCTGTTACTACAACGACGGCCTGGGTGTGCCCGGATCGAGCGAGCAGACCTATCCGATCGAATGGGAGCTGTTCGACCTTGTCGTCGACCCGGCGGAGCTGTGCAATGTCATCGACGATGCGACTTACGCCGAGGTGCTGATCGAGTTGCGGGCCGAGCTGGCGCGACTGCAGGAGCACTACGGAGACCGGCCTTATGAAGGTCCGGGTACTCCGCACCCGCAGTGGGCGGAAGGCTTCCAGCAGTTCTCGTGAAGCGCGGCGGCGCCTCGGCCGGCACGTCGCCCCGCCCGGCCGCGGGTATTCTCGGACGGTGACGGATCCCCAGACCAGCGGCGGGCGTCGGGCATCCCTGCTCGCCCTCGCCGGGGCGGTGTCCATCGGCGCGATGACCGCGATCCAGGCCCGGGTGAACGGCCAGCTCGGCGTGCGGATCGACAACGGCATCCTGGCGGGCTTCGTGTCCTTCGCGGTCGGCCTGGTGCTGCTCTGCGTGCCGGTGCTGCTCACCCGTTCCGGTCGCGCCGGCCTCGGCCGGCTGTGGAGCGGGATCCGCACCCGCCGCGTGCCGTGGTGGATGCTGGTCGGCGGCGCCTGCGGCGCGCTCACGGTCTCGACCCAGGGACTCGTCGCCGGCGTTCTCGGCGTCGCGCTGTTCACGGTCGGCGTCGTGGCGGGGCAGACGCTGCACGGGCTGCTGCTGGACCGGCTCGGGTTCGGCCCTGCCGGTGTCGTCGCAGTCACCCCCGGACGTCTGCTCGGTGGGCTGTGTGCGCTCGTGGCCGTCGGTGTCTCGCTCGGCGGAGACGTGCTGGCCCGCGCGCCGCTGTGGATGCTCGTGCTGCCGCTCCTGACCGGCGCGGGGATCGCCTTCCAGTCCGCCGTGAACGGACGGCTCGGTCAGCGCATCGCGTCACCGCTCGGCGCGACCTTCATGAGCTTCGTCGGCGGGGTGGCGGTGCTCGCGATCGCGGCGATCGCGAGCATGCTCGTCACCGGCCCGCCCGCGGCGTTCCCCGCGGCGTTCCCGGGCAACCTCTGGCTCTACCTCGGCGGACTGCTGGGCGCCTCGTACATCCTGCTGGGCGTGGTCATCGTGGCGCGGACCGGAGTGCTGCTGATGGGCCTGGGCGCGGTGCTCGGCCAGCTCGTCGTCTCGGTGCTCATCGACGCGCTGTGGCCGCCGGCGTCGGGGCCCGCCGCCTGGCAGGTCGCGGTGATGGTGCTGGCCGCGGTGCTGTCCGTGCTGGTCGCGCTGCCCTGGCGGACGCGCGCGCATCGCGGCGCGGCGCCCCTGGCGGATCCGCTCAGCCCGGCAGGGCGGTGAGCAGCGGGGCGGCGTCGACCTCGCGACGGCTGCCGGGGGAGCGATCCGGCTTGCCGCCGACGTAGAGCCAGCCGAGCAGCGCCTCGTCCGGGCCGAGCCCGTGCAGGGCGGCCACCTCGGGGCTGCGTGTGTAGTCGCCGGTGCGCCACATGACGCCCCAGCCCGCCTCGTCCAGCAGCAGGCTCAGCGTGTGCGCCACCCCGGAGGCGACGGCCTCCTGCTCCCAGCGCGGCACCTTCTCGCTCGGCCGGAAGCTGGCCACGACGGCGATCAGGAGCGACGCACGCAGGGGCTTGGTCGAGGGATCGCGCTCCTGGCGGACGACGGAGATGGCCCGCCCGAGACGCACGCGGTCCTCGCCGCGCAGCTCGATGAGCCGCCACGGCTGCAGCGCGGAGTGATCCGCCACGCGTCCCGCCGCGGCGATGAGCGGCAGCAGCTCCTCGCGAGTGGGGGCATCGGGGGTGACCTTCGACCACGACTGCCGGGCGCGGACCGCCTCGAGTGCGGTCATGCGGCGCTGTCGTCCGGCTGGGCGGCGTCGGGCTGGAACGACAGTGCGATCGAGTTCATGCAGTACCGGTCGCCGGTCGGGGTGCCGAAGCCGTCGGGGAAGACGTGCCCGAGGTGAGAGCCGCAGTTCGCGCAGCGCACCTCGGTGCGCACCATCCCGAGCGTGGTGTCCTCGATCAGCTGCACCGCCTCGGGGCGCACCGACTCGTAGAAGCTGGGCCAGCCGCAGCCCGAGTCGAACTTGGTGCCGCTGCGGAACAGCTCGGCCCCGCACGCACCGCAGGTGTACAGCCCCGCGCGGTGCTCGTCGAGCAGTTCGCCGGTCCACGGGCGCTCGGTCGCGGCTTCACGCAGCACGGCGAACTGCTGCGGGGCGAGCTCGGCGCGCCACTCGGCATCGGTCTTGGTCACGCGGTGCGACATGGATCCTCCCGGGGTTCTCATCCATTCTCCCGCGATCGGAGCAGGACGGGGCGACCGCGCCGCGCGCCGCCCCGGGGCGCGGGGTTCTCGGACGTACCCTGATCAGGTGACCGACCTCCTCAGCGACCGCGATCGGGTGATCCTCACCTTCGAGGCGCGCCGGCCCGGGCACTCGAGTGCCAAGGAGGAGGCGATCCGCGCCGAGCTGCAGCTGACGCCGGCCCGGTACTACCAGCTGCTGGACCGCGTGATCGACACGGAGCAGGCGCTGGTGCAGGATCCTCTGCTGGTGCGTCGTCTGCGCCGCATCCGGGACGACGCAGCGCGTCGACGCGACGATCGCACCGCCGCGTCGGCGGGTTGAGGGCGCCCATCCGCGCGGCGCCCACCCGCGCCCGTCGTGTGCGGGGATCCTCAGGGCTCGTCCGGATAACATCGGGGAATGCCTGAATCCGCGCGCGACCGATTCGACGTGATCCCGCATGCCCAGGGACGCGTCGGCGCCCACCGTGCCGAGAACCCCGGCATGCACGGCTGGTTCGTGCTGCTCTGGGCCGCGGTGGCGACCGTGGTGCTCATCGCGGTGGGCATCTTCGCGGCGATGGTCGCCATGGACAAGATCAGCTTCGGCTCGGCGCCGGCTCCCAGCATCAGCCCGACCGCCACGCCGACCAAGCCCGCGCTGGACACGTCCTACGCGGTGTTCGTGCTGAACGGGACCACAGCGACAGGGTTCGCGACCGCGACCCGCGACACCATCGTGAACGCCGGTTTCCCCGGCACCGCGGTGGCGGCCGCCGACGCCGACAAGCAGGACATCGCCGTCACGACGGTCTACTACCAGACCCCGGCGGACAAGGCGGGCGCAGAGGCGCTCGCGGCGCTGATCGGGGCGACGAACACCGCCCAGAGCGACGTGTACGCGAACGACGTCGTGCAGGGGCAGAAGCAGCTCACGGTGGTGCTCGGCCTGGATCTCGCGAAGAACGCGCCGACGCCGGCGGACACGTCGGGCGGCTCGGGAGGCTGACCCGCGCGCCGCGGCGGCGGCTTGCACTCTCAGGGGTCGAGTGCCAGACTGGCTTTAGCACTCGGCTGATCTGAGTGCTAACCCCCATTGTCTACGTCCAGGAGGGACGACAGTACTCATGGCAAAGATCATCGCTTTCGATGAGGAGGCCCGCCGCGGCCTCGAGCGCGGCCTGAACATCCTGGCCGACGCGGTCAAGGTGACCCTCGGCCCGCGCGGCCGCAACGTCGTGCTCGAGAAGAAGTGGGGCGCGCCCACGATCACGAACGACGGCGTCTCCATCGCCAAGGAGATCGAACTCGACGACCCGTACGAGAAGATCGGCGCGGAGCTCGTCAAGGAGGTCGCCAAGAAGACCGACGACGTCGCCGGAGACGGCACCACCACAGCCACCGTGCTCGCCCAGGCGCTCGTCCGCGAGGGCCTGCGCAACGTGGCCGCCGGTGCCGACCCGATCAGCCTGAAGAAGGGCATCGAGAAGGCCGTCGCCGCCATCACGGCCGAGCTGCTCGCCTCCGCCAAGGAGATCGAGTCCAAGGAGCAGATCGCCGCCACCGCGTCGATCTCGGCCGCGGACCCGGAGATCGGCGCGCTCATCGCCGAGGCCATCGACAAGGTCGGCAAGGAAGGCGTCGTCACCGTCGAGGAGTCGCAGACGTTCGGCACCGAGCTCGAGCTCACCGAAGGCATGCGCTTCGACAAGGGCTACCTGAACCCCTACTTCGTCACGGACCCGGAGCGCCAGGAGGCGGTCTTCGAGGACGCGTACATCCTCATCGCGAACCAGAAGATCTCGAACATCAAGGATCTGCTGCCGATCGTCGACAAGGTGATCCAGGACGGCAAGGAGCTCGTCATCATCGCCGAGGACGTCGAGGGCGAAGCCCTCGCGACGCTGGTGCTGAACAAGATCCGCGGCATCTTCAAGTCCGTCGCCGTCAAGGCTCCGGGCTTCGGCGACCGCCGCAAGGCGCAGCTGCAGGACATCGCGATCCTCACCGGCGGCACCGTGGTCACCGAGGAGGTCGGTCTCAAGCTCGAGAACGCGACCCTCGACCTGCTGGGCCGTGCGCGCAAGGTCATCGTCACCAAGGACGAGACCACGATCATCGAGGGTGCCGGCGACGCCGAGCAGCTCGCCGGTCGTGTCACGCAGATCCGTCGCGAGATCGAGAACACCGACAGCGACTACGACCGCGAGAAGCTGCAGGAGCGCCTCGCCAAGCTCGCCGGCGGCGTGGCCGTCATCAAGGCGGGCGCGGCCACCGAGGTCGAACTCAAGGAGCGCAAGCACCGCATCGAGGACGCCGTCCGCAACGCGAAGGCTGCCGTCGAAGAGGGCATCGTCGCCGGTGGTGGCGTCGCCCTGATCCAGTCCGGCACGAAGGCCCTCGCGGGTCTCCAGCTCGAGGGCGACGAGGCGACCGGCGCGAACATCGTGCGCGTCGCGATCGAGGCGCCGCTCAAGCAGATCGCGCTGAACGCCGGGCTCGAGCCGGGCGTCGTGGCGCACAAGGTCTCCGAACTGCCGATCGGACACGGCCTGAACGCCGCGACCGGCGAGTACGGCGACATGTTCGCACAGGGCATCATCGACCCGGCCAAGGTCACCCGCTCGGCGCTGCAGAACGCCGCGTCGATCGCCGGCCTGTTCCTCACCACCGAGGTCGTCGTGGCCGACAAGCCGGAGAAGGCGGCCGCCCCGATGGGCGACCCGTCCGGCGGCATGGACTTCTGAGTCCAGGCACCCCTTTCAGAAGGCTCCCGGGATCCGTCCCGGGAGCCTTCTGGCGTGTCGGCTCCGCGCGCGCTCAGCGGAACAGCGAGGCGGAGTAGTCCTCGGCCTGCGCATACTGCTGCCCGGCCGCGCTCATCGCCTGCGCGATCGCGGCGAGGGCCTGCTCCACGTGCGCATACGCGCCGCGCCACTGCTCGGCTGCGTTCTGGCAGGCGATGGCGGCCGAACCGGTCCAGGACGACTGCAGTCCGGTGAGCTGCGCCATCATGGTCGTGGCCTCGGTCTGGAGCCGGTCGGCGGTGCCGCGCACGGCGTTCGTCGTGCTGAGCACGGCCTCGGTGTCAACGGTGTAGACGGACATGGGGATCCCTTCGTCGAGTGTGTCTGATGCGATCGACGTTAGACAGCGCGGCGGGGCCGCTGAGGCGCCCGCACGCAATCGGTGCAGAGTCCGGCGCCGACGCGCACTGTGCGGGAGCACCCGCGGCGTGTCAGCGCGACAGGTCGAGCGGCTCGATGGGCTGCGTGTCCTGCAGCAGGTGCTCCGGCGTCGAGCGGGAGGGCGCGAGCGGCAGGGACACCGTGAACGTGGCACCGCCGCCGGGGGTCTCGGTGACCTGCACCGAGCCGTTGAAGGCGCGCACGATCGAGGCCACGATCGCGAGTCCGAGTCCGGCGCCCCCGGTGTCCCTGGTGCGCGACGAGTCGGCGCGCCAGAACCGCTGGAAGATCTGATCCCTGATCTGCTCCGGCACGCCCTCGCCGTGGTCCACGATCGAGAACCAGCCGACGCCGCGATGCCGATCCGCGCCCACGACGACCTCGATCGGCGAATCCTCGGGAGAGAAGCGCCGGGCGTTGCCGAGCAGGTTCGCGATCACCTGACGCACCTTGTTCTCCTCGCCGAGCACGATCGGCGGCGTGGAGACGGGCACGACCACGGCCTCGGAGAAGTCGATCTCCGGGAGGGCGGGATCCTCGCGCGGGCGACGACGCAGGATCGCCGGGATCCGTCCGCGCGGGGGCGTCGTCCTGGTCGTGAGAGTGGTCTGCGTGACCGCGGTGGGGGAAGGCTCCGCCGGCGCGACAGGCCGGGCCTCCGCGGTCATGTCGACGACGGTGACGGGCCGCTGCGGCGATGCCGCCCGCACGTCGAGCGCCGCGTCCTGGGCGAGGGGCCGCAGATCGAGCGGCTCAATGGTGAGCTGACGCTGTTCGTCGAGGCGGGCGAGAGCCAGCAGATCCTCGACGAGCACGCCCATCCGCAGCGCCTCCTTCTCGATCCGGTCCATCGCCCGCGTGGTGTCCTCGCCGGGCTTGATCGCGCCCATGCGGTACAGCTCCGCATAGCCGCGCACGCTCACCAGCGGGGTGCGCAGCTCGTGGCTGGCGTCGCCGATGAAGCGCCGCATCTGCTGCACCGTGCGGTCGCGCTGCGCGAGTGAGGCGTCGACGCGATCGAGCATCGTGTTGATGGCGCTGTTCAGCCGGCCCACCTCGGTGGTCGGCTCCAGATCGGTGAGGCGCTGGCTGAAGTCGCCGGCCGCGATCGCCATCGCCGTCGACTCCACCCGGCCCAGACGCCGGAACGTCAGGGTGACCAGGCCCCGGGTGAGCAGCGCGGCGATGATGATGGTCACGAGCGCGACGGTGGTGAACACCCCGAAGAACGTGGCGATGATGCGATCGACCTCGTCCAGCGACAGCGCGACGACCTGGGTGTAGGTGACGTTGGTGGTGGGATCCTCGCGCACCGCCACGGCGGCACGGAACTCGGATCCGTCCTTGCCGGTCAGCACGCGCGATTCGCTGCGCGCCGCGTCCTGGGTCGCGACGGCCAGCGGATACGTGGCGGGGAACGCCGGCTTCACGGCCTTCTCGCCACCACCGCCGGAGTACACCAGCGTGCCCTCGGGGTTGTAGATCGCGACGAAATAGTCGGAGAGGCGCAGGGTCTCGTCCTTCAGCGTGACCGTGAACTTCCCGGATCCGTCTGCGGAGATGGTCGCGAGATCGCTCGTGACCAGCGTCGGCAGCTGCGATTCGACGTTGCTGATCAGGAGGTTGCGGAGGATCGGCATGGTGCCGACCCCGGTGACCACCAGCCCCAGCGCGAGCACGCCGACGGTGACGCCCGTGACCTTGGCCCGCAGGCTGATCCGGCGCCACCACCGCGTGATCGCGTCAGGACTGTTCGCCATCCGTTACGCGGACTTCCCCACTTTGAGCATGTAGCCGAAGCCGCGCTTGGTCTGGATGACCGGCTCCTCGGTGTGCGGATCGATCTTGCGGCGGAGGTAGGAGATGTAGCTCTCCACGATGCCGGCGTCGCCGTTGAAGTCGTACTCCCAGACGTGGTCGAGGATCTGCGCCTTGGACAGCACGCGGTTGGGGTTCAGCATGAGGTACCGGAGCAGCTTGAACTCGGTCGGGCTGAGCTCGATCGGGCTGGAGCCGACGAACACGTCGTGCGTGTCCTGGTCCATGGAGAGCTCTCCGGCACGGATCACGGACTCCTCGTCGGCCTGCATGGTGCGGCGCAGGATGGCCTGGGCGCGGGCGACGATCTCATCCAGCGCGAACGGCTTGGTGACGTAGTCGTCGCCGCCCGCGTTGAGTCCTTCGATCTTGTCCTCGGTCTCGTCCTTCGCCGTGAGGAACAGGATCGGAGCCGTGAACCCCGCACCCCGCAGCCGCTTGGTGACGCTGAATCCGTTCATGTCGGGGAGCATCACGTCGAGGATGATGAGGTCGGGCTCCTCCTCCAGCACGGCCGAGATCGTGGCCGCGCCGTTGGCGACCGTCTTCACCGAGAATCCGGCGAAGCTCAGGCCCGTGGAGAGGACATCGCGGATGTTGGGTTCGTCGTCGACGACCAGGATGCGCGCTTCAGTCATGCCCCCATTATGGTGACCGGATCCCTGTTCGTGCTGATTGCGGGCGATTCCCCTGGCGATGCATGGGTCGCGGGGGCAGAGTATTCGCATGAAGATCGAGATCATCGCGCACCAGCCCCCCTATCGGATCGGCGTCATCGTCGGCAGCCTGTCCGCGCAATCGATCAACCGGAAGCTGGCGAAAGCGCTGAGTCGGCTGGCCCCGCCGGAGTTCGAGTTCTTCGACATCTCGTACGCGGATCTGCCGCTCTACAACCGTGACTTCGATGCTGACTTTCCCCAGGTCGCGCTGGACTTCAAGGCCGCCGTCGCGAGCGCCGACGCGCTGCTGTTCGTGACGCCGGAGTACAACCGATCCGTTCCCGGTGCACTGAAGAACGCGATCGACTGGGGAAGCCGCCCCTGGGGCAAGAACGTCTGGCTGAACAAACCCACCGGTGTGATCGGTGCGTCGACCGGCGCGATCGGCACCGCGGTCGCACAGCAGTCCCTGCGCAGCACTCTGGGTTTCCTGAATGCGCGCCAGATGACGTCCCCCGAGGCCTACATCCAGTTCACGCAGGGGCTGGTGGACGACGACGGCACGGTCACGGTGCCCGCCACGGAGGACTTCCTGCGCATGTACATGACGGCGTTCGCGGAGCACATCCTGCGCGTGCTCACGGTCATCCCGCGCCCCTGAGCCGGTGAGCCGCATGGAGGACGAGGAGTACGGCGGCGACGCCGCATGCTGGCTCTCCCAGGTGTGCCCGGAGTGCGGTGCACTGCTGGATGATCTCACCGCCCCGTGCTGGCGCTGCGGGCTGCGACCGGGTGAGGAGCCGTCGAACTGATCAGGCCATGAGCGCGGTGCTCAGGCGAGCTCGAGGTCGTGCGCGTCCATGATCGTGTAGCTGTAGCCCTGCTCAGCCAGGAAGCGCTGACGGTTCTGCGCGTAGTCCTGGTCGACCGTGTCGCGGGCGATGAGCGTGTAGAAGCTCGCGGTGTGCCCCGACTCCTTGGGGCGCAGCAGGCGACCGAGGCGCTGTGCCTCCTCCTGACGGGATCCGAAGGATCCGGACACCTGGATCGCCACCGATGCCTCCGGCAGGTCGATCGAGAAGTTCGCGACCTTCGAGACCACGAGCAGTTCGATCTCGCCCTCGCGGAACTGCTTGTACAGCCGCTCGCGCTCGTCCACAGACGTCGCGCCCGTGATCTGCGGCGCGTTCAGCGCCTCGGACAGCGTCTCCAGCTGATCCAGGTACTGCCCGATCACGAGGATCCGCTCGCCGGGGTGCTGGGCGATGAGCTCGCGCACCGCCGAGATCTTCGCGGGTGCGGACGCCGCGAGCCGGTAGCGCTCGTCGTCGGTGGCGGCGGCGTACTCCAGCCGGTCGTCCGGCGGCAGGTCCACCCGCACCTCGTAGCAGGCGGCCGGGGCGATGAAGCCCTGCGCCTCGATCTGCTTCCACGGCGCATCGAACCGCTTGGGCCCGATCAGGCTGAACACGTCGCCCTCGCGGCCGTCCTCGCGGACGAGGGTCGCGGTGAGCCCGATCCGCCGCCGCGCCTGCAGATCGGCGGTGAGCTTGAACACCGGTGCAGGCAGCAGGTGCACCTCGTCGTAGATCACCAGACCCCAGTCCATCGCGTCGAGCAGCGAGAGATGGGCGTACTCGCCCTTCCGCTTCGCGGTGAGGATCTGGTAGGTCGCGATCGTGACCGGCTTGACCTCCTTCACCTGCCCGGAGTACTCGCCGATCTCCTCCGCGGTGAGGCTGGTGCGCTTGATCAGCTCATCACGCCACTGCCGCGCCGACACGGCGTTCGTGACGAGGATGAGCGTGGTGGTCTTGGTCGCCGCCATCGCCGCGGCTCCGACGATCGTCTTGCCGGCGCCGCAGGGGAGCACGACCACGCCGGATCCGTCCTTCTCGTAGGCGTCGACGGCCTGGCGCTGATAGGGGCGCATCTCCCAGCCGGTCTCCGCGAGCGCGATCTCGTGCGGCGTGCCGAGGGTGTAGCCGGCCAGATCTTCCGCCGGCCAGCCGATCTTCAGCAGCTCCTGCTTGATCTGGCCGCGCGCCCAGGCGTCGACGACGTACGAGTCGGGGGTGGGGTGCCCGATGAGCAGCGGCTGGATCCGCTTGTTCCCGGCGACCTGGGTGAGCACGGCCGGGTCGGTCGAGCGCAGCACGAGCAGGCCCTCGTTGTCGCGCTCGATCACGAGCCGGCCGTAGCGGTTCACGGTCTCGCGGATGTCGACCGAGACCGACGGCGGCACCGGGAAACGGGACCAGCGGTCGAGCGTGTCGAGCATGTCTTCGGCGGTGTGCCCCGCGGCTCGCGCGTTCCACAGTCCGAGCCGGGTGATCCGGTAGGTGTGGATGTGCTCGGGCGCGCGCTCCAGCTCGGCGAAGATCGCCAGCTCGTGCCGGGCGCTCTCAGCATCGGCGTGTGCGACTTCGAGCAGCACGGTGCGGTCGCTCTGGACGATCAACGGGCCATCAGACATAGCGGTCCAGTCTACCGGTCGCCGGTGTCGGTCGGTCCGCGGCGGTCAGGATCCCGGCTCCTCGACGGCACGAGTGGACAGGATCGAGCGGATCGGCAGGGTGCGCTCCACGTCTCCGGCGCGGTCCCTGCCGCGCAGTCGGCCCCCGCCGAACCCGGTCACCTCGAGCACGAGTTCGCGCGTGGATCCGTCCGGCATCGCCACCGCGACCGCGAGGACGGCCCGCTGCCTCGCCGCGTGCTCGAGCTCGCGCTCCAGCCACGCGGCGTCCGCATCCGTTCCCCGGGCGTCGCGCAGCCGCGCGATGAGCGGCGCATACCGGACCTCGGCCGGCTCTTCAGCGACGGGAGCCGTGGCGTGCGTGCGCGACGGGCGCTCCACACCGCCCTGCCGGTCAACGAGCGCCGCGGGGTAGTGCTCGTCGGTGAGCGCCCAGAACACCGTGTCGCGGTTGACCCGGGTGGTGAGCGAATCGTCCTCCGGGATCAAGCCGAGCGGACGCAGCGCCTGATCCACCCCGATCGCGTCGAGCAGGTGGACGTCGCCGCTGCGGATCCGGGTGCGCCCGGTCTCGGGATCGGTGCCGACCTGCACCTGGCCGTGCCGGGCGGCGCTCTGGGAGAGGAGGTAGCGCAGCGGCTGTGGCACGCCCGTCAGCGAGATCTCCTCCAGGAAGGCGATGATCGACTCGGCGCGCTCGCCGGCCGACAGCGCGCTCGTGAGCGAATCGGCCGTGAACCGGTAGGACGACGCCTGACTGGCGGACTCGCGTGCCGCCATGCCGCGCAGGCGCAGGTCGAGCGCGGGCAGCAGCGGACCGGGGGCGATCGCGGTGAGGTCGTTCTGCAGGAAGATCCGATCCACCTCGGCCGGCACGAAGGGGGCGAGCGCGGCCGGATCCGGGTCTTCTCCGCGCCGCGCTGCTGCCGCCCAGGGCATCTCGGAGATTCCGGCACCCGAGTCGGCACCCGACCCGGCATCCTGATCCGCGACGAGCCCGAGCAGGCGCGCCTGCCGCGCCAGCGATGCGGCCTTCGCCGCCCACGCCGGATCCCAGGGGTGCTCGCCCGGCCAGCATTCGAGCCGGATCCAGCCGCCCTCCGCGGTACGCAGCGCCGGCGGCAGCGCCGCGCGGAAACCCGCGACCAGCTGCGCCCAGCGGGCGGGTCCGGGCAGCCGCAGCCAGGCGGCGCCCTCATCGGCGAGGCTGAGGGTGCGCTCCACGGGGCGCAGCAGGCCTGCCTCGGACCCGAGTGCGAGCAGGTCGTCGAGCAGCGGCACCGCGTCGGGGAGGCCGCGTTCGACCAGCCGGCGCTTCTCGGACAGGCCCACGGTCCCGCCGGCCAGCAGCGCGAGCGGCGCCTCCTCGGCCAGCAGCAGAGCGTCGGCCAGGGTCGCGACCGTGGTGAAGGCGCGTTCCGCCGCGCTGGCGGAGGAGGACTCGTCGGCCGGGACGGGCACCGCCGGTGCCGTCGGAGCGGGCTCCGGGACCTCTCGTCCGGCGACCGCGGCGGCGACGGGAGGGGGAACGGATCCGCCGGACGGCGACAGCAGCGCCAGGTCGCGGAGGGCATTCGCGGCATCGCCCGGATCCGCTCCGTTCGCGGCACGGCTCAGCGCGACCGCCTCGGCGCGGGTCAACCGCGGCAGGATCCGGGCCAGCGAGGCCGCGTCGAGGAGCCCTTCTGCGGCGTCGAAGAAGTCGTTCCAGCCGTTCTCGGGGCGTACCTCGCGGCGGGCGAACAGGGCGGCCAGGTCCTCGTCCGTGCGCGCCGAGAGAGCCTCGGCGAGAAGTCGCGCGTGGGTGCTCATGGCACGAGCGGCTCGCCGGCGTCAGGAACGCCGGGCAGCGCGGCCTCTCCGCACCGAACTCATGATGAGCAGCGCGATGATCAGCAGGAACGCGATCGGCAGACCCCAGAACGGGAAGACGCCCACGATCGGCCAGGCGCCGTGCGTGAAGTCCGCCTGCTTCATCCCGACGGCGGTGCCGATGATGATCGTGAAGAAGCAGATCACGGAGAGCGCGGCGAGAGCGAGGGCGCCGAAGGTGAGGAACCGATCGATCGCGCGGATCTCTGGCTCGTCGGCATGCGGCGGAGTGCTCATCCGTCCCAGCCTACCCGCTCCGCGACCGGTAGGCTGGTGGGGTGCGGGCTTCCGCACGCGCCCAGATCGGGTCCTTCGGATCCGGCATCCCGAGTCACGCAGCGAGGTTCTCCCATGCCCACCGGCAAGGTCAGGTTCTACGACGACGAGAAGGGGTTCGGCTTCATCACCACCGATGACGGCCAGGACGTCTTCCTGCACGCCACGTCCCTCCCCGCCGGCACCGCCGTCAAGGCCGGTTCCCGCGTCGAGTTCGGCGTCGCCGACGGCAAACGCGGTCTGCAGGCGCTGTCGGTGCGCGTGCTCGATGCTCCGGTCAGCCTGGCTAAGGCGAAGCGCAAGCCGGCAGACGACATGGCGGTGATCGTGGAGGATCTCGTCAAGCTGCTCGACGGCATCGGCGGCGACCTCCGGCGCGGCCGGTACCCGTCCTCCAGCCACGGCCGCAAGATCGCGGCGATGCTGCGCACGGTGGCCGAGGACTTCGATGCCTGAGTCCGGCTCGGAGCCGGCATCGGCCGAGCCCACGACCGCCCAGGAGGCGGCGCCGGTCTCTGCCCCCGTCGTCAGCGAACGGCTGCTCGGCGCGCGGGATCTCGCGCTCGCCGCGCTGCACGAGATCACCCCGGCATCGTCCGTGGGCCCGGCCGCCGGCTACCTGCCGGAGACCGACGGCGTGCTCTCGCTGCGGTTCGAGAACCGCCTCGCCGGCTACCCGGGCTGGTACTGGACGGTCACCCTCGCCCAGGTCGGCGACGAGGAGCCGACGGTGCTCGAGGCCGAGCTGCTGCCCGGCGCCGGCGCGCTGCTCGCACCGGAGTGGGTGCCCTGGGCCGAGCGTCTCGCCGACTACCGCGCCCATCAGGCCGAACTCGCCGCGTCGGCCGAGGCCGAGTCCGGCGCGGACGCCGACGGGACGGACGGCGACGGATCGGACGAGCATGCGGACGACGATCTCGACGACCTCGACGCCGACCTCGAGGATGACGACGATCTGGACGAGGACGAGGACGAGGATCTCGCCCCGCACCTGCACGCCGGCGACCTCGACGGCGTCGACATCGATGAGCTCGACGACTCCGCGCTCGACGACTCCGCAGCCGACGACTTCGCGCCGGATCACGACTCCGAGGAGGAGTGATCGGCGCGGCACGCACGCCGCACACCTGAGAAAGGCGTCACCCGCACGGGTGGCGCCTTTCTCATGTCAGGACGGTCCGGGTCAGGACCCCTGGTGCTCCAGCACGTAGTCGATCGAGCGGATCAGCTGGCGCACGTCGTCCGGTTCGATCGACACGAACGTCGCGATGCGCAGCTGGTTGCGGCCGAGCTTCCGGTACGGCTCGGTGTCGACGATCCCGTTCGCGCGCAGCGTCTTCGCGACCGCCGCGGCGTCGACGGACTCGTCGAAGTCGATGGTCGCGACCACAGGGGAGCGGTCGGCGGGATCCGACACGAACGGGGTGGCCACCGTGCTCGCCTCCGCCCAGCGGTACAGCTCCTGCGAGGATTCCGCGGTGCGTGCGGCGGCCCAGGCGAGCCCCCCCTGGTCGTTGATCCACTGCAGCTGCGAGTCCAGCAGGTGCAGGGTCGCCAGCGCCGGGGTGTTCAGCGTCTGCTCGAGGCGCGAGTTGTCGACGGCGTTCTTCAGGCTGAGGAACTCCGGGATGTACCGCCCCGAGGTCGCGATCCGCTCGATCCGCTCGATCGCCGCGGGGGAGACCGCGGCGAAGAACAGCCCGCCGTCCGAACCGAGGTTCTTCTGTGGCGCGAAGTAGTAGACATCCGTCTCGGCGAGGTCGACCTCGATGCCCCCGGCCGCGCTGGTCGCGTCGATCACGGTGAGGGCGCCGTCGGCGGGCACGCGCTCGACGGGCGAGGCGACACCGGTGGACGTCTCGTTGTGCGGCCAGGCGTACACGTCCACGCCCTCGACGACCTCCCAGGCCGCACGCGTGCCCGGCTCGGCCCGGCGGACATCGGGATCCTGCAGCCACGGGGTCTTCGCGGCGGCGGCGAACTTGCCGCCGAACTCGCCCGAGACCAGGTTCTGGCTGCGGTTCTCGATGAGCCCGAACGCGGCCGCGTCCCAGAACGCGGTCGAGCCGCCGTTGCCGACGATGATCTCGTAGCCGGAGGGCAGGCGGAACAGCGAGGAGAGACCTTCGCGGACGCTGCGCACCAGGTTCTTCACGGGAGCCTGCCGATGCGAGGTTCCCAGCAGACTGGACCCCACCGCCGCGAGAGCGCTGACCTGCTCCGGGCGGATCTTGGACGGACCGCATCCGAAGCGGCCGTCGACGGGCAGAAGGTCGCGGGGAATCTCGATCGCCATGCACCGAGTCTAGAGTTCGGCATGGCTGCCGCCCGACCGCGTGACAGCCTGTGACGGCGCTGCCCGCGGGGCGCCGACGGCCGGGATCCCGGCCATGCGGCAGAAGGTAGGCTTGCCTAACAAAGCGTGACGGAGTGTCCGAGAGCACAGGGGGATCCATGACCGATCTGATCGACACCACGGAGATGTACCTCCGCACCATCCTCGAACTCGAGGAGGAGAACATCGTGCCGCTGCGCGCGCGCATCTCCGAGCGTCTCGGCCACTCCGGGCCGACGGTGTCGCAGACGGTCGGACGGATGGAGCGCGACGGCCTGGTCGTCGTCTCCGAGGACCGCAGGCTCGAGCTCACCGAGGCCGGCCGCCGCAAGGCCGTCGACGTCATGCGCAAGCACCGCCTCGCGGAGCGGCTGCTCTCCGATGTCATCGGACTGGACTGGGCGTACGTGCACGAGGAGGCCTGCCGCTGGGAGCACGTGATGAGCGAGCAGGTGGAGCGTCGCCTGGTCGAGCTGCTCGGGCACCCCACCGAATCCCCCTACGGGAACCCGATCCCCGGACTCGACCAGCTCGGCGGAGCCCCGTCCCGCACCTTCGACGAAGGCGTGATCGGCCTCGTCGTGCACATGAACACGGTGGGGACGCCGACCGAGGGCACCGTGCGCCGACTCGCGGAGCCCGCGCAGGTCGATCCCGAGCTGCTGGAGCAGCTCCGGGACGCGGGCGTCGTGCCGGGCGCACGCGGCCGATTCCGCTTCAACGAGGGCTACGTGCTCATCGAGGTCGACGGCAAGGATGAGGGACTCGAGCTGCCCGTCGAACTGGCCTCGCACATCTTCCTCGTCGCCTGAACGGATCCGCGGCGCGTCGCCGGAACGGATCCGTGTCTGGACATCGCCTGAGTGCGACCGCGTCGACCTGCGCCGAATCAACGATCAGCAGATCCTTTGCTGAGCGTGACATGATCGTGACTTTCCGATAGCGTCGAAGGGTCGTCGGCGAGAAGCCCGCTGTCGGCCTCCACGGCGCTCGCCTCATCGGTCCGTCGCCGTCGTGGGGAGATCTGTGTCCGCGCCCTGTGCGGGCCTACCCGAACGACGACGAACCGGCGCCTCGCGCGCAGAGGCCGGAGGACCGTCTTGTCAGCACAGAACCCGATCGAGAAGAAGAGCGCCGTCGTCGGCAGCGAGGGCGCGACCACGCGTCCGGCTGCGGGATCCCGCTACCGCGGCATGGTGCGTCCGGTCCGGACGATCGCCATCCTCGGCGCGGTGGGCGCGCTGGTCGGCGCCATCGCCCTGCCCGCCTTCGCCTCGGCGAACGGGACGGCCGGTGCCGCACCCGTGACGACGCAGCGGATCGCCGCCGACAACGCGCAGTCGATCGTCGTCGCCTCCGAGGCGACGCAGGCGACCAGCGAGCGCAGCACGTTCACCGCGACCACGCCCGGCGAGATCGAGGCGAAGAAGGCCGAGGCCGCCGCGGCGGCCCGCGCGGCTGAAGTCGCCGCCGCGGCGGCCGCCAGGGCCGCACAGCCCGCCTCGTCGCCGTCCTATGCCGGCTACGCGATGGTCGCACCGGGATCGGGCCTGATCCGCTACCCGCTGCTGCCCGGCAGCTACACGAGCGGCGAGGGCCCGGGGTCCGGCCGCGGGCACCAGGGCTGGGACATGCTCGCCCCGCAGGGCACCCCGATCTACGCGTCCATGGCGGGCACCGTGACCGGGTCCGCCGAGAGCATCGGCGGCTACGGCGTGTGCATCATCATCCAGAGCGACATCAACGGCACGGGCGTGGAATCGCGCTACGGGCACATGGTCTACGGCAGCCGGCTGGTCCAGCAGGGCGAGCAGGTCGCGGCGGGGCAGCTCATCGGAATGGTGGGCAACACGGGCAACTCGTACGGATCGCACCTGCACTTCGAGGTGCACATCGGCGGCGGCATCGTGGATCCCGAGTCCTGGCTCGCCGCGAACGCCGGCTGAGCATCGACAGCGGACGCTTTCACGGCGTCCGGGGGATCCTCAGGTTCCAGGGATGACATGAACGTCACGTTCGGGTAACGTCGAAGAATCGTCGGCGAGAAGCCCGTCGACGATCGCCATGACGGTTGCCTCCCGGCTCGTCGCCGTCACCGGCTGATTCGTGCACGTGTGTCCCGACGCGAGTGTGCACCGAACAATGAGGACGAGTGGCGCCTGCGCCGAGGCCAGGAGAAACCTTTTGGCCGCTGAACTCGAACCGTCCGAGAAGTCCGTCGCCGCGCCCCCGACCCGCGGCCCGAAGCACAATCGCTCCGCCGGCGGCGTCGTGCGCACCATGCGCACGGTGGTGATCCTCAGCGCGGTGGGCGCCCTGGTCGCCGCGATCGCCCTGCCGGCGTTCGCCTCCGGCGCGCCCACGACGCAGGCCGCCGCGGTGACGTCGCAGCAGCTCGCGGCGGGGCACGCGCAGTCGATCGTGGTCGCGTCCGAAGCGACGGCGGCCCCGGACGAGCGCAGCGCCTTCACCGCGACCACGCCGGATGAGATCGCGCAGAAGAAGGCCGCAGACGCCGCCGCTCAAGCGGCGAAAGCCGCTGCCGAGGCCGCCGCCGCGCGCCCGGCGACGACCTCCTTGCGCACCTCGATGGCGCCGATCGCGCAACCGGGTCAGGTCATCTATCCGATGGCCGCCGGCTCCTACACGCTCACCGACGGCTACGGGGCTCCCCGTGACGGCGGGCGCATCCACACGGGCCAGGACTTCGCCGCGCCCGTCGGCACTCCGATCTACGCCGCCGCCGACGGCTGCGTCACCGTCTCGCAGGAGAGCTACGGCGGCTACGGCGTGACGGTCATGATCTCGCACCCGGCGCTCAGCGGCGCCAACGCCGTCTCCACGCTGTACGGGCATATGACGTACGGCAGCCGCGCCGTCCAGGTCGGCCAGTGCGTCACCGCGGGCCAGTACCTGGGTGAGGTGGGCAGCACCGGCTGGACGGCGGGATCCTGCCTGCACTTCGAAGTGCAGATCAACGGCACCCCGATCGATCCGCTCGCCTGGCTCGAGGTCAACGTCCGCTGAGCCGACACGGATGCTGTTCACCGGAAGTTCTCCGGGTGGTCGGTGCGCAATGGGTTAGCCTGATCCCGTCGTCGCAAGGGTGGAGGAACTCGATGGAGCGAATACCGGTCGTCCGAACCACGGACGCACTCGGTCGCCTCGTTCTTCGGCATCGCCCGCAGGATCTGCACGGCGCCCCTCTCCGGTGGGTCGTCGCGCGCGTAAGGCGCCGTCTCTCGTAGACGGCGCCTTTCGTCATCCTGCGGGCCCTCCGCCTGCGCACGGTCGAGAGACCGGGAAGCCGTCCCGGTCGGATCGAAGGGATGCAGGATGCGCACTCTGGTGCTCAACGCAGGATACGAACCGCTGGCGATCGTGTCGTTCCGACGCGCGCTCGTGCTGGTCATGAACAAGAAGGCGTCGGTCGTCGAATGCGTCGACGATGATCCCGTCTGGGCGGCGAGCGGGAGCTACGACAGACCCGCCGTGATCGTGCTGAGCCGGTACGTGCGCATGCCGCGGGCCCGGTACGCACCGGTCACCCGCCGCGGGGTGCTGCGCCGTGACGGCAGCCGCTGCGGGTATTGCGGCAAGAGCGCCTCCACCATCGACCACGTGCTGCCGCGCTCCCGCGGGGGCAAGAATTCCTGGGAGAACCTGGTGGCGTGCTGCCTGCGCTGCAACAACGTGAAGAGCGACCGCACCCCGCAGGAGATGGGGTGGGAGCTGAGGCTGACACCCGCACCTCCGCGCGGCAGGGGCTGGACCGTGCGGGGAGCGGAGCGCAGCGATCCCAGCTGGGAGCCCTACCTGGCGACGGCGGCGTAGTGCCTCCTCGCCGGTCGTTAGACTGGGAGGGCGCCTTCGTAGCTCAGTCGGATAGAGCGGCCCTCTCCTAAAGGGCAGGTCGCAGGTTCGAATCCTGTCGGGGGCACCATCGCGACGGGAATCGGCGCCGCTGCTACGCCGGCACCGCCTGCACCCGCTCCGTCCGCGTCGCGGCACGACGCAGCATCGCGGCGCCGAGGAGCCCGAGCAGCAGGAACGCCACCGCGATGAGCAGCGACCAGCGCACGCCCTCGGTGAAGCCCCGGGACAGCGCTCCGACGGCGTCCATGGTCTGCGCGCCGAGGGGGCTCGCCGCGCCCTGCGCGCGCAGCTGCGCGATGCTCGTGCCGGCCGACTGCCGTGCGGCGCTGGTGAGCTGGTCCGCCGCGCTGCCGGTCACGCCCACGGCGCCGAGCGCGGTCGGCAGAGTGAGGCTCAGCGTGACGGAGAGCGCGGCGCCGGCGAAGGCGGTGCCCAGTGCCGACCCGATCTGCCGGACGGTGCTCTGCGCGGCCGAGCCCTGGCCGGAGATGCCGACCGGCACGTCGCGCAGCACCGTCCCGGTGAGCTGCGCGGAGGCGAGGCCCAGCCCCAGGCCGTAGACGACGAGGGGGATCGCGATGGCCCACGCGGGCGTCGTGGCCTGCATGATCAGCGCGAGCACGGCAGCTCCCGCCACCTCCATGGTCAGGCCGATGAGCACGGTGCCGGGCGCGCCGAAACGCGCGGCGAGGTGCCGGGCGGCGGCACCGGATGCGAACGCGCCGAGGGCCATCGCCGCGAGCACGACGCCCGCGCCGAGCACATCCAGCGCCAGCACGTTGATGAGGTACAGGGGCAGGACGAAGATGATCGCGAACTCGCCGACCGCGACCATGGCCGCCGTCACGTTGCCCCACGAGAACGTGGGCAGCGTGAACAGGCGCAGATCCAGCAGGGCGGAGCGCTCCACCCGTTCGCGGTGGTTCTCCCACCGCACGAACAGCGCGATCGCGACGACGGCGATCGCCGCGGCGACGGGGACCGCCGAGATCGGCGCGGTGGACGGCCAGACCCAGCCGAACAGGACGAGATCCGTCTTCGGCGTCCACCAGCCGAGATCGGGACCCTCGATCACGGCGAAGACCAGCGCGCCGAATCCGATCCCGCTGAGCAGCGCGCCGTCCACGTCCACGCCGGGCCGGATCCCCTTCGTGCCACGGGTCTCCGGCACCAGCAGCAGCCCGGCGATGAACACGAGCACCCCGAGCGGGAGGTTCACGAGGAAGATCCAGTGCCACGAGGCCCACTGCGTCAAGGCGCCCCCGGCCAGCGGTCCGATCGCGGCAGCACCCGAGATCACGGCGCCCCAGACGCCGAACGCGACGGCGCGATTGCGCCCGCGGAACACCGCGTTCACGGTCGACAGCGTCGACGGCATGATCAGCGCGGCGCCCACCGCCTGCACGGCACGCGCGCCGATGAGGGGACCGGCCGCCGATGCCCCGGAGGCGAGTGCGCTGCCCAGGACGAAGACGCCGACGCCGACCAGGAACAGCCGCTTGCGCCCCCACCGGTCGGCGAGCCGGCCTGTGGACAGCAGCAGGGCCGCGAGCAGGACCGCGTAGAGGCTGTTGACCCACTGCGCATCCGTCAGGGTGAGGTGGATGTCGCGGATGATGTCGGGCAGCCCGACGCCCACGATCGTGCCGTCGAGCACGATCATGCCGAGCCCGACCGCCAGCACCGCGAGACCGGCCCAGGTGCGGGCGGAGGGAGTCTGTTCGGGGTCGGAAGCGGTCATCACATCAGTACATCGTTCCTCGCGCCAGGGCGCATCCATCCTTCGATGGACGGCCCCGACACGACGAAGGGGCGCCCGAGGACGCCCCTTCGTCGTGCAGGCGGTCAGTTCGCGGCGCGGTACGCCTCGATCACCGTGGCCGGGATGCGGCCGCGGTCCGACAGCTTGTAGCCGTTCGCGCCGGCCCAGGTGCGGATCGACGCGGTCTCGGGGTTGCGGTTCGGGCGCTTTGACGTCACGGCGGGGCGTCCGCCGCCCGCGCGCTGGGTGCGCCGACCCGTGGATGTGTACGGTGCCAATGCCGCGCGGAGTTCTGCGGCATGTGCGTCCGTGAGGTCGATCTCGAATGCGTTGCCGTCGAGAGAGAAATGAACAGTCTCGCCTTCTCCGACTTCGAGGACGGAACCGTCGATATCGTCGACGAGCTGATGAATGATTTTGCGTGCCATGACGACAAACATATGCGGACGAATTGCAACTGGCAATCATTGCATTGCCGGAATGTCATTCGTGTCCGGGGTCGATGAGCACGGCCTCATGCATTCCCGAGGTGATCAGCAGGATCCCACGCCGTGATGGCTCACCGTTCAGGGGATCAGGCCGTCGCGGCGAGCGCGCGCGACGGCGGCGTGCCGGGTCGGTGCGTCGAGCTTCGACATCGCGGTGCCGAGATACGCCTTCACGGTCGATTCCCGCAGGCCGAGCTGCGCGGCGATCTGCGCGTTGGTCTGCCCCAGCGCGGCGCACGCGAGCACATCGCGCTCCCGGGGGGACAGGTGCGTGGCGCGCGCTGTCGTCGCCGGCGGGGGAGAGGAGAGCGCCAGGATGCGCCGCTCGACCTCTCCGATCCGCTCTCGCACCGCCGGGTCCCCCACCAGCGCCGCGATGCTGCGCAGTTCCGCATAGCTCTGCCGGAGCTCCTCACGCTGCGCGGCGCTCAGCCCGATCGGCAGGACCGGGGCGTCCGCGGCGTGGAGGCGGCGCTCCACCTCCTCCCGGATGCGCAACTCGGCGGCCAGGGCGTCGGCGATCTGCAGCGCGGGCGCCGCGGCCACGCCGCGCGCCGGAGCGGCCTCCCAGCCGCCGGCGTAGAGGACGCCGCGCGGACGGCCCGCGACCACGACGGGAATCGCGAGCAGGGTGCGCAGACCTTCGCCGAGCACGAATCCGTCGTAGTCGTGGGTGATCTGCTGGGAGGATCCGTAGTCCTGCGTCATGCGCGGACGCAGCTCGGTCATCGCCCGGCCGCCGAGGCCGCGCTGCGGTTGCACCCTGAGGCCTTCCAGGCTTGCGGTGCGATTTCCGACAATGGTGGTGACGGCGACCTCGCCGCGAGACAGCAGTCCGCCGAACGCGACGGGGAACCGGGTGCGCCGCACCAGTTCGCGCACCGCCTGCGCGACCAGATCCGCCTCGGACGCGACCTGTTCGAATGCGTTCACCCACTACCGGCTTCCCGGGCCCGACGGCCCCGCCCTTTGTCGTGTCGAGATTAGCACCGGGCACATTTCCGCCGTGTGCGAATGCCGCGCAATCGCATTCGATGGCGGGCAGGTGCGCGCCCGCCCCGGCGGCCTACACGCCGGGGCGAACGACGTTCTGGGGCCGCCGCCGGGCCGCCGCATCCGCCTCCAGATCGAGCAGATACCGCTTGCGCTCCGGATGCGCCCCGTAGTGCCCGGCGGAACCGTCGGCGCGCACGACCCGGTGCACCGGCACGATGATCGAGAACGGGGTGTTGCGGCAGGCGGTGCCCACCGCGCGGGCGGCGCCGGGGCTGCCCGCACGGGCGGCCACCTCGCCGTAGCTCGCGCTCTCCGCCCACGGGATCTCGCACACGGCCTGCAGGGCGGCGCGGGTGAAGCCCTCGACCATCCGCCAGTCCAGGCGGAGATGATCGTCGAAGCGCACCGGCTCGCCGGCGAAATACGCCTGCAGCAGCGCTTCGAGTTCGGCGGCGGCACCCGGATCCGGTTCCGGCAGCGCGTGCAGGCGCCGCGCAGCCGCCTCGAGAGCCCAGGGCGCGTCACGGTGCAGCCCCTCCGGGAGATCGAAGGCGATGACGCCCTCGTCGGAGAACACGACGAGGGCATCACCGAACGGGGTGTCGGCGAAGTCGTAGCGGAACGTCATGCCCCCATCCTGCGTCACGCCGCCCGCGGCCGGGGTGCGCTCACGCAATCGGGGGAATCCGTGCAGAAAAGGCCCGCTGTGGAGGAGGAAAGCGGTGCAAATGGCCGAAACTCGGCGGATCTGACGGTTCCACACGCGCGGCACGCCTAGTCTTTGTCGTGTGTGGCGACGTGACGGCAAGACGGCGGAGGAGAAGTCCGTGACGCCCAGCGACGTCAGCGTGGCCGAGCCGGGTGTCGATGTCGCGCATGCGGCGACGACCGAGCGCGCACGGCTCAGGGCCGAGGCTGCCGAACTCGGCGGGCCGTCTCCGCTGACGGCCTATCGCGACGTCTCCGCCGCGGGGATCGACATCTCCCGGGCGCACCCCGGCAGCCTGCCGCAGTTCATCACGGGCCGCTCCACACTGCTGTCGAACCTGTTCCGCGATGAGGTCGGGCTGCGCACCGCGCGGCTCGCGGCCGATCGGATCACCGCGAAGCACACGGAACTGCGCACCGTGCGCGGCATCGACGCCGTGCATCTCGCGGTGGGGCTCACGACCTGGCGGATCGGCGGCATCGACTATGCCGCGCCCATGCTGCTGCGCCCGCTCGCGATCCGCCGGCACTACGCGGACTACGAGCTGAAGCTGCACGGGCAGTTCTTCGTCAACCCCGAGCTGGTGCGCATCGCGCGCGACCACTTCGGGATCACGATCGACGACGCCCGCCTCTCCGCCCTCGCCTATCAGAACGGGGTGTTCGCGCCGCAGGCGGCGATCGACATGCTGCGCGCGGCGACGGCGACGATCGACACCTTCTCCGTGCAGCCGCGCATGGTGGTGTCCACGTTCGCCGATGTCGGCACCGCGATGGCGCGGGACGCGCACGAGCTGGATCACCCCGTGCTGAATGCGCTCGCCGGCCACGTCGCCGATCGGGAGCGGGTGACGTCACCCGGACCCACCCCGTCCGCTGCCGGACCGGACGATCGCGCCCCCGCCTCCGACAACCTCCTCCTCGACGCCGACGCGGAGCAGGAGCAGGTGCTCGCCCGGATCGCCGCCGGGCACTCGCTCACCATCTCCACGCTGCCGGGCACCGGCGGCACGCAGACCGTCATCAACGCGATCGGCGAACTCGTGCGTGCGGGCAAGCGCGTGCTCGTCGTCTCGCCGCGCCGGTCCACCCTCGACGGCGTGCGGCACCGGCTGAGCGGCATCGGGCTGGACGGATTCGCCGTCTCGCCCGCCTCGGTCCGGCGCGATCTGGTGCGCGCGATCGGCCGCAACGAGAAGGCCACGCCGCCCAAGCTGGCCGAGATCGACGATGCGCTGCTGCGCCTGCGCACCGTGCTGCGCGACTACCGCCGAGCGCTCACCGCGCGGGATCCGGCCCTCGACGCCAGCGTGCTGGACGCGACGCGCATGCTCACCCGGCTGGCGCTGCTTCCGGTGCCGCCGTCGACGTCCGCGCGCCTCGGACGGCAGGCCCTGCAGAGCCTCGCCGACGACCGCGCGCATGCGGCGGAGATCCTGCGGCAGGCGGCGCGGCTGGGCGAGTTCCGCTTCGGTCCCGACGATTCGCCCTGGTACGGCGTCACGTTCGCCTCCACAGAGGAAGCGCGGAAGGTGCACGCGCTCGCCGAACGCCTGCATGCGAGCACCGTGCCCGCCCTGCTGGAGCGCGGCTACGAGCTCGTCGCGCAGACCCGGATGCGTCCGTTCGCGACGATCTCGGAGCTCGGCGACTACCTGCGGCTGATGCAGGGCATCCGTGACTCCCTCGACCGCTTCGCCCCCGCCGTCTTCGAGCGGCCGCTGGGCGAGCTGATCAAGGCGCACGGCGCCCGTCGCGACACGGCCGCGATGACCGGACCGAATCGCCGCCGGCTGCGCAAGCTCGCGAAGGAGTACGTGCGGCCGGGTGCGCACGTCGGCGACATGCATGAGGCGCTGAGCCGGATCCAGTCGCAGCGCACGCAATGGCAGCGCTACGTGGACGCCGGTGTCGCGCCCGAAGTCCCGCTCGGGCTGGCCGACGTCTCCGTCGCTTCGCAGCAGGTGGATGCCGAACTCGCCGAGCTCGACGTCGCACTGGGCCGCCGCGAGCCGCTCGCGTCTCTGCCGGTCGCCCGCCTGGTGCGCACCCTCGCCGGCCTCGCCGCCAAGTCGGACGTCTTCGAGAACCTGATCGAGCGCGCGCAGATCCGCGACGAGCTCGCCGCCCTCGGCCTGGAGCCGCTGCTGATCGACCTGTCCACCCGGCACCTCGCCGAGGACAGGGTCGGCCCCGAACTCGAGTTCGCGTGGTGGCAGTCGCTGCTCGAACAGGCGCTGCAGAACAACCGCTCCCTGCTCGGCGCGAACACCGCGGTCGTCGACCGCCTCGAACGCGACTTCCGGCTCGTGGACGAGGCCCACGCGGCCGCGTCCGGCCCGCTGCTGGCCTGGCAGCTGAGCGGGCAGTGGCGGATCGCGATCGTGGACGAGGCGACCGAGGCGCAGAACCTGCGGCACGGCCTGACGAACAGCCGCACCACGGTGGCCGAGCTCATGACCGCCGCGCCGACCCTGATGCGCGTGCTCGCCCCGGTCTGGATCGCCTCGCCGTACCAGGTGCCGGACATCCCCGACACGGCCGGATTCGACACCGTGATCCTCGTCGACGCCGCCGCGATCAACCTCGCGGAGGCGACACCGGCGATCCGCCGGGCCCGCCAGGTCGTCGCCTTCGGCGACCCCGTCGCGCAGAAGCCCACCGCGTTCGACGTCGCGACCGTCCCGGCGGAGGATCGCGACGAGGAGGCCGAGTTCGACGACGTGTCGGTGTTCGAGCGGCTCTCCGAACTGCTGCCCGTGGTCACGCTGACCCGCAGCTACCGGGCGGGCGGCGAAGACCTGGCCGAGCTCATCAACGACGCGTTCTACGGCGGCGAGATCGTCTCGCTGCCCTGGGCGGGCTCGTACCTCGGCCGCGGATCCCTCGCGGTCGACTACGTCGAGGGCGGCGTGGGGATCCCGCACCCGGTCACGGGGGCGATGGAGAGCCCGGAGGCCGAGGTGGCGCGCGTGGTCACGCTCGTCGTCGAGCACGCCGTGCACCGCCCCGCCGAGACGCTCATGGTGGTCACCGCCAGCCGCACGCACGCCGAGCGCGTGTTCAGCGCCGTGTCCGCGGCCTTCGCCGGCCGCTCGGACGTCGCCGACTTCGTGGGCCGCGACACGCAGGAGCCGTTCGTCGTGCTGACCCTCGAGGAGGCCGCAGCGGAGAGCCGCGATCGCGTGATCCTCTCGCTCGGCTTCGGCGTCACCAAGCACGGCAGAGTGCTCAGCGATTTCGGGGATCTGTCCACGCCCGACGGCGACCGCCTGCTGACGATCGCGATGACCAGGGCGCGTCGCTCGATGGTGATCGTGTCATCGATCCGTCCGTCCTCATTCGATGAGGGGCGCCTCGAGCATGGGGCCGCGACCCTCATGTCGATCCTCGGGGACCTCGCCGGGCACGCCCGCGAGGAGCGCGCCGAGGATCAGGCGGATCCGCTCACGCTCGCGCTGGCACGGGAGCTGCGCCGGATCGGGGTGTCGGTCGATGTCGACTACCGCGGTCTGCTGCCGCTGGTCGCGCAGCACCGTGGCAAGGCCGTCGTCATCGAGCCGGATCCCGAATCCCGCCCGGAGTCGCTGCGCGAGACGCTGCGACTGCGTCCGCAGGTGCTCCGGCGCCTCGGCTGGCACTACATCCGCGTGCACGCCTTCGACCTGTACAGCGATCCGGCGGGCGTCGCGCGCCGCATCGGCGAGGTGCTCGACGTGCCGAACGACGCGCCACACGTGGACGGAGACACCCAGCCGATCGACGGGCCGGATGCCTGAGGAAGCCGCCGGTGACGGTGCGGACCGGCAGCGGGTCGTCCGCGTGCGCGGATCCCGGCGCGCGCAGCTGACCGCGGCTCCCGGCACTCACGCCGAGCCGGACGAGCGCGACCGTGAGGGGCCCGCCGCCGCGGAGGAAACCGGCGGTCCGAACGACGACCGGATGCGCCGCGAGGTGCCGCCGCACTACTGATCACCCGCGACGAAACGCCCGCGCTGCTCTTTCCTGAAGGTGCGCTCGATATCGTCGCCGCGCATTCAGGGAACTGCAGCGCGAGTGGCCAAGCGCGCAGAACGGTGCAGCGCTGCCAGGGAAGTGCAGCGCGAGCCTGGTGGGGAGCCCAGGAACGACGAAGCCCCGGTCGCCAAGGCGCCGGGGCTTCGGAAATCGATCCGGTCAGACCGACTGCTGCTTCGCGAGCAGGTCGCGGATCTGGGTGAGCAGCTCCTGCTCGCTCGGAGGGGCAACCTCCGCGACGACGGGGTTCTTCGCGGCCTGGCGCTCCTTCAGCTTGTTCATCGGCACGACGAACACGAGGTAGACGATCAGCGCGATCGCGAGGAAGTTGATGATCGCGCCGATCACGGCGCCGATCCCGAAGACGCCGATCTTGAAGCCGTTGAGGTCCTGCGCGTTGAACAGCAGACCGATGAGCGGGTTGATCAGGTTGTCGACGATCGCGCCGATGATCGCCGAGAAGGCAACACCGATGACGAACGCGACCGCGAGATCGATGACGTTGCCCTGTGCGATGAAATCTCTGAAGCCTTTGATCATTTCAATCTCTCCCTTGAGAGCCGGCCTCAGGATGCAGAGGCCGTTGTGGCGGCGGGTGCGGATTTCGCACTCGTCGTGGATTCCGATTTCGATGATGCCGGAGCGGACGAAGAATCACCAGATCCCGCCCGCGAGTCGTTCCGATAGAATCCGGATCCGTTGAATGTCACGCCGATCGATCCGTACTCCTTGCGGAGCCTGCCCAGGCAGGCAGGACACTCCGTCAGCGCGGAGTCGGCGAACGCCTGCACGGCATCGAAACGGTGTCCGCACTCGGTGCAGGCGTAGGAGTAGGTGGGCATGGGGCCTCGCAGATCTCGGTTCGGAAGGTTCAGGAAAGCGGGAAGACGACGGTGCGCAGCGGCGTGACCGCTCCCGTGACGGGCTGGTCGTGCACGTCGCGCGGCACCTCGTCGAGGATCTCGGAGTCGAACACCACGGCGTAGACCGGCGGACACTTCTGCATCGAGCCGAGCGTGCGGTCGAAGTAGCCGCGCCCCCAGCCCATCCGCATGCCGCTGCGGTCGACGGCCGCGGCGGGAACGAGCAGCAGATCGACCTCGTCGAGGACCATCGGGTTGAGGATCTCGCCGGTCGGCTCCGGCAGGCCGTGCAGGCCGGTCGCGATCTCGTCGTCGGATCCGGCCACCGCCCAGTCGAGCAGTCCGTCCTCGCGGGTGATCGGCAGCAGCACCCGCACGCCCCGGGCCACCGCGTCGCGGATGAAGGCGCGCGTGCCGGGCTCGGTCGTCGTGGACAGGAAGCAGGAGACCGATCGCGCACCGGTCGCGGCGAGCAGCTCATCGAGCCGGGTGGTCAGGGCGGCCTCGGCGGCGGCGCGCTGCGCGTCGGACAGCAGCGCTCGCCGCTCCCGGAGGTCGGCCCGCAGCGCGCGTTTCGCGTGGTCGATCTCGCCCGGCATGGACCCGATTCTATCGTCGCCGGGCTGCGCGGAGGCGGGGAGCCGGTCGGCGCCTCTTCGCGGGGTCCGGGCCGGATCGCGTGACTAAGCTGAGCGCATGTCGAAGCCACGCATCAAAGCCGTCATCCCCGCGGCCGGCCTCGGCACGCGCTTCCTGCCCGCCACCAAGGCGATGCCGAAGGAGATGCTCCCGGTGGTCGACAAGCCGGCGATCCAGTACGTGGTCGAAGAGGCGGTCGCGGCCGGGATCGACGACATCCTGGTCATCACCGGGCGCAACAAGAACGCGATCTCCGACCATTTCGACGCCGTCCCCGAGCTGGAGGCGCGACTCGTCGAGAAGGGCGACCACGGACGGCTCGCGCGCGTCGTCGCCTCGAGCGACCTGGCCGACATCCACTATCTGCGCCAGGGTGAGCCGAAGGGCCTCGGTCACGCGGTGCTGCGAGCGCGCACCCATGTCGGCGACAACTCGTTCGCGGTACTGCTCGGCGACGACCTCATCCACGAGACCGACCCGCTGCTGACCACGATGATCCAGGAGCATGAGCGCACAGGGGCGGCGGTGATCGCGCTGATGGAGGTGGATCCTGACCAGATCCACCTGTACGGCACGGCCGCGGTGGAGGGGCCCGTCGACGGCGATATGGTGCGCGTGACCGGACTCGTGGAGAAGCCGGCCAAGGAGCAGGCGCCGTCGAATCTCGCGGTGATCGGGCGCTACGTGCTGCCCGCGGCCGTGTTCGACGTGCTGGAGCGCACCCCGCCGGGCAAGGGCGGGGAGATCCAGCTGACCGACGCGCTGCAGGAACTCGCTGCGGAGGCGGACGGCCCCGGGGTGCGCGGAGTGATCTTCCGCGGCCGCCGTTACGACACCGGCGACCGGGTGGAGTACATCAAGGCGATCGTGCAGCTCGCGGTCGATCGGGACGACCTGGGGCCGGAGCTGCGCGGATGGTTGAAGGAGTTCGCGGACCGGCTGTGAGCCCGCGGAGCACGACGATGGACACCACGGTGACGATGCGACACGGACCGGTCGAGCTGCGGCTGATCCGACCCAAGGATGCGCGTGCCCTGCAGCACGAGCTGCTCACCAACCGGCGCTGGCTGCAGCCCTGGGAGGCGACGCTGCCGGGCATGCAGACCGGGATCGACATGCGCGTGAGCATCCGCCGCCTGCTGCAGCAGCACCGGGACGGAACCGGCTACCCCTTCGTGATGGAGTACGGCGGACAGATCGCTGGCCAGCTGAACATCTGGGGCGTCATGCGCGGATCGCTGTGCTCGGCGACCATCGGCTACTGGGTGAGCGAGCGGTTCGCCGGACACGGCATCACCCCGGCGGCCGTCGCGATGGCGACGGATCTGGCCTTCGCGGATCTCGGCCTGCATCGCGTGGAGATCTGCCTGCGCCCGGAGAACCGGCCGAGCCTGCGCGTGGTGCAGAAGCTCGGCTTCCGGTACGAAGGGGTGCGCCGCCGCTTCATCCATATCGACGGCGACTGGCGCGATCATCTGGCGTTCTCGCTCGTCAAGGAGGACGTGCCGGAGGGTGTGCTCGCACGCTGGGCGCAGGGCCGCGTGCCCGCGGAATGGGGAGCGGTGCCCCCGACGGATCTGCCGTCGGCCGATCTGCCCGGCTGAGCTGGGCTCAGCCCGTTACCGGCTCATTCTCGCGCTGAGCGACCGGCCGGCGGATCCCGATCCACGACACGATCCCGCCGATCGCCATGAGCGCCGCCGTCACTCGGGCGGCGTCGTGGAAGCCGCCCAGGTTCAGGGTACCGCCGACGATCGTCGAGAGCATCGCCACGACCAGCAGGCCGGCGACGCGGGCCACCGCGTTGTTCACGGCGGATGCGATGCCCGAGCGGGACTCGTCGATGGAACCGAGGATCGCCGAGGTGAGCGGCGCCACCGTCAGCGACAGGCCGATCCCGAGAACGATCATCGACGGCAGCACCTGCCACCAGTAGTCGAACTGCTCGGACACGAACAGGAGCAGCAGCGCGCCGACGGCCATGATCAGGGGGCCTGCGGCCATGAACACGCGCGGACCGAACCGGCCGGACAGGCGTCCGGCGCGCGAGCTGAGCAGGATCATGAGGATCGTGATGGGCAGGCTCGCGAGACCCGCGACGGTCGCCTTGAGTCCCGCGCCCTGCTGCAGGTAGACGCCGATCACGAAGCCGTTCAGGGAGAGCGCGGCGTAGACGAACAGCGTCGCCAGGTTTCCCCACGCGAAGTTGCGCACGCGGAACAGCGACAGCGGCATGAGCGGCTGCGGTCGGCGCTGGCGCAGCAGGAACACGATCAGGAGCACGGCGCCGCCGATCGCGGTGACGAGGATCAGGGGGGACGACCAGCCCTGATGCGGCTGCTCGATCAGGGCGTAGACGACGCCGCCCAGGCCGACGGCGCAGAGCACCCCGCTGAGCCAGTCCACCCCGGTGGTGCGCGCCTGCTCCGGCAGGCGCAGCCGGGCGAGCAGGAACAGGGTGACGGCGATCGGCAGCACGTTGATGAGGAACACGAATCGCCAGGACATGAAGTCGACGAACAGGCCGCCCAGCAGCGGGCCGACCAGCTGCGCGGCTGTCGTGAACGCCGTCCACACGCCGATCGCCCGCGACTGCACCTCGCCGCGCATCACCGCGGTGATCAGCGCGAGCGAGCTCGGCACCAGCAGGGCGCCGGCGGCGCCCTGGGCGGCGCGGGCGATGATCAGCACGACCGGGGTGGGCGCCGCGGCCACGGCGATCGAGGCGATGCCGAACGCGATCAGTCCGATCCGCATCACCAGCACGCGTCCATAGGCGTCGGCGACGGAACCGGCGAGCAGGATCAGCGCGCTGAGCGTGATCAGATACGCGTCGACCGTCCACTGCTGGGTCGTGATGCCTCCGCCGAGCTCGCGGCTGATCGCGGGCAGGGCCACCGTGACGACCGTGCCGTCCAGAAACGTCACGAACGAGGCGAGCACGGCGACCGCGATGACAAGGCGATGCAGAGGGGTGAACGAGGTCACGAGCCGACCCTACCCGGATGCGCGGACACCGGGGCCCGCTCGCCGGATCCTCGGGAATCTGATGCGGCGCGCGCGTCACGTGCGCGTGTCGGCAGGCCGGCGGGCTCGGCGTCGCATACCGTGGAGCGCATGAACGGGCCGGTGCTGAGCGGGGGCGTGATCGTCCTGGTCGCGGTGCTGCTGTGGCTGCTGTACTTCCTGCCCTCCTGGCGCGGGCAGAACCAGTACGACGCCGCGGAGCGCAACGCGCTGCGGCTGAACCGCGCGCTGCGCGTGCTCGCCGAGACCAGCGAGGCGCCGCGCGAGGTGCAGCTGGAGCTCACCGCCCGCACGGCTCTCGCCCAGCAGAAGCTCGCGAAGAGGCTGCAGGCCGATCGGGAGCAAGCCGATCTGCAGCGCCTCCGGGAGCAGCTCGCCGCCACGCACGCGGATCCGGCGTTCCGTCGCGCCCGCGCCCGCCGGCGCACCCGGCTGATTGCCACGGCCCTGATGGTGCTCGCGCTCGCCGCACTGGGCGTCGGCGTCTGGCAGCAGCTGAGCGTCGGGAACCCGATGCTGCTGTGGGCCGGGGGATCGGTGCTCGTGCTCGCGGCGCTCACCCTGCAGCGCATGTCGGCCGTGTCCGCCCGGGCCGCGCTCCGCGCCGCACCCGCTGCGGCCGCTCCGGCTGCGCCGGTGCCGGTCGAGGCGCCGGAACTGCACGATCAGGGGCCGCGCACGTGGTCGCCGCGCACCCTCCCCGAACCGCTCGTCTCCGTCACCGGAAGCCGCGCGCACGCCGCTCGGGCCACGATCGACGCGCAGGCCCTCGCCCGCGAAGCCGCCCGCGCGGCCGAGTTGCAGCGCCGGGCCGAGCTGATGGCACCGCCGGCTCCGGCCGAGCTCGCCGCGGCGGCGGCCGCATCGGAATCGCCCTACGCCCAGATGGGCTACGTCGACGACGCCGAGATCGAGGCGCACGTGCGTCAGCTGCTCGCCCAGCGCGCCGCCGGCTGAGCGATCTCGACACGCCCGACCGACGCGGTGCCGGCCGCGGATGAGCGGCCGACGCGCACCCTCATGTTAGGCTGTTCGAGTTCACGGGCCCATGGCGCAGTTGGTAGCGCGCTTCGTTCGCAATGAAGAGGTCGGGGGTTCGAATCCCCCTGGGTCCACCAAAACGAGAAGCCTCGAGCAGATGCTCGGGGCTTCTCTCTGTCCTGGAGATGTCGTCCTCCACGCCCCGCGGTCGCGCGCGTTTCGTCAGGATGCCCGCGAGCGACGATGATGGATCCCATGGGTGAATCGACTTCCTGCGGTCCCGACTGCGCGTGCGGTGCGCCGGCGCGCGAGGTGCTAGCGGGCGAGCGCATCGCGCTACCACTGCTCCGCTCGACGGGTGGGGAGGACCGGGATCGGCGCGGCCGTCACGAGATCGTGCAAGCACGGATCCCCGCCGGCTCGTTCCTGATGGGCGATTCCTCGGGCGACGAGAACCGCGGTGACGGCGAGACGCCGCGGCACAGGGTCGAGCTCGAGGGGTTCGAGATCGATGCGACGACGGTCACCAACGCCGACTTCGCCCGCTTCGTGGACGCGACCGGCTATCGGACCGAGGCGGAGACGTTCGGGTTCTCCGCCGTGTTCCACCTGGCCGTGACCGCGCCTGACGCCGACATCATGGGTCCTGCCGCCGGCACGCCGTGGTGGTACGGGGTGCGCGGAGCGGATTGGGCGCACCCGGGCGGATCCGCGTCCGATCTGGACGGCTTGGACGACCATCCCGTCGTGCACGTGAGCTGGAACGACGCGCTCGCTTACTGCGACTGGGCCGGCCGGCGCCTGCCCACCGAGGCGGAGTGGGAGTATGCCGCGCGCGGCGGGATCGACGGCGCGAAGTATCCGTGGGGCGATGAGGAACCCGACGACGGCGGCTGGCGCACGAACATCTGGCAGGGATCCTTCCCGCGGGAGAACACCCTCGACGACGGCTGGCTGACCACCGCCCCGGTGCGTGCCTTCGCCGCCAACGGGTACGGGCTCCACCAGCCCGTCGGCAACGTGTGGGAGTGGTGCGCGGACTGGTTCGATCCACGCGCCTACGAGCATGCGGCGGTGGTGGATCCCCGAGGTCCGTCGCACGGGACGGCCCGGCTGCTGCGCGGCGGCAGCTACCTGTGCCACATCTCCTACTGCAACCGCTACCGCAACTCCGCGCGCAGCTCGAACACCCCCGACTCGTCGATGGGCAACGCCGGGTTCCGCACCGTCTCGCTCCGAACGGAGAACGCATGAGCACCAGCCGCTTCCCCCGGCACGTCTACGACCGCGGCGAGGAACCCGACGCGCGGTTCACGCTCGCGAACGAGCGCACCTTCCTCGCCTGGATCCGCACCTCGCTCGCGCTGCTCGCGGGCGGAGTCGCGCTCGAGGCGCTGGGACTCGGGATGCACCCGGGCTTCCGGCACGCGGCGTCGATCCTGCTCATCGTCGCGGGCCTGCTGACGCCGGTGCAGGCCTGGCTGGGCTGGATGCGCACGGAGCGGTCGCTGCGGGAGTCGACCCCGCTCGCACCGCCGTGGATCGCGATCCCGCTGGCGGTCGTCGTCGTCGCGACCGGCGTCCTTGTGCTGCTCGGGGTGCTCCTGGCGTGACCGGCGACCGCGAGCGGGTCTTCGACCCCGGACTGCAGCCCGAGCGCACCGCGCTGGCCTGGCGCCGCACGGCGCTCTCGCTGGCCGGCGGGTCCGTGATCGTGATGCGGATCCTGCCCTCGGTGATCGGCGCGGCCGCGCTCGTGCTCGGCTTCGCGGGGCTCGCGCTCGCTCTCGTCGTCCTGGTCGGCTCGCACCGCAGATACATGCGCCAGCACCGCGCCCTCACGTCGACCGAGCCCGTCGTGCTGCGCTCCGGGTGGCCCGTCGTCGCGCTGACGGCGGCGACCCTGCTCGTCGGCGTGCTGTGCCTGCTGTTCGTGCTCGTCCGGGCGTGACGTCGCCGACGGGAAACCGCGGCCGAGGGCGTAGCGTGGCGACGTGGAGAATCCCGAGCTGCCGCCGACCCTCGACCCGCTGCCCGACCGTCCGGCGCCGGACAACCCGCAGGGCAAGCTCGTGCTGCTGCGGCACGGCGAGACCGAGTGGTCGCGGAGCGGGCGGCACACCGGTCGCACCGACATCCCGCTGACTGAGCGCGGCGAGGAGCTGGCGCGCCTGGCCGGATCCCTGGTCACCGGCTACGACTTCGGTCTCGTGCTCTCCTCGCCGCTGCAGCGCGCCCGGCGCACCGCGGAGCTCGCGGGGTTGCACGCCGAGGTCGACTCGCTGCTCGTCGAATGGGACTACGGCGGCTACGAGGGCCGCACCACGAAGGACATCCGCGCCGAACTCGGCTACAACTGGAGCGCGTTCACGCACGGCGTGATCCGCGGCGAGACCCCAGGGGAGACCGTGGAAGAGGTGGCCGCGCGCGCCTCCCGGGTGCTCACCCGGGTGCTTCCGGCGATGGCCACCGGCGATGTTGCGCTCATCGCACACGGGCATTACCTGCGGATCCTGACCGCGGTGTTCCTGCGGCTGGCTCCGCGCTTCGGCGCGGCGATCACGCTCGATGCCGGATCCGTCTCGGTGCTCGGCTTCTCGCGCGAGGAGCCGGCGATCCTGGCCTGGAACCACGGCCCGCAGCTGCCGCTGGTCCCGTCGGAGTCCTGAGCATCAGCCGCCTCGACCGCCACAGATGACTCAGTCGGCGAGGCGGTTCCGCTGCTCGGCGAGCGTCTCGTCGTCCGGCGCGTCAGGAAGCGGCACGGCGCCCGTGTGCCCCTCGCGCTCGTAGTCGGGGCGCGGCGGCTGGCGACGCTGGTGGGCGCCCTCGCCGCCGAGCCGTCCGCCGTAGGGGCGGCCGTGATCGGCGTACTCGTCGCGCACGAAGACGAAGCGCCAGCCGTCCGCGGTGAAGCGCGCGCCGGTGTGCAGCGTCTCGGCGGTGCGGCCCTCCTCCTCGGCAGCCTTGCCGATGTTCGCACTGGTCTCACCCGCGCCGATCAGCTCGAGGTCGTAGTCATCGTGCCCATCGTGGCGGATGATCGCGTGCACGGGCGCCAGCCCGGGCAGGCTCACCTCGCAGTCGGGCGCGGATCCGATGCGCGTCTCGTCGGCGGTGATGTCGTGCACCAGGCGCGTCTCGTCGGAGCTGATCAGCAGGCGGGGATGTCCGGCGCCCCACTCGGCGTGCGTCGTGGTGCCCATCGGCCGTGATCGGGTATCCATGATCCTTCCTCCTTTGCACCCCTGCGGTGATCGTAACCCCGCTGGGAGGCGCGGTCGCCGGTTTCGGCGGAACGGGGGCGGGCCCGGCGATCAGCTCTCGAGCAGGGCCTCGAACTCGGCCATCACGTCCGCGCGATACGCGTCGACATCCAGCTGCGCCGGGGGCACCTCGCCGTCCAGGAACGCCGTCATGCCGGCCGCGAGGGCGCCGTCGTCCTGATCGACGATCCGGATGGATCCTTCGGGGAGCGCCCCGAAGACGGATCCGAACGACGTCGACACGATCGGCAGCTCGCAGATCGCCGCCTCGATGAGCACCATCGGCTGGCCCTCGTAGAGGCTGGACAGCACGAAGCAGTCCGAGGCGGCCAGCAGCGCGTAAGGATTGCGCTGGACGCCGGTGAGGAACACCACGTCCGTCGCTCCGGCCTCGTCGATCTGCTGCTGCAGTTCGGCGCGCAGCGGGCCGCCGCCGACGATCAGCAGCCGGGTCTCCGGGTGCGCGGCGTGCACGGTGAGGAAGGAGCGGATCAGGCGTGCGTGATTCTTCTCTGGGGAGAGCCGGCCGACCGTGATGAACCAGCGCAGCTCGCCCTCGTCGTCCTGCAGGGCCTCGAACCAGGCGGGAGCCGGCTCACGCTCGCCCTCGGTGTCGGGATCGCCCTCGAAGAGCGCGCTGAGCGGACGGAGCATGCCGCGGGTCACGTGCTCCACGTCCGGGAAGTTGCGCACCGTGCGGAACCGGTCGGCGGGGGCGTACTCGGCGAGCTCGATGCGGTTCAGCTCGGTGAGCTGGTGCGACACCGAGACGAGCTGGTCGTATTCGGGGTACATCGCGAACACGGCGCCGAGGCTGCGTCGCATGCGCGCCTTGCCGTTGACGGTGCGCTCCCGGTCGGCCGCCATCTCGTTGTGCATCCAGACCGCACGTGTCGGCGGCGTCCCGGCGGCGTCCCGCGCGGGGGCGTGCAGCAGCAGGCTCGTCCACATCGGGCCGTACCCGCTGAAGTCGGCCACCCAGTCGTAGCGGGAGTCGCCGAACACGCGCGCCCACTCGGCGCGCCACATGTTCTCGTGCCAGGGTTCCGTGCCGGGCTGCCGGGGGGAGCCGCGCCAGTCGTCGATGCGACGGCGCAGGTGCACGACCTTGGATCCGTTCATCCCGCCGATCCGGAACACCTGTCGCACCTCGGCGGGGATCCGCGCCTGCGTCAGCGGGTCGGTGGAGAGGCGTCGCTTGGGCAGGAGCGCCGTGACGTCGTACTTCGAGTGATCCAGCGCCCCCAGCAGGTTCAGGGCCGCGGTGGTGATGCCGTTCGGCTTCATGCCGCCCAGATAGACGAGCAGGCGGGTGCGGCCGTCGTGCGCGGTCGGCCGAGCCCGGTAGCCGTCGCGGCGCCCGCCGAAGACGATGTCGACCACGCGCGCGGTGGCGTCGCCGTCGTCGAACGGCGCGAAACGCTGCACCCACGACGCGTACTGCGGGTGCGGATCCGCCCCGTCCGCGAGCAGCGCACTCAGCGCCCGGCCGGTCTCGGCGGCATCTGCGGACACCGGGCCGGGCAGGGTGTCCAGCGGCATGTAGGTGCCGCGGCCCGACGAGTACAGATCGGCGTCGGGGGTGAAGAACGCCACGGGCCGGCCGGTCGCGAGGTAGTCGAAGAAGATCGACGAGTAGTCGGTGACGAGACCGGCCGCCGCGCCCAGCAGCACGTTCGTCGGGATCGTGTTGGGGGCCAGGGAACGGGCGAGCTCCGGCCGTTCCGCGGCGTGCGCGTGCACGATCTGGTGCGTCTTCAGCACCACGACGCGGTCGGGGCCCACGCCCTCCTGCAGCGCCGCGAGCTGGGCTGCCAGCTCATCGATGTTGTCCTCGGGGTCGTCGAAGGAGGATCCGCGCCAGGTCGGCGCGAACAGCACGATGGCGCGGCCGTCGAGCACGACGCCGGTCTGCTCGAGCTCGGCGCGCACGGCGGCCTCGGCGTCGGCGTCGAGGCGCTGCCGGTCGATGCGCGGGTAGCCTTCCTCGATGATCGTGCCGGGGTACACGTTCGTCAGCCGGTAGGCGCTCTCGTACATGGTCTCGGCCATGAACGGGTTGGCGGCGAGCAGATAGTCGGACATCAGGAAGTTGCGCAGCGTGTTCCCGGACTGCACCGCGCCGTTCGGCATGTCGAAGCCCATGAGCTTCAGCGGGGTGCCATGCCACGTGTTCAGGTACACCTGACCCGGCCGCTTGCCGAACCAGCTCGGGAACGTGGCGTTGTTGACGAGCCACCCGCTGACGGCCAGCGCCTGCCGGTAGGAGGCGGATCCGCGGCGCACGAACGACACCCGTGCATGTCCGTCGAACTCGGCGCGGAACCGGGCGAGGGCGGCGTCGTCCGCGATCACCCAGACGTGCGTCAGATGCGCGTACGCGGGGTCGGCCAGCAGGTGGCGGAAGATCGCCTCGGGGTTGCAGAGCACGCCGTTGCCGGCGAACGATTCGTACAGCACCTGATCGGAGCGCAGCGGGCGCGAGCGCCAGAAGGCGATGCGCTCGGCCTCGACGGCGCGCTTCAGACGGCGGGCGGTGGTCCGCAGACGCCGCACAGGAAAGGGGAGGGGCACCGATCCAGGATATTCGCCCGCTCCCGAGGGAATGCTCACAGCGACGCGGACGCCGTCATCGGCGCGATGACAGGGATCTCGGAGCCGGCGCCAAATCCCGACGGCTACGCTCGGGGGCTGTGACCTCCTCCGCCGTCCTCAGTGCTCCGGAGCGGCCGAACCTCCCCTCGGGCGCGGCCGGGGAGACGCCGAACCCTCGGCACCTCGCGCGCTGGGCGGTGATCGTGGGCCTGTTCGCGGTGGCCGTGAGCGCCGCCGGGAGCTGGATCCCTTCGCTGTGGGGCGACGAGGCGGCGAGTCTGATGTCGGCCACGCGTCCGCTCGGCACGCTCTGGCCGATGCTGAGCTACGTCGACTCCGTGCACGGTCTCTACTACCTCGGGCTGCACGCGTGGATCGACGTGTTCGGACCGAGCGCGTTCTCGATCCGGTTCCCCTCGGCCCTCGCGATCGGCGTCTGCGCCGCCGCGGTGGTCTGGCTGTGCGGGCGATTCGGGACGATCCGGTTCGCGATCCTCGCCGGCGTGTTCACAGCTACTCTGCCCCGGCTGATCTTCGCGGGGGAGGAGGCCCGCTCCTACGCGACCGGAGCCGCCCTCGCCGCCGTGCTGGTCGTGATCCTGGTCGAGATCGCCCGCCGTGAGGGCCGCGCGCGCGGCGGCTGGATCGCCTACACAGCGGTGCTGACGGTCGCGATCTGGGTCTTCCTCTACTTCGCGCTGATGGTGGCCGCGCTCGCCGTCGTCGTGGCGTGCTCGGCGCCACTGCGCCGCCGGTGGCGGGCGTGGGCGGTGAGCACGGGGATCGCGCTGGTGCTCGCGTCGCCGCTGGCCTGGTTCGGGTTCCTGCAGCGCCGTCAGATCGCCTTCCTCGCGATCCGCGAGACCATCACGCCCAAGGTCGTACTCAGCGACATGTGGTTCCAGGAGTGGTGGTTCGCCGTGATCGCCTGGGTGGTCGTCCTGGTGGCGGTCGTGCCGTTCGTGATCGAGACGGTGCGGATCCGCCGCGCGGGCGGGCGGCTGGGGCTGCGGCTGGAGACCGTGGCGCTGGCCTGGATGAGCGTGCCGATGGGGCTGCTGCTCGTGGCGAGCCCGTTCGTGGCGGGCTACACCGCGCGATACGGGACCTTCTCCGCCCCGGCGGTCGCCATCATGATGGCCCTCGGCGTGCGCCGGCTGGCCCGCCTCGGCCGGTCGCGATGGGTCGTCGGCCTTGCCGGGCTCGCCGTCGCCGCGGTGCTGATCGCGGCGGTCCCGGTCGCGATCTCGCAGCGCGGGCCGTACTCCAAGAACGCCTCGGACTGGAACGACGTCTCGACCTTCATTCGGACGAACGCGAAGGCCGGCGACGGGATCGTCTTCGACGACGGCGCGCGGCCCTCGCAGCGCACCCGGCTGGCGAAGGACACGGATCCGTCGGCCTTCCGCGACGTCACCGATCTGCTGCTGAAGACCCCGTTCCAGAACTCGTACACCTGGTACGACCAGACGTACTCGATTCCGCATGCGGCCCAGCTCGGCCGGTTCGACGGCGTGAGCCGGGTGTGGGTGGTCGAGCTGAAGTTCGAGGGCGCGGTGGACAGCTGGGGGCTCAGGGATCTGACCGACCTCGGCTTCCACGCGGTCCGTCGCGTCGAAGGCTACGGCAGCGTGATCCTGCTCTACGAGCGCACGGCGACCGACAGCCGCTGACGCGGCAGGGAAGCCCTGTGTCGCGCGTTTGTGCCGCGACCGCGCATCGTGCACTGACCGCGAGACTCCACTTCTGGCGTGACACTCCGCTGCAGCAGCGGCGTCTCGTGCGAATAGTGGAGTCTCGCGGAGGGGTGGGTGGGGGCGGGGAGCCTTAGAGCTCCGGGACGATGCGGATCGCGCCCTTGTCGGCGGACTGCGCGAAGTGCGCGTAGGCGCGCAGCGCGGGACTGACCTCGCGCACGCGGTTCTTGGGGCGGTAGCCGCCGTTCGCCTCGAGGTGCTCGCGGCGGCGCTCCAGCTCATCCCACGGCACGTCGAGCTCGAGCTTGCGGGTGGGGATGTCGATCGAGATGACATCGCCGTCCTCGACGAGCGCGATCATGCCGCCGGCGGCGGCCTCGGGCGAGACGTGTCCGATGGACAGGCCGGAGGTGCCGCCGGAGAAGCGCCCGTCGGTGATCAGCGCGCAGGCCTTGCCGAGTCCGCGGCCCTTCAGGAACGACGTCGGGTACAGCATCTCCTGCATGCCGGGGCCGCCCTTGGGGCCCTCATAGCGGATGACGACGACGTCGCCCTCCTTCACCTGCTTGTTCAGGATCTTCTCGACCGCCTCGTCCTGCGATTCGCAGACCACGGCGGGGCCGGAGAACGTCCAGATCGACTCGTCGACGCCGGCGGTCTTCACGACGGCGCCGTTCTCGGCGATGTTGCCGTGCAGCACACCCAGGCCGCCGTCCTTCGAGTAGGCGTGGGTGACGTCGCGGATGCAGCCGCCCTCGGCGTCGGTGTCGAGGGTGGCCCAGCGCTCCGACTGCGAGAACGCGGTGGACGAACGCACGCCGCCCGGGGCCGCGTGCCAGAGGTCCTCAGACTCGGCCGAGGCGGATCCGCTGCGGATGTCCCACTCGTCCAGCCACTCGCCGAGGGTCGCGGAGTGCACGGTGTGCACCTGGTCGTCGAGCAGGCCGCCCCGGCGCAGCTCGCCGAGCAGGGCCGGGATGCCGCCGGCGCGGTGCACGTCCTCCATGTAGTAGATGCGGCCGCCCGCGGAATTCGGCGCCACCTTCGCCAGGCACGGCACCCGGCGCGAGATCTCGTCGATCTCGGCGAGGCCGAAGTCGACGCCGGCCTCGTGCGCGGCGGCCAGCAGGTGCAGGATCGTGTTGGTTGATCCGCCCATCGCGATGTCCAGGGCCATGGCGTTGCCGAACGCGGCGTGCGTGGCGATGCTCTTGGGCAGCACACTGTCGTCGTCGCCCTCGTAGTAGCGCTGGGCGATGTCGACGACGAGGGATCCGGCCTTCTCATACAGCGCCTTGCGCGCGGTGTGGGTCGCGAGCACCGAGCCATTGCCGGGCAGCGAGAGGCCGATCGCCTCGGTGAGGCAGTTCATCGAGTTCGCGGTGAACATGCCGGAGCAGGATCCGCAGGTCGGGCACGCAGACTCCTCGATGCGCAGCATGTCGGCGTCGGAGATGTTCTCGTTCACGGCGTCGCTGATCGCGTCCACGAGGTCGAGGGAGCGCACCGTGCCGTTGACGAGCGTGGCGCGGCCGGCCTCCATCGGGCCGCCCGAGACGAACACGGTCGGGATGTTCAGGCGGAGGGCGGCGAGCAGCATGCCGGGGGTGATCTTGTCGCAGTTCGAGATGCAGACCAGGGCGTCGGCGCAGTGCGCGTTGACCATGTACTCGACCGAGTCGGCGATGAGGTCGCGCGAGGGCAGCGAGTAGAGCATGCCGCCGTGGCCCATCGCGATGCCGTCGTCGACCGCGATCGTGTTGAACTCGCGGGAGATGCCGCCGGCCTCGTTGATCGCCTCGGCGACGATGCGTCCGACCGGGGCGAGGTGGGTGTGCCCCGGCACGAACTCGGTGTACGAGTTCGCGACGGCGATGATGGGCTTCCGGCCGAGGTCGGCGCCGTTGACGCCGGCGGCGCGGAAGAGGGCGCGCGCGCCCGCCATGTTGCGTCCGTGGGTGACCGTGCGAGAGCGATAAGCGACCATGGTGACCATTGTGGACCTGTCGCGGGCCGTTGCCGAGCCCTGGAGCGAGGAGGGTTTGTACTAGTACTCGGAGTACTGTTTCATCATGATCCGTCCGCGCACTCCCCGCCGCGAGCAGCTGGGGGAGTTCCTCGCCTCCCGCCGCCGCGCCGCAAGTCGTTCCGCCCTGGGCCTGCCGCAGGCCGCACGGCGCGGCGACATCGGTCTCAGCCGCGAAGAGGTGGCAGCGCTCGCCGGGGTCAGCGCGAGCTGGTTCACCTGGCTCGAGCAGGGCCGCGACATCGGCGTCTCCCGTCAGGTGCTTGCAGCGGTGGCCCGCGTGCTGCAGCTCAGCGCGGCCGAGGTCGATTACGTGGTGCGTCTCGCGGGGCCTGCCGAGGACTCCCCGGCCGAGGACGCGGAGCGGATCCCGGATCACCTGCAGCGCCTGGTGGATGCCCTCGCGTTCCCCGCGTTCGTGGTCGCGAGCGACTGGGCGATCGTCGGCTGGAACGCTCCGTACGCGGGGCTCTACGCACCGATCGCCGGGCTGGATCGCGCTGACCGGAACCTGCTCTGGCTCATCTACACCGACCCGCGACTGCGCCGGATGCTGCCCGACTGGGATCAGGAGAGCAGGCGGTTCCTGGCTGAGTTCCGCGCGGAGTCGGGGGTGCGGCTGAGCTCCGACCGGCACCGGGCGCTGATCGGCCGGCTGCTCGAGGCGAGCGAGGACTTCCGGATCCAGTGGGCGGAGCACGCCGTGGAGCGCTTCGCCTCCCGGCAGCGGGTCTTTGAACACCCGACCCAGGGTCGCCGGGTGTTCGAGCACCACAGTCTGGTGCCCTCAGATGCTCCCGGGCTCACCGTCGTGATGTACGTGCCGGTCTGAGACGGGCCGCCGCACACTCTCAGACGAACTGGACGCGCGGAGGCGGGGTGTCGGTGTAGACGCGGCCGGTGGGGCTGGTCCATTCGACGATGCCGCCCGGTCTCTGGGCGGCAGTCCAGCGCCAGCGTCGGTCGAGATCCGGATGCTTCAGGGAGTGGTGTCCGACGCAGACGCAGGCGAGGTTGCCGATCTCGGTGGGGCCGCCTCTTGCATGGTCGAAGGTGTGGTCGATCTGGCAGTTCCGAGCGGGAAGCCGACAACCGGGGAACCGGCAGTGCCGGTCGCGGGCGCGCAGGTGCTTCTTCATCCGCTCGGTCGGCGTGTAGCTGTCGGTGCGGATGAGCATTCCGGACGGGTCGAGGAACAGGCGTTCCCACTGCGCGGCGTCGCCGGCGAGGGAGCGTGCGATGTCCGGGGCCATGGGCCCGTGCCCGTCGTGCTCCGCCGGGCGGTCGTCGTCGCCGATGAGGGTGGTCGCGGCGACGGTGACCTGAACCGTGCCGCGGATTCCGTCGAGCCCGTTCTCCGTCAGGATGTCGCCGCACCCGCTGAGCAGGATGTCGATGACGAGGTCGGCGCGGATCTGATCGAGCGTGCGCTCGTCCGGAAGCGGTTCGCCGATCTCCTCGGCCATGCTCTCGAACCCGGTGAGCCGTTCGAGGTCTTCGTCGGTGAGCTCGCATCCGGGCTGGGGAGCGCGCGGACCGTCGAATCCGCCGCACGCCGTGGCCGCGATGATGGTCTTGATCTCGCGGCCGATCCGGGTCACCCGATCGTAGGCGGCCTGCGCGAGAGGTGTGGGCATCAGGATCTGGAACAGACTCATCCCGTCTTCCACGTCGACCACGGTCACCCGGCGCTCATCCCTGGCGCGCCGATGGCGAGTCACCACGGTCTCCGGGACGATGGCCGCGACCAGGGAACGCGCGAACGCCTCGGTGCGAGGAACGGTCTCCGCCGCGGCGTAGGGGAGGATCTGCTCCTCGAACGCCGCGAGCGATGCGGTGTCGTGGAGCCCGATCGGTGCGGCTGCGGCGACGATCGAGGTCGCGTGCCGGAGGGAGATGTCGCCCGCGGCCAATGCCGCCCGCGTCGCCGGGAACCGACCTTGCAGCGCCCACCCGACACCCAGCTGTCGCGCTGCGGCGTTCCTGGTGATGTGCAGGGCGGCGGAGACCTCCGCGAACATCGACCGCTCGGCCGCCTCGAACCCGGCCGCACCCGGTGCGACCTCGGCCAGCAGGCGGCAAACCCGCTCGCCGAGCAGATCTGCCTTTCGTGCCTCCAGCGCCGCGATCTCGCGGTCGATCCGCGCGCACTCGTCCACGAGATCGCCGTTGCCGGCGGGGTGGGGAGTGGTGTCGAACGCCATACCTCAGTATAGAACAAAAGTCCGAGAAAGGGAAGTGTGAGAAGCAAAGGAAAAAGGCTTCTCATCGGGATAGTCGGGCGTTCCGCGACGGACTCAGCCGTGCACCAGATGCAGCACGGTCGTGACGTTGATCCGGTGCGCCGACACGATCCGGAAGCCCAGCGCCTGCAGGTGCGCGACGTCGGGGGAGTGCGCGGGGTCCGGGCCGCGCTCGAGCGCCCAGACGGAGGATCCGAGGTCGGTGACGGTGAGCCGGTCGTTCGGGCGGGTGCGATCCCATAGCCCCGCGCGCACCCGGAAGGGCGTGACGAGCGCGGGGTCGCGGAGCCCCTCGACGTCCGCCGGGTAGACAGCCGGGATCAGCCGTGGCTCCTCCGAGTTCTTCGGACGATCGTCGTAGACGACCGCGTCCCCCGCCTGCGCGTGCGCGTGCAGGTAGGACGCGGCCTCGCGCCAGTCGCTGCCGTCCTTCGCGTAAGGACCGCGCAGCACGATCAGGTTGGGCACGAAGGCGGCGAGCACGACCGCGAGCAGGATCGCTCCGGCCGTGACCATGCGCGCCGGGGGGCGCTGAGCGATCCCGCGCGCGGCGGCGAGGACACCGACGGCCACCAGGATCGCGGCGGCCGGCGTGCAGAACGACAGATATCGCACGGTGTACATCGGCGCGATCAGCACGCTGCCGATCAGCACCGCGGCCGTCGGCAGCACCAGCCAGATCAGCGCGAGCGCGCTCAGCCGCAGGCGATCCGCCTCCCGCGGCCGGGCACCGAGCATGGCGACCAGCCCGATCAAGATGAGCGCCCCGCACAGCCAGGCGGTGACCGGGTCGAACCACTGCAGTGCGAGCACGTTGAGCGGCGTGATGTAGTCGCGGTACGCGAGGAAGCCGATCTGGTTCTGCTCGGCCGCCGCGAGCAGCACGATCGGCAGCGCGAGCACGACGCCGCTCACCGCCGACGCCGCCCAGCGCCAGAGCGAGCGGCGGTGGAAGAGCAGCACGAAGAGCCCGTGCACGACGAGCAGCAGGGCGAGGTAGAGGAAGACGTAGATCGCCACCGCGGAACCGACCGCGTACGCCGCCCACACCCACCAGGCGCGACGCCGGGAGAGCAGATCCATGAGCAGCACGGTCAGCCACACCGCGATCGCGGAGCCGATCGCATACGAGCGGGCCTCCGCGGCCATGACGGCGGTGCGCGGCAGCAGGCCGGCGATGAGCCCGGCGGCGAGTGCGAGCCGCGCGCCGCCGAAGCGACCGGCCAGCGCCGCGGTGCCGGCCGCCAGGAACCCGGCCGCGATCGCGCTCGGCAGCCGCACCGAGAACTCGCTCGCGCCGAACAGCCCGGTCCACACGTGCAGGAATGCGTAGTACGCGCCGTGCACGCCGTCGACGGTCTGCAGCATCCGCCACAGCTCCGGCCAGGTGCGCGAGGCCGACATGACGCTCGCGGCCTCGTCGCCCCAGAACGACGGGATCCAGGATCCCAGCGTGCCGGCGACGGCGCCGACGACGCCCGCGATCAGCGCGACCCGCCAGAGGCGCGATCGGGGGGACGGGGGCACAGATCGATCCTGGCGTTCGCCGCTGTGAACCCGCCTCGGCCGAGGCGGCGGTCGAACGCTCACCGTCCGCCGTAGCCGAGCCGGCGCTGCAGCTGCTGCGCGGTCTCGGCGACCGCGGCGACGATCCCGGCCTCGTCGATCGGGGCCTCGTCGGTCCAGGTCATCGCGACCGCTGCGACCGGCCAGCCCACGTGATCGCGCACGGCGACCCCCACCGAGCGGAAGTCGGCGGTGACCTCGCCGTCCTCGCGCGCGAAGCCCTCGCGGCGCACGTCGCGCAGCACCTCGCGCAGCTCTCGCGGCGTGCTCGGCCCGCGCCCGGTGCGTTCGGCGAAGGATCCGGCGTCCGGATAGAGCGCGCGCACCTGCGCGCGGGGGAGCGCGGCGAGCATCGCCCGTCCGGTCGCGGTGAGATGCGCGGGCAGGCGCACGCCGACGTCGGTGATGAGGGCCGGGCGGCGCAGGGCGCGCTCCTCGACGATGTACAGCACGTCGCGCCCGGTCATGACCGCGAGGTGCGCGCTCTCGCCGAGGCGGTCGGCGAGGCCGGCGAGCAGCGGGCGACCGAGCCGGGCGAGCGGCTCCTGCCGCGCGTAGCCCCCGGCGAGCTCGAACGCGCTCGTGCCGAGCCCCCAGCGCCGCTCCTGCGGCAGGTGCACGACGAACCCGTGCGCCTCCAGCGTCGCGAGCAGGTGGTAGACGGTGGAGCGGGGGATCCCCAGCTCCCTCGCGAGCGCCGAAGCGGCCACCGGGCCGGCGCGCCGGGCGAGGAATCGCAGGATCCGCAGGGTCTGGTCGGCGGCGGGAACCTGCGGCGCCGACCGCTCCGGGGCCGACGGCTGGCTGTCTGGTATCACAGACACACTCTGACAGATCACCCTGCCCGAGCGGTAGGGCAGGGTGTGGAATCGACTCATGCCCCACACTTCTCCCGTCATCGTCGGTGCGGCGCCGCTGCGCCCCGAGGATGTCGTCGCCGTCGCCCGCCACCACGCCGAGATCGTCATCGACGCCGGTGCCCTCGACCGAGTCGCGGCCGCCCGCGGAGTGATCGACGGCATGGCCGCCGATCCCCGCCCGCACTACGGCGTCTCGACCGGTTTCGGTGCCCTCGCCACCACGTTCATCGCCCCCGACCGTCGCCGCCAGCTGCAGCTGAGCCTGATCCGCTCGCACGCCGCGGGCACCGGCGCCGAGGTCGAGACCGAGGTCGTGCGTGCGCTGCAGCTGCTGCGCCTGCAGACCCTCGCGTCCGGCCACACCGGCGTCCGCCCCGCGGTCGTCGAGACCTATGCCGCGATGCTCAACGCCGGGATCACCCCGATCGTGCGCGAGTACGGCTCGCTGGGCTGCTCGGGCGACCTCGCTCCGCTCGCCCACGTCGCGCTCGCGTCGATGGGCGAGGGCGACGTCCGCAACGCCGCCGGCGACCTGGTGCCCGCCGCAGACGCGCTCGCGAGCGCCGGCATCGAGCCGCTCCAGCTCGTCGAGAAGGAGGGACTCGCCCTCATCAACGGCACCGACGGCATGCTCGGCATGCTCGTGCTGGCGCTGCACGACCTCGATGAGCTTCTGATCACCGCCGACATCTCCGCGGCCATGTCGATCGAGTCGCAGCTGGGCACGGACGCGGTCTTCGCCGCCGACCTCATGGCTCTGCGCCCCCAGGTCGGGCAGGCCGTCTCCGCCTCGCACCTGCGCGCGTTCCTCGGATCCTCCCCGATGGTCGCGAGCCACAAAGGCCCGGATGACGGCCGCGTGCAGGACGCGTACTCGCTGCGCTGCTCGCCGCAGGTGCACGGCGCCGCGCGCGACACCGCCGCGTATGCGACCTCGATCGCCGAGCGCGAGCTGTCCAGCGTCGTCGACAACCCCGTCGTCACCAGCGACGGCCGCATCGAGTCGAACGGCAACTTCCACGGCGCCCCGGTCGCCGCGGTGCTCGACTTCCTCGCGATCTCGGTCGCCGACGTCGCGTCGGTCGCGGAGCGCCGCACCGACCGTGCGCTGGATCCGGCCCGCAGCCACGGCCTGCCGCCGTTCCTCGCCGACGAGGTCGGCGTCGACTCCGGTCTGATGATCGCCCAGTACGCGGCGGCCGGTATTGTCTCCGAGCTCAAGCGCCTCGCGGTGCCCGCCTCGGTCGACTCGATCCCGTCCTCGGCGATGCAGGAGGACCACGTCTCGATGGGCTGGGCCGCAGCCCGCAAGCTGCGCCGCGCGATCGACGGTCTCGGGCGCGTGCTCGCGATCGAGATCCTCACCGGCGCCCGGGCGCTCGACCTGCGCGCGCCGCTCGAGGCCGGACCCGCCACCGGTGCCGTGCGCGACCTTGTCCGCACCGTCGCCGGCGGCCCCGGCCCCGACCGATTCCTCAGCCCCGAGATGGAGGCCGTGACCGCGCTCGTGCAGTCCGGCCAGATCGCTGCGATTGCGAAGGAGCACGCGAATGACTGACCTGACCCTGTCCGACCCGACCCGCCGGATCCGCGCCATCCGCGGCAACGAGCGCACCGCGAAGAGCTGGGGCGCCGAGGCCGCCAAGCGGATGCTCATGAACAACCTCGACCCCGAGGTCGCCGAGCACCCCGAAGACCTCGTCGTCTACGGCGGCACCGGCCGCGCCGCGCGCAGCTGGGAGGCGTACGACGCGATCGTGCGCACCCTCGACGAACTCGAGCCCGACGAGACCCTGCTCGTGCAGTCCGGCAAGCCGGTCGGCGTGTTCCGCACCCACGAGTGGGCGCCGCGCGTGCTCATCGCCAACTCGAACCTCGTCGGCGACTGGGCCACCTGGCCCGAGTTCCGCAGGCTCGAGCAGCTCGGCCTCATGATGTACGGCCAGATGACGGCCGGATCCTGGATCTACATCGGATCCCAGGGCATCCTGCAGGGCACCTACGAGACGTTCGCGGCCGTCGCCCGCTCGCTCGGCAAGGAGTCGCTGCGCGGAACGCTCAGCCTCACCGGCGGCGCGGGCGGCATGGGCGGCGCGCAGCCGCTCGCCGTCACCATGAACGACGGGGCCGTGCTCATCGTCGACGTCGACGAGTCGCGCCTCGCGCGCCGGGTCGACCACGGCTACCTGGACGTGTACTACACCGACCTCGACGAGGCGATCGCCCGCGCGGTCGCCGCGAAGGAGGCCGGCGAGGCCCTCTCCGTCGGCATCGTCGGCAACGCCGCCGAGGTGTTCCCCGAGCTGTTCCGCCGGGGAGTGCCGATCGACATCGTCACCGACCAGACCAGCGCGCACGACCCGCTCGCGTACCTGCCGATCGGCATCTCGATCGCGGACTGGAAGGCGTCCGCGGAGGCGGATCCGGAGGAGTTCACCCGCCGCTCGCGCGAGTCGATGGCCGCGCACGTCGCCGCGATGGTCGCGTTCCAGGACGCGGGCGCCGCGGTCTTCGACTACGGCAACTCGATCCGGGCCGAGGCGAAGCTCGGCGGGTTCGACCGCGCCTTCGACTTCCCCGGCTTCGTGCCGGCGTACATCCGCCCGCAGTTCGAGGAGGGCCGCGGCCCGTTCCGCTGGGCTGCGCTCTCCGGCGATCCGGAGGACATCTACAAGACCGACCGGGCGATCGCCGAGCTCTTCCCGGAGGACGCCGCCCTGCACCGCTGGCTGGAGAAGGCGGCGGACAAGGTGCACTTCGAGGGCCTGCCCGCGCGCATCTGCTGGCTCGGCTACAAGGAGCGCCACCTGGCGGGCCTGAAGTTCAACGAGATGGTCGCCTCGGGCGAGCTGTCCGCACCCATCGTGATCGGTCGCGACCACCTCGATTCCGGATCCGTCGCCAGCCCGTACCGCGAGACCGAGGCCATGAAGGACGGCTCCGACGCGATCGCCGACTGGCCGCTGCTGAACGCCCTGCTGAACACGGCGTCGGGCGCGAGCTGGGTGTCGCTGCACCACGGCGGCGGCGTCGGCATCGGCCGTTCCATCCACGCCGGTCAGGTGACCGTCGCCGACGGATCCGCCCTCGCTGCGGAAAAGCTCGAGCGCGTGCTCACCAACGACCCCGGCACCGGCGTCATGCGGCACGTCGACGCGGGCTACGACCACGCGAAGGACGTGGCCCGCGAGCGCGGTCTCAAGGTCCCGATGGGACTCTGAGCCCGGGGCTCGAACACAGACGGCGTCCCGCTCTTCGCGCCTCATCGGGGGATGGGGGAGCGAAGAGCGGGACGCGACACTTTGCGGAAGGCTTGAGGACATGCGGATCCTGATCACGAACATCGGCGAGCTCACGACGAACGCCCCGGCGGGCGACGACCTCTGCGGCACGCTGCACGACGCCGCCGTGCTCATCGAGGACGACCGGATCGCCTGGGTCGGCCCCGCAGTCGATGCCCCCGCCGCGGACGAGGTCATCGACGCTGCCGGCCGCGCCGTGATCCCCGGTTTCGTGGACAGCCACAGCCATCTCGTCTTCGGCGGCGACCGCGCCGCCGAGTTCGAGGCGCGTATGGCCGGGCAGAAGTATGCGGCCGGCGGCATACGATCCACGGTCGCCGCCACCCGCGCCGCGACTGACGACGAGTTGCGGATCCGCCTGCGCGGCTTCCTCGACGAGATGCTCGCCCAGGGCACCACCACGGTCGAGATCAAGAGCGGCTACGGCCTCGACGTCGAGACCGAGCAGCGTCTGGTCCGCCTCGCCGCCGAGGTCACGCCCGAGGTCACCTTCCTCGGCGCTCACGTGGTGCCCGCGGAATACGCCGACCGCGGCGATGCCTACGTCGACCTCGTCACGGGTGCGATGCTCGACGCCTGCGCCTCGCACGCCAAGTGGATCGACGTGTTCTGCGAGACCGGCGCGTTCACCGTGCCGCAGTCGCGCCGCGTGCTCGAGGCCGGCATCGCCCGGGGGCTGCAGCCGCGCGTGCATGCGAGCCAGCTCGGCCCGGGCGAGGGTGTGCAGCTCGCCGTCGAGCTCGGCGCCGCCTCGATCGACCACGGCACGTACCTGACCGACGACGACGTGACGGCGCTCGCCGGATCCGGCACGGTGCTCACGCTGCTTCCCGGTGTGGAGTTCTCCACCCGGCAGCCGTACCCCGATGCGCGGCGGCTCATCGACGCCGGCGTGACCGTGGCGCTCGCCTGCGACACGAACCCCGGCTCGAGCTTCACCTCGTCGATGCCGTTCTGCATCGCGGTCGCCGTGCGCGACATGCGGATGACCGTCGCCGAGGCGATCCACGCGGCGACCGCCGGGGGAGCCGCGGCCCTGCGTCGCGACGACATCGGCCGCATCGCGCCGGACATGCGCGCGGACCTCGTGCTGCTGAAGGCGCCGAGCAGAGTGCACCTCGCGTACCGCCCCGGCGTGCCGCTCGTCGACGCGGTGTGGAAGGACGGCGTCCGCTTCTCCTGAACGGCGTCAGCCGACCGCGAAGCGGATCCGGGATCCGGGCGGCAGCTGACCGGCGAGATCGAGGTCCGCGTCGACGACCGCGCCGATGACGGGGTATCCGCCGGTGAGCGGGTGGTCGGGCAGGAACAGCACCGGCTGACCGTCGGCGGGCACCTGGATCGATCCCGTGACGGCGCCCTCGCTGGGCAGTTCGGCGAGCTCCGCGCGTGAGAGGGGAGTGTCGCCGTGCAGGCGCAGCCCGACGCGATCGGAGTGCGGCGTCACCTCCCACTCCTGACCGAGGAGCGCCTCGACGGCGTCCGCCGTGAACCAGTCCTCGCGCGGGCCGAGCGTGATCCGCAGCACCGCGACATCGCCCGGCGCAGGGAGCGTCCGCGCGATCGGGAACGGCTGCACCGCGGTGCGGACGAGGTGCGGATCGCCGATCCCGAGCGCATCGCCGGCCCGGAGCGGATCCGGACCGAGCCCCGCGAGCGTGTCGGTCGAGGCGCTTCCGAGCGTGGGGTGGACCAGGAATCCGCCGCGCACGGCGAGAACGCAGCGCAGCCCCCGCGTCGGGAATCCCACCTCCAGCTCGTCACCGTCGGAGAGGGGGAACGGGACGCCGCGCTCGAGTTCGTGTTCCTCGCCATCGGCGCCCGTGAGCAGGAGCGGCCCGTCGGCGCCGGCGACCGCGGCGACGTCGCCCCCGCCGAGACCCTCGAACCGCAGCCGTGCACTGCCCGTCAGCTCCAGCACCGGGGATCCCGCCGGATTGCCGACCGCGTCGTTCGCGTCGCGGAGGGCGATGCGGTCCGCCGCACCCGAACCCGAGACGCCGAGCGCGGCGCGGCCCGGTCGCCCACGGTCCTGGATGAGGATCGGGAAGGCCGATTCCGCGACGACCAGGCGCGGGCTGTCGCGCAGCGGCGCGGCCCCGACCGGGCCGTGCTCGGCGGTCGGCCCCGCCCCGGGCAGGAGGATCCGCGGACGCGCGGCGAGCGTGAAACGCACCCCCCTCCCCGGCGCGAGCAGGGCCGGAGGGTCCCGATCGGCATCCCAGACCACCGCATCGGTGCGGCCGATGAGCTGCCAGCCGCCCGGGCTCTCCCGCGGATACACGCCCGTGAAGGTGCCCGCGAGCCCGACGGATCCCGCCGGGACCCTGGTGCGCGGGGTGGCACGGCGGGGCACGTCGAAGAGCGGATCGGATCCGACGAGATACCCGAACCCGGGTGCGAAGCCCGAGAAGGCGACGCGCCACCGCGCCGCCCGGTGGCGGGCGCCGAGCTCGTCGGCGGAGACGCCCAGGAGCTCCGCCATCGCAGGAAGGTCCTCGCCGTCGTACCGCACCGGGATTCGGACCTCGCCCTGCGCGGTCGCCGCCTGTTCCGGCGCCGGCCACGAGCGCAGCCGCGCGCTCAGTGCCGCCGCCGACGTGCGCGCCGGTTCGTATCGGACCAGGACCGTGCGCGCGGCCGGCACCAGCTCGACGACACCGGGGACGTCGCCCCAGGCGAGATGTCGCCGGATCGCCTCGTCGAGATCGTCGACCTCGACGAGCAGGGCGTGGTCGGAGGCGGTGAGAATGCGCATGGTCGGATCAGGCGGCGCCGGGCGGAGCGATGCTGACGCCGGCGCGCTCGAGCGCGGTGCGCACGGCGCGCGCGATCGCGACGGCGCCCGGGGTGTCGCCATGCACGCACACGCTGTCCGCGTCGATCGCGATGCTCTCCCCGGTGATCGCGGTCATCGTGCCGGTCGTCGCCAGCCCGACGACGCGTGCGGCGATGGCCTCCGCGTCGTGCAGCACGGCGCCCGGCTCGGAGCGGGGGACGAGGGTGCCGTCAGCGCGGTAGGCGCGGTCGGCGAACGCCTCCCGGAGCACCCGCAGTCCGCGGTCGGCGGCCAGCTGCAGCACACGGGATCCGGGCAGGCCCATCATGGCGAGGTCGTCACCGGCCGCGAGGATCCCGTCGATCACGGCGGCGGCCTGCACCTCGTCGTGCACGATGCGGTTGTAGAGCGCCCCGTGCGGCTTCACGTACGTGACCCGCACGCCCTCGGCGGCGGCGAGGGCCCGCAGCGCGCCGATCTGATAAAGCGTCTCGTCGGCTAGCGTGCCGGCATCGACATCCAGGAACCGCCGGCCGAACCCCGCGAGATCGCGATAGCCGACGTGCGCGCCGACGGCGACGCCGTGCCGGGCGGCGAGACGGACCGTGCGACGTGCGGTGACCGCATCGCCGGCGTGGAAGCCGCACGCGACGTTCGCGCTCGTCACGACCTGCAGCATCGCCTCGTCGTCGCCCATCGGCCAGGCGGCGAAGGCCTCGCCCAGGTCGCTGTTCAGATCGAGAGTCATCGTCGGCCCCGCTTCCCCGTGGTCCTGACGACCAGCGTAGAGCAGACCCCGATGCCTCCTCGGTCTATGCCCCACTGCGGCCCGATCGGGCATAGCGTGGAGGCATGGCTCGGATCCTGATCATCGGCGGACACGGCAAGATCGCCCTGCTGCTGGAACCTCTGCTCGCCGCGCGCGGGGATGACGTCACCGCCGTCATCCGCAACCCCGACCATGCCGCCGATGTGCGCGACGCGGGCGGGACGCCGCTCGTGTTCGACATCGAGGCGGCCGGCCGTGAGGCCATCGCCGAGGTGATCGCGGGGCACGACGCGGTCGTCTGGTCCGCGGGCGCTGGCGGCGGCACTCCGGAGCGCACGCGCGCCGTCGACTTCGAGGCAGCAGTGCGGTCGATGGACGCGGCGGCCGACGCCGGCGTGAGCCGCTACGTGATGGTGTCGTACTTCGGGTCCTCGCCGCAGCACGGCATCCCGGCCTCGAACTCGTTCCACGCCTACGCCCAGGCGAAGGCCGACGCCGACGAGTACCTGCGCTCGACCGCGCTGGACTGGACGGTGCTCGCCCCCAGCCGCCTGACATTCGATGCGCCGACGGGCCTGATCGACGTCACGTCGGAGAACTCGGACGAGGTCTCCCGCGCGGATGTCGCGCGGGTGATCGCCGGCACGCTCGTCGAACCGGCGACGATCAGACGCACGATCCGCTTCAACGCCGGCGACCAGCCGATCGAGTCCGCGCTTCGCGAGCACTGACCCCGCGCGGTCGCAGGGGCCGCAGGGGCCCCGCGATCAGTGCGGTCAGCGCTGCAGCACCGCCAGCGCGACCAGATCCAGGATCCAGATGACGACGAGCACGGCGCCCGCCCCGCCGAGCCCGGTCACCCACAGCGCCGCTCCCACCCCGCCGAACAGAACGATCTCCAGGCACATCCGGCCGGCCGGGGGTATGCCGATCTTCGCCTTGGGAGAGAGGAACAGGCCCCACACCACGGCGAACGCGATGATGGTCGCCGATGCGGCGAGCCAGCTCACCTCGCCCGGCACCAGCCGCCATGCCGCGGTCGCGGCCCCGGCGAGCAGGGCGAGTTCGAGCAGGAAGCGCACGACCAGCGCGGTGCGCAGCGCGGGCCCTCCGTCGAGGAACGGATCCGGCGCGCCGGATCCTGCCGGGTCCGCGCTCATGCGCGTTCCGCGAGCGCCGCGAGCAGTTCCAGCACGCACAGCGCGGCGAGGCGCACGGTGCGCGCGTCCTCGTCGTCGGCGGTGGCGTCGACCTCGGCGATGTCGGCGCTGACCACGCGCGCATCGGCGGCGATGCCGCGCACGATCGCGCGCAGCTCCCACGCCGCGAAACCGCCGGGCACGCTGGCCGGGCAGCCCGGCGTCGCGGCGCGATCGCACGCATCGACGTCGATGTCGAGATGCACCCGGGCGGCGTCGCCCGCGCCCGCGATCTCGACCGCCTCTGCGATGACGTCGTCGATGCCGCGGCGGCGCACCTCGTCCAGGGTGATCACGCGGATGCCCCAGTCCGCGGCCCGCCGGGCGTAGGCGGCGGAGTTGGCGAAGTCGGCGATCCCGATCTGCACGATCCGGGTCGGGTCGATCGCGGATCCTTCTGGCGCGTCCTCGACCAGCCGGCGCACCGGGGATCCGTTCGAGACGCCGTCGCGCAGGTCGAAGTGCGCGTCGATCGTGATCAGGCCCGTGGCCGCGGCGCCCAGGGCGACCGGGTAGGTCAGCGAGTTGTCGCCGCCGAGCGCGATCACCAGCCGCGAGGCCGCGGACAGCTCGGACACCCGCGCGATCGCCCGCGCGACGCCCTCGTCGCCGTCCGGCTCGTGCACGTCTCCGGCGTCGGCGATCCGCAGCACCTCGTTCAGATCGACGGCGGGCGGACCCACCAGGGTCGGGCTGTACCGGCGCAGCGCCTCGCGGATCGCGGCGGGCGTCGCGTGCGCCCCGGTGGGCGAGAGCGAGGTGCGCCAGGTGGGCACGCCGAGCAGGATCGCGTCCGCGCGCGTGTCGAAGGCGGGCCAGTCGCCCCCGCGGGGCCAGAGCGGATCGTACGACAGCGCCATGGGGGGAGTCCCTTCTCGGACGCGCGATCGGCGTCCGCTCACCAGCGTGCCACGACCCACGCCCCACGGCCGGGCGGCGCGGATTCCCGCTGTCTGGTCCACGAGACAACGAACGGGGCGTCCCGCGATCTACACCGGGATCAGCGCGTGCGCCACGGCGAAGATCGCCAGCCCCGCGAGGGCGCCGACGACCGTGCCGTTCAGACGGATGTACTGCAGGTCGCGGCCCACCATGAGCTCGATCTTCTCCGTGGTCTCGGCCGGATCCCAGCGCTCCACGGTGTCGGTGATGATCGACGCGATGTCGTGCCGGTAGTGCTCGACGAGGAAGACGGCGGCGTCGGTGATCCAGCTGTCCACGCGGTGCTGCAGCGCCTGCTCCGTGCCGAGGCGGTGTCCGATGTCGGCGATCGCGGCGGCGGCCCGGCGGCGCAGCCCGCTGTCGGGATCGGCGAGGGAGGCCAGCAGCCCGGCCTTCGCCGTGTTCCACACCTCCGCGGCGAGCGCGCCCACGCGTGGGCTGTCGAACACGGCGGCTTTCGCGTTCTCGAGCTTCGCGCGCGTCGCCGCGTCGTGCTGCAGGTTGGCGGCGAGCCGGCCGAGGTAGCCGTCGAGGGCGCGGCGCGCGGGGTGCCGCGGATCCGCCTGCACGGCCCGCACGAACCGCACCGCCTCGTTGTACGCGGCCTCGTCCACGAAACGGTGCGCGAGGCGCGGCACCCACGCGGGCAGGCGCCGGGAGAGCAGCCCCCGGAAGGCGGCGGCATTGCCGTCCAGCCAGGTGGCGATGCTGTCCACGGCGAGGTCCACCGCGCCGCGATGCGCGTCCGCGTCCACGATCCGCTCCAGCCACGCGCCCGCGGGAGTGCCCCATTCGGGTTCGACCAGGTGCTCGCGGGCGAGATCGGCGATGAGGTCCTTCACGTCGTCGTCGCTGAGCGCGCGCAGCACCGCGGCGGCGATCGTCGATCCCTCCGCGGTGACGCGCTCCGCATGGGCGGGCACGCGCAGCCAGTCGCCCAGCCGGCGGGCGATCGCGGTGTCGGAGAGCTTGGTGCGCACGACCTCTCCGGAGAGGAAGTTGGTCTCGACGAACTCGCCCAGCGTGCGGCCGATCTCGTCCTTGCGGCTCGGGATGATCGCCGTGTGCGGGATCGGCAGGCCGAGCGGACGGCGGAACAGCGCGGTGACCGCGAACCAGTCGGCGAGCGCACCGACCATGCCGCCCTCCGCGGCGGCGCGGACGTACGCGAGCCACGGGTTGCGCCCCTCCAGCCAGAACGCGACGACGAACGCGACCGCCATCACCCCGAGCGCCGCCAGAGCCACCGCCTTCATCCGGCGCAGCGCCCGCAGGCGCTCCCGGTCCGCAGGGGACAGCAGTGCTTCACGAGCGGACGCCATGCGCCCATCCTGCCACCGCGGCCCGCATCATCCCGCCGGACCCGGCCGCGTCCCGGCGACCCCGGGGCGGTACTCTCGACCACGTGATCGAAGACATCAAGAAGCGCGCGCTGCACCGCACCAGCATCCTCGAGGGTCAGCTCCGCGGCGTCGCGAAGATGATCGAGAACGAGGACTACTGCATCGACATCATCACGCAGTCCCGGGCGATCCAGCGGTCCCTCGAGTCCCTCAACAAGCTGCTGCTGGAGAACCACCTGCGCACGCACGTCGCGCACATGTTCGACGAGGGCGGCGATCCGCGCGAACAGGCCATCGAGGAGCTGCTGAAGGCGTTCGACTTCCAGGGGAAGTAGCCAACGCGCCAGCGGATCCGGACGCATCATATTCGTTGAGGATCGCATCCTTCGCAACGGATATCGTCGCGAGTATCCAGAATCCCTTCGTTTTCCACTGTACTCGGGCCGGATCCTGTGCCAGACTCTCCGCAGCGAAGAACTCACTGTGGAGGTTTCATGAGCGCTCCAGCGCCCGTACTGGCTCAGAGCTCGGCCGCCGCCCCGACGCGCGGCGGGGTCGAGATCACCGACGTCACCAAGAGGTACGGCGAGGCCGTCGCCGTCGACCGGCTCACGCTGTCCGTCCAGCCCGGGGAGTTCCTCTCCCTGCTGGGCCCCTCCGGCTGCGGCAAGACGACGACCCTGCGCATGATCGCGGGCTTCGAGCACCCCGATGAGGGCGACATCCACCTCTCCGGACGCAGCGTGCTCGGACTGCCGCCGAACAAGCGCGAGGTCAACACCGTCTTCCAGGCGTACGCGCTGTTCCCGCATATGACCGTGGCGGAGAACGTCGCGTACGGCCTGCAGCAGCGCAAGGTGCCGAAGGCCGAGCAGCGCCAGCGCGTCGCCGAGGCCCTTGACATGGTGCAGCTGCGGCGCTTCGCCGATCGCAAGCCCACCCAGCTGAGCGGCGGGCAGCAGCAGCGCATCGCGCTGTCCCGCGCCCTGATCAACCGGCCGGCCGTGCTGCTGCTGGACGAGCCGCTCGCGGCTCTGGATCGCCAGCTGCGCGAAGAGATGCAGCTTGAGCTCAAGCTGCTGCAGTCGCGGCTCGGCACGACGTTCGTCTTCGTCACGCACGACCAGGCGGAGGCGCTGTCGATGAGCGACCGGATCGCCGTGATGCGCGCGGGCGGCATCGAACAGCTCGCCGCTCCCGCCGACATCTATGCCGACCCCGCCTCGGCCTATGTCGCCTCGTTCATCGGCCAGCAGAACTTCCTGCACGGAACGGCCGTGGGCGATGACGCGGTCGACACGTTCGCGGGAACGCTGCGCGGACGCTGGGGCGGCATCCAGGGCGCACCGGGATCGGCCGCCGTCGCGGCGATCCGGCCCGAGTTCATGCGCCTGGCCTCGCCGTCGGACGGAGCGGTCGACGGGCCCGGCGTCAACGGCACCGTGCTCGGGGTCTCGCACCTCGGCGAGACCCTGCAGGTGGCCGTCGACGTGGGCCGCGAGCAGACGTTCCTGGTGCGGATCCCCGCTCCCGGTGCTCCGGCGGTCGCGGTCGGCGATGCCGTGCGCTGCACCTGGAATCCGTCCGATGTGCGCATCTTCGCCGGCGACGGGATCCCGGAGACCGCGACGCACGTGATCGCCCTCCCGAAGGACGCGGCCTGATGGCGGATCCGGTCCGGGTCCTCGCGAACGGCGCCTCGGCGCGCAAGATCAGATCGGAGCTCACCCGGCGCGGATTCCTCGCGACCGCGATCGCGGCCTCCGGAGCGGTGCTGTTCACCGCCTGCGCTCCCGGGAAGGCATCCGCCGCGTCCGACGCGCATGGCGGCCCGCTCGAGGACAAGCTCTCGATCTACACCTGGAGCGACTACGACGACCCCCAGCTGCTGAGCGCCTTCACGAAGAAGAAGGGGCCCAGGATCGTCGTCGATGCGTTCAACTCGAACGAGGAGCTCATCGCGAAGCTCGTCGCCGCGCGCGGCACCTCGGGCTATGACATCGTCGTGCCGAGCGGGCTGTTCATCATGCCGATGGCCGAGAACGGCCTGCTCGAGAAGCTGAACCTCTCGCTCATCCCGAACTTCGCGACGATGAATCCGAACTTCATCCACCGCTCGTTCGATCCGAAGAACGAGTACTCGATCTGCAAGGCGTGGGGCACCACCGGCTACGTCTACGACAAGACCGTGATCACGCGCGAACTGCGCACCTGGGCCGACTTCGTCGACGCGGCGCAGAACGAGGCGTCGGGCAAGACCGCGGTGCTGGACGACCCGGCGCCGCTCTGCGGCATCTACTTCTGGTCGCACGACATCGACTGGAACACCACCGACAAGAAGCACATGGACGCCTGCGAGACCTTCATGACCAAGCAGCTCGCGCCGCACATCACCACATTCGACTCCGCCCCCGGCGGGCAGGTCATCCCGCAGGCCACCGCGGCCCTGGTGCAGTCGTACAGCGGGGATGCACGCACCGGCATGTCGCAGTCGAAGAACCCGGATCGCTGGCAGTGGGTGCTCGGCGCCCCGGCCACCGAGCTGTGGATGGACAACTGGGCGATCGCGAAGGGCGCCCCGCACCCCGAGGCCGCGCACGCCTTCATCAACTACATCATCGCGCCGGACGTGCAGCTCGCCCAGGTCGACTACATCGGCTACGACACCGGCGTGCAGGGCACCCAGCAGATGGCCGAGGAGGCCGGATTGGATCGCCTGGACATGGTCTACTTCGACGACGCGCAGGTGAAGACCATGCACGAGCAGAAGTTCACGAGCGCACAGGAGCGGATCGTGGCGATCTGGAACGCGACGAAGGCGGCCGCCGGTGCGTAGGCTCAGGATCCGCTTCAGCCTGGCGCTGCCGGCCTGGGCGTGGCTGCTCGTGTTCTTCGTCGTCCCGATCGGCGTGGTGATCTGGTACAGCTTCGGCTACAAGCCGAGCATCTTCGCGACCAACGCCAACGACAAGCTGTCCTTCGACCGCTACGTCGAGGCGCTCTCGCCGACGTTCTTCGCGACCTTCCAGAACACGCTCTGGGTGGGCATCGCCGGCACCCTGCTGTGCCTGGCGATCGGCGCGCCCGTCGCCTACTGGATCGCGATCAAGGCCGCACCGAACCGGCGAGGCACGCTGCTCGTGCTCGTGATGGTGCCGTTCTGGACCAACTTCCTGGTGCGCACGATCGGCTGGCAGATCATCCTCGCCCCCGAGGGCTGGCTTTCGCACGCGCTGCAGTTCCTCGGGGTGATCCCGGGACCGCTCGGGATCCTGAACACCCGCGGCGCGGTGCTGCTGGGCGTCGTCTACAACTACCTGCCGCTCATGATCCTGCCGCTGTTCGTGGCGTTCGACCGCGTGAGCGGGCCGCTGCGCGAGGCGAGCAAGGACCTCGGCGCCGGCAGCTGGAAGACGTTCCTGCGGGTCACCGTGCCGCTGGCGCAGCCCGGCATCATCGCCGGCGTGCTGCTGGTGTACATCCCGCTCATGGGCGACTACATCACCGCGACGGTGCTGGGCGGCGCGAAGGGGAACATGGTTGGGCAGATCGTCGCGAGCCAGTTCCAGACCGCGCAGAACTGGGCGCTGGGGTCGGCGATGGCGGTGCTGCTCATCCTCACGATCGCGCTGTCGATCGCCGTGGCGGCCGCGATCGGCTGGCTCGTCACGATACCGATCCGCCGCAGCTACCGCCTGACGCTCGAGGAGGCATGATGACCACTCTCACGGAACGCCCCGCCGAGCAGGCGGATCCTTCCTCGTCCGCGCCGGGAGCGGGCGCCGCGCGCGCAAAGGCGCCGCGCAACGTCAGCCGCTGGCTGCTGCCGCTGTGGGCGACGATCGTGTTCGTCTTCCTGTTCCTGCCGATCGCCATCGTCATCGTGTACTCGTTCAACGTCGGCCGCCTGCTGATCTCGTGGGACCACTTCGGCTTCGACTCGTTCGCGGCGATCGTCACGAAGCCCTCCGTGCGCGACGCGGTGCTGGTGTCGCTGCGCACGGGCCTGATCGCGGCCGTGCTGGCGACGGTGCTCGGCACCCTCGCCGGAATCGCGATGGCGCGCACGCCCGGAAAGTGGGTGCTCTGGTTCCTCGGGCTGCTGCTGCTCGTCTCGGTCACTCCGGAGATCGTGGACGCCGTCGCGCTGCTGCCGTGGGTCGTCTTCCTCGGGCAGGACCTGGGGCTGTCGATCTTCAACGACGGGACCGTGCGGCTCGTGGTGGGCCAGTCGCTGTTCTCCGTCGCGATCGTGTCGTACATCGTGCGGGCGCGGCTGGTGGGCCTCGACGCGCGGCTGGAGGAGGCCTCGGCCGACCTCTACGCGAAGCCGTTCGCGACGTTCATGAAGGTGACGCTTCCGCTGGCGATGCCCGCCGTGCTCGCGGGTTTCCTGCTCTCGTTCACGCTGGGCCTGGACAACACGATCGTCTCGGCGTTCGTGCAGGTCTCGGGGACCACGCCGTGGCCGGTGTACGTGCTGAGCGCGCTGCGCAGCGGCCTGCGGCCCGAGATCGCGGCCGTCTCGACGATCATGCTCGTGCTCACGCTCGGCGCCCTGGGGCTGGTGGCTCTGGTGCTCAAGCGCGCGGGCGACTCGGCCGCCGACATCGCCCGAACGATGGCCGGCGGCTGACCCTGGTCGTACGCTGACCTGCGTGAACCCCTCCGACCTCGCCGCGCTGCGCGGCGGCCTGCTCGCCTTCTGCTACCAGATGATGGGCTCGCCGTTCGACGCCGAAGATGCAGTGCAGGACGCGCTCGAACGGGCCTGGCGGGCGCGGGAGTCGTACGACCCGGCCGTCGCGGCACTGTCCACCTGGGTGTACCGGATCGCACGGAACGTGTGCGTGGATCGGCTGCGCGAGACGCCGCGCCGTCCATTGCCGCGTGACCTCACGGATCCGGGGATCGACGTGGGCGCGCCCCTGGTGCCGGCGCTGGACGTGCCGTGGCTGATGCCCGCTCCGTCGAGTTGGTGGGGCGAATCCGAGCCGGAGCGGGCCGTCGCGGAAGCCTCAGGGGTGCGGCTCGCGGTGACGCTCGTGCTGCAGGCGCTGCCGCCCAAGCAGCGCGGCGTGTTCATCCTGCGCGATGTGCTCGGCCACTCCGCGGGTGAGACGGCCGAGATCCTGGAGGCCAGCGTGGCGTCGGTGAACTCCGCGCTGCAGCGCGCACGGACCGCCGTGGCCGAGCGTTCGTCGCGGCCGGCCCCGCTGCGCCGCGAGACGGTGGAGCGCTACGCCCGCGCGATCGAACAGGGGGACGCGGCGACGCTCGCCACACTCGTCGCGGATGACGTGCTGTTCGAGATGCCGCCGGTGCCATACTGGTCGATCGGCCGGGAGACCTACGCCGCGTTCATGCGGTTCCTGTTCGAGTGGCAGGGCACGCGCTGGCAGACCCGGCCGATCTCGGCCAACGGGCAGCACGGGATCCTGCTCCTGCACGTCACCGACGAGGGCGCCCAGCCGCACACCGTGCAGCTGTTCGAGGCCGACGCGAGCGGCAAGCGGATCGGCCACGTGCTGGTCTACCGGGACGAGGCGCTGTTCGCGCTGTTCGAGCGGGAGGGGATCGTCGCCGACGAATTCGCTTCCGACCGATGAGTTTCGCGGATCCCGTCCGTACACCGTGATGAAGGCTCTCGCAGACGAGCGGGGCGGAACAAGGGAGCACGGCATGGCACGCATCATCGTGGCGCAGTTCATCACCCTCGACGGCGTCGTGGAGGATCCGGACGGATCCGACGGCACCCCGTTCGGCGGCTGGGCCTTCCGGCACGGCATGGAGGCGATCGCGGGGGACAAGTTCCACTACGGTCCGATCCTGCAGACCGGCGTCTTCCTGTTCGGGCGGCGCACCTGGGAGGCGTTCTCGGCGCTCTGGCCGCCGCGCGAAGCGACGGATCCGTTCGCGCGCGCCCTGAACGCGGCTGACAAGGCCGTCGTCACCGGGGGCGAGATCGACCTCGATCGCTGGCAGAACTCGAGACGGATCGCGGCGGATCCGATCGGCTGGGCGCGGAACACCGCCGAGGAGCGCGACGTCATCCTGATCGGCAGCGGATCCCTCGTCGACGCATTCGTCCGGGCGGGGGCCGTCGACGAGTACCGCCTGCGCGTCTTCCCGACGGCGACGGGGGCGGGTCGCCGGCTGTTCCCCGACGGCGCGGCGCTCGACCTCGTGAGCGTCGAGCAGATGGGGCCGACGAGTCTGGTGATCGCGACGCCGTCCCGGCCCGATCGGGGTCGTTGAGCGAGCATGTCTCGGGGTCGTTGAGCGAGCACCGACGAAGGAGGAGCGAGACGAAACGCGGTGATCCTGCGGGAAACCACGTTTCGTCTCGGTCGTCGCTGGCGCTCCGTCCTCGCTCAACGACCCCAGTCGGGCCTCACAGGACCGACTCGGCCTCTTTCAGCACACCGCGGAGGATCCCGGTGATCTCGCGGAACTCGGCCGGCCCGATCGTGAGCGGCGGGGCGAGCTGGATCACGGGATCGCCGCGGTCGTCGGCGCGGCAGTACAGCCCGGCCTCGTACAGCGCGCCGGACAGGAAACCGCGCAGCAGGCGCTCGGACTCGTCCTCGTCGAACGTCTCGCGCGTGGCCTTGTCCTTCACGAGCTCGATCCCGAAGAAGTAGCCGTCGCCGCGCACGTCGCCGACGAGAGGCAGGTCGAGCAGGGTCTCGAGTTCGGCGCGGAACAGCGGCGAGTTCTCCCGCACGCGCTCGTTGAGCTTCTCCTCCTCGAAGATGTTCAGGTTCTCGAGTGCGACCGCGGCCGAGACCGGGTGCCCGCCGAAGGTATAGCCGTGCGGGAAGACCATGTCGCCGTGGGCGAACGGCTCGTAGATCCGGTCGCTGACGATCGCTGCGCCGAGCGGGGAGTAGCCGCTCGTCATGCCCTTGGCGCAGGTGATGATGTCGGGCACGTAGTCGTAGGCGTCGCACGCGAACATGTGCCCGATCCGTCCGAACGCGCAGATCACCTCGTCAGAGACGAGCAGCACGTCGTAGCGGTCGCAGATCTCGCGCACCCGCTGGAAGTATCCGGGCGGGGGCGGGAAGCAGCCGCCCGAGTTCTGCACAGGCTCGAGGAAGATCGCGGCCACGGTGTCGGGGCCCTCGAACTGGATCATCTCCTCGATCCGGTCGGCGGCCCAGAGGCCGAACGCCTCGGGATCCGTCGGTGCGCCCATCTCGGCGGCGCGGTAGATGTTCGTGTTCGGCACCCGGAATCCGCCGGGGGTGACCGGCTCGAACATCGCCTTCATCCCCGGGATGCCCGTGATCGCGAGGGCGCCCTGCGTGGTGCCGTGGTAGGCGATCGCGCGGGAGAGCACCTTGTGCTTCATGGGCTTGCCCTGCAGCTTCCAGAAGTGCTTGGCCAGCTTGAAGGCGGTCTCGACGGCTTCGCCGCCGCCGCTCGTGAAGAACACGCGGTTCAGGTCGCCGGGGGCGTAGCCGGCCAGGCGATCCGCGAGCTCGATCGCGGAGGGGTGCGCGTACGACCACAGCGGGAAGAAGGCGAGCTGCTCCGCCTGCTTCGCGGCGGCCTCGGCGAGGCGCTTGCGGCCGTGGCCCGCGTTGACCACGAACAGGCCCGCGAGCCCGTCGATGTACTGCTTGCCCTTGTCATCCCAGATGTGGTGGCCCTCACCCCGGACGATGACCGGCACTCCGGCGCGGTCCATCGTGGACTGCCGGGTGAAGTGCATCCAGAGGTGATCGTGTGCTTTCTGTTGCAGATCGGCGCTCATGTTCCGATCTTGTCACTCGAAATCCAAAATGACAACAGAAACCGTAGGTAAATATCGGTCGATCCTGCGGATTCCGAGGTTGGATGCCTAGGCGACGGACCGCTCGACGCGCCCGACGTTCCCGAGATCGAGGCTTTGACGAGCAACCCAGAGGTCGTGGGCATCTTGCATCGCCAACCAGCTCTCGGCGGACCTTCCGAGTGCCTTCGAGAGGCGGAGCGCCATCTCCGGAGTGACCCGGCTACGGCCATTGAGGACGCGGCTCAGCGTCGAAGGCGCGACGTCGAGTTCGATCGCGAGTTCCCGTCCGCTCATGGCAAACGCGGAGAGATACACGTCGACGATGAGCTCGCCGGGGTGGGGCGGGTTGTGCATGGGGGCGAGATCGTTCATCAGTGGTAATCCTCGTAATTCAGGATGTAGGCATCTCCATCGCGGAATTCGAACGTGACCTGCCAGTTTCCGTTGACCCAGATCGACCAGCGACCGCGGCTCTCGCCTCGGAGAGCACGCAGGCGGAAGCCGGGAAGATCCACGTCGTCGACGGTCTGGGCCGAGTCGAGCACGGCGAGCTGGATACGCAGACGCTTTGTGTGATGCGGTTGCACCCCGGACGCCTTGCCCGTTTCGTAGAGCAGCCTCAAGCCCTTGTGTCGGAAGGACCTGATCATGGATAGATCGTAGCGTGTTGCGCATCACGAATCAGTGCCCCGCGCGAGCTGTCCGCTCGACGGGGCATGAAGTGATCGAGGTCGCCGCGGATCACGAACTGCGAGGTCGCAGCGACGCCGAGATCTGTGCTTGGGCGGCCGCTCGTGACCACCGCATCGTGACGGAGAACATCAAGGACTTCCGGCCGTTGCTCGTCGTCGCGACCGCGCGGGGAGACACAATGGCCGGGCTTCTGCTTGTGCATCCTCGTCGCCATCCGCGCGGGGGCGCGCAGCGGGCGGCGGCGATCGCTGAGGCGCTGGACGGGTGGCTACGCGTCTCCGCAGTCGGACTGCGTCCGATCGAGGATTGGTTGGCGTAGGGCATCGGTTGTTCGGCACTCGGCGGTGACGACGACGCCAGAGTCCATACGTCAGCGGGCGTCGATGCTCAACGCTTCGAGTCGGTCCATCAGTCGCAGGAACTCTGCAGGGGTGCTCACGCGCTGAGCGGATTCGCGGAGACTGCTCGGGCTGAAGTTGACTTGATATTTCGCTGTCAGCCACTTCTTGAAATCCGACGGCGTCGACTTCTTCGGATCCTGACGGGCCGCTCGGTGTTCTTCGTGAAGTGCTTCCCAGTCCTTGGCACGGGGTACGAAATCCTGGACCGGCAGATACTCGATCACATCGGCCAACTCGAGTCCTTCTGGAGCGATGCGATCGCTCATTCCACGTTGGAGCGCAGCCGTCAGCCAACTGACCAGATGGCCCGATTCGTCTGTCTTGTCGCTGATGCGCGAGACGACCAGATCGGCAGCGGCGTCGCTGTCGCCCTGCCTTTCCAGCGCCAGCGCAGCCGACCATGCCGATCGAACGTCATCTCCTCGCACCTTGTCCAGCAGCGCCACGACATGTGCGCGGGTGTGCGAGAAGAGAACCTGACTATCGACACTGCCGGATAGGTTCCGTGCACCGTGGATCGGGATGATCTCGATTCTCGCGCGGCGAAGTCGTTCGCCGAGGAAGGCCTCGAGCAGGCTCTGGTCGTGGACGCCCTCTACGAGGAGGAAGACCCGCGGCCACCGCAACAGATCACTGGCAGTCAACCCGAGTCTTTCGAGAGCCTTGCGGTCTGCAAGATCCAACCGCTGCACCTGTGAGCCGCCTCGCTCTCCGGATCCACGCTGGACTTCGATGAGGTTTGCCGATGGGTCGTCGAGAAGCTCGGGCGAGTGGGTCGCTGCGAACAGAACACATCGAGGGTCGATGGAATACTCGTGGAGCGCCTGAACCATTCGAGCCTCGGCGGCGCGATGGAGCCCGGACTCTGGCTCGTCCAACAGCGCAATGGCCGGCCGAAGCGGATCGGTGGGGGGAGTGAGGGAGCGTTGGTGCAGATACAGTGCGGCGTTGATCGCTTGCTTCGCCCAGTACTGTTCCGCGCGGGAAAGTGCCGTGAGCTCGACCCCATGCCCGGCCATTCTCGGCGTCGTGAACGACCATGACAGAGGTGGGAGCACCGTTCTGAAGGCGATCGGTGCCAACTGCAACACGGCGGTGGGTGGGTCGGGCATGAGCATCGCGAGGATCGTGTTCACTCGGGCGGCAAGCGCTTCGGCGATGTGCTCGGCGACCTCACTGAGAAATTCCGCGAGTTCCTGTGAACTTACGCTGTCCGCGACGCCGCGCAATTCATGGGTGTCGAGTTCTCGGTCGCCCCTGGCATGCATCGACTCGCCAGGCCCGGCAAACCCCTGAACTTCAGCCGAGAAGGCATTCTCTAACGCCATTGCACGCAATATCTTCCCCAGCAGCGCTCGCGTCGCATCGTCCGGATCACGATCCAGGGCGAGTACGTCGGCGCCGAGGTCGATCCCCTTCTCAATCTCAATGGCGGGGGTGAACTCCAGGCTGTCTTCGACGTTGTACATGAGGAAGTGCTCCGACTGCACGCTCTGTTGATGTCGTCGCGCGGTTGGCGGGCGCTCGTCAGCAGAGAGCGTGTACTGCGAAGTTTGCTCCTGATATGCCGCGAAGGCGCTATCCCACTCTTCTTGATTATCGGGCGAGTTTTGCTCGAAGTCGCGTGCGAGGTCGGTGACTTCCTGAAACTCGGATGCGATGACGGGGTGGGAGAGATCCGCGACGGGCCATGCGTCCCACGAGGGGTGCGCAGCTGTCCCCGTCGGCATGAGGAGGAAGAGGCGGGTGCTCAGCAGCTCGGCGGTCAGCGGGGGATTCGAATCCCCCGCGCGGTCGCTGATCAAGCGCTCGATGACCTGATCTGCACTGAGCCTCAGGCGGGCATGGCCGGGTGTGATCGCAGCGGCAAGAGCGTCAGCAACCGGACCTGGCATCGCCCGAACGACCACGCCGACCTCCACGTCGCTCGCAACTCCGAGAAGCGCTCCGTGGATCCCACGCAGCAGTCGTGACTTTCCGGCGCCATTCAGGCCGTACAGCACGGTGAGCCCGCGCCGCAGAGAAATGAACTCACCTCCGAGTAGCGGATCGCCCGTGATCTCGAACCCGACGATCGCTTCGGAGGGCTCGTATTCTGTGTTGGCATTCATCTGATCACCTCGAAGGCAGGGAGCTCGGCGACAAGACGCTGCGTTTCCATCGACAGGGTTACGAGCGATCCGATGAGGTTCACGACGTATCGGGGGTCGTCGTGTTCGCGCAGCCACGCGTTCGGATCGTTCACGATGCCAGACGGCTTGTCGACCTTGATGCGATAGCGATCGAGGATCCACTCCAGAGGGCTGCGACCACCGATCGTGTAGGCGTTGGCCTGTTCGGGGATGCCAGACAGCGTCAGGTGCGCGTTGACCTTGATCGCGGTGTGCTCGGTGCGCTTCGTCCACGACATCTTCTCGATCGCGTAGCGCTCGAACTCATCCTCGGGAGGATCGATCGCCCACACCTCGGTCAGTTCAAAGAGTGGAGCGCTCTCGTAGTCGATGTGCAGATCGGCCAGCGCGCGGCCGATGCGGGCGTACTCGCGGAAACCCGTCACGTGCGGGATGCGGGGGAGCATCTTCTTCAGGTCCGCCGCGTAGCGTTCCCGGTATTCCGGGTGATGCAGCAGACCGTAGACGCCGTAGAAGATGTCATCCTTCGTGATCTTGTCGTCCGCGTAGACGATGCGATACGTCTCGAGGGTGTGGTCGGTGATGTTGTCGACCCGGCGGTAACCGTCGAGGATCACGTCTTCGTTGGATTCGTCGAAGCTGGTGAAGTTGAAGCCTCCGTCCGAGGCGGTGATGGGCTCCCAGGTGTAGCGGGCGAAACACTGGGTGTCACCGTTCACGTGTAGATCAGGTAGCAGGTCTGTGATGAGCGGCTCAGCAGCGCGACGTGAGTCCGAGTTCGTGATGATGGCGATATTTGGATGTTGCGGAGTCGGGAACAACTTAGGAAGGCGATAGATCATGTCGTTCATTGCGCGGTCGAAATAGACCCATTCGCGCGTGAACGGACGGTAGACGGCCGCGCGAACGGCGTTGTTGTCCCACGCATGTGTCACACCGCGCTCCGCATCCCGGCGGAGTGCCCGGTTCCAATTGACCAGAGTGGGGTCCTCCGCATCGAAGGTGTTCGTCTTCGTAGACACAGCGTTGGAGTTCCGAATGAGGCGGCGGACGTGAGTTTCGAGCGCTGGACGACTGAAGCTGTAGCACCAGGCGTCGCGGTTCGTCTTGACGCCGTTCGATGCCAACTCGAAGATCCCGTCAGCGCCGGTGATGGCGGTGAACGACGCAAATCGGTCGTCGCGCTGGTTGATCCAGTCGCCATCCTCGTTCGGCACGAGCTCGATGTAGTCGGTTCCGCGGAGGGAAGCTTCGTCTCGAACCCGCTCGAGCTTCTCTTCGCGGGAAAGATAGTCGCCGATGTCGGCGTAGTGCACGCGCGCAGGGCCTTCGTGCTCCGGGCTCTTCACCAGGATCGCGACCGCGACGCCGGTACGGCTGCCTTCGCCGAAGACGTTGCCAGCCTCGCGCCGGCGCACATCGCCCTGCGTCCGCGCGTTGCCTCGAAGGTTGAACACGAAGATGTCGCTGAACTCCTCAGCCCAGGTCAGCCGGATCCCATCAGCAGTGTTGCCATCCACGAAGCCGGAGTTCGAGACGAACGCGATGATCCCGCGATCCTTGATCCGGTCCGTCGCCCAGCGCAGCGCGCGGTAATAGGAGTCGTAGAGCCCGTTCTTGTTCGTCGCCGTCGACTTGGCGGCGTAGGTCTCGCGGATCCGCTCATCGAGCCCGTACTTTGCGTTCTGGTTGTTGTCGTTCGCACTGCGCTGTCCTACCGAGTAGGGCGGGTTCATCACGATCACGTTGATCGGGCTGTTGCGCTCGCGTTCCAGTCGCTCCGTGTTCTCCGGGAAGACACCGCCGGCGAGCTGATTGTCGCGCTCATCCATCGCGAAGGTGTCGGTGAGGCTGATGCCGGGGAAAGCCGTATCGATGGGGGAATCCGGGGTTTCGTCTCGCTGTGCTCGCTCAACGTTCGAAGTGGCAGAGACCTCGCGGAACACGCTCTCGATGTTCACCGCGGCGATGTAGTAGCTGAGCAGCACGATCTCGTTCGCGAAGAGGTCGTGGCGGTACTTGTATTCGAGGTTCTCGGGCGGGATGATCCCGAGTTGCAGCAGCCGGGTGAGGAAGGTGCCGGTTCCCGTGAACGGATCCAGGATCTTCACGTCCCGGTCGCCGAGGCTGCGGCCGAATGCAGCACGCAACGCGTCGTCCGCCGAGCGCAGGATGTAGTCCACCACCTCGACCGGAGTGAACACGATCCCCATCCGGTCGGCCAGCTTGGGGAACGCCTTCGTGAAGAACCTGTCGTACAGCGTGACGAGCAGGCGCTGCTTCGACGTGAAGTCGGGGAGCTTGCGGATCCGATCCGTGATCCGCGAGTAGAACTCCTCGAGGGGCTCGCGCTCGCGGGCGAAGGCGGCGTTCTCGGCGAACGAGTCGATGACGACCTGCATCGCTGCCGAGACCGGGTTCGCCCGCGAGAAGCTGTCGTCGGGGAACATCGCCTCGAAGATCGGCATCGTGACGAGGTGCTGGGCGAGCAGCTCGATCGCCTCGGACTCGTCGATCTCCGGGTTGACCGTCGCCCTGAGCGCGGTGAGAAATGCCTCGAAGGGCGCGCGATCGCTGCCCTCTGCGCCGAGGTGCGCGCGAATCAGCGTGATGTACTTCTGCGCGATCTCGGAGATGTCGCCGGCCCAGTCATCCCAGTACATGCGGTCGCCGACGTTGCGGACGAGCTTGGCGTAGACGGCGTCCTTCCAGTCGTCTGCGCCGAAGAGCGGGACGGCGACGGAGGGCGCCGGCGATGCGGATCCGGAAGCGGTGGATCCGTCAGAATCCGGCATCGTGTCGCCGTCGCCGATCCCATGACCGGTGTCGCTCCTCGACGACTTCCTCGTCAGATCGATGTGCTCGATGACGATCGATTCCGGCGCCTTGCCGGTGATCGCCATCTGGTTGATCTGCGCGTCGAGGCGTTCGTCGTGCGAGCGCAGAGCCTGCAGTACCTGCCAGACGACCTTGTAGCGTTCGTTATCCGAGAGTGCGCCTTCGGCAGAAACGCCATCGGGGATCGCGATCGGCAGGATGATGTAGCCGCAGCGTTTGCCCTCAGCGCGGCGCATGACCCGGCCCACGGCCTGCACCACATCCACCTGCGACTTGCGTGCGTTCAGGAACAGCACCGCGTCGAGGCTCGGAACATCGACGCCTTCGCTGAGGCAGCGCGCGTTCGTGAGGACGCGGGCTTCAGGAGCGCCGCTCAGGCCCGCCCCGGGATCCTCCTTGAGCCAATCGAGGAGCGCTCCACGTTCGGTGGCATTCATTGTGCCGTCGACATGACGCGCCGACACCCCGAGATCGTCTGTCGGGTCATCGTTCATCAAGTTCTGCAGGTGTGAACGCACGAGCAGTGGGAAGTCCTGCGCGATGCCCTTCGAGGTCTTGATGTCGCGTGCGAACGCGACCGCGCGGCGCATCGGGGCGATGTCCTCGCCGAAGCCCTCTGCGAGGTGTCCCGCCTGACGCTTCGACATCCCGTTCCAGCAGCCGATGAGCTTGGCGACATCACTGAGCGGCAGCTCGTGCCCCTCACGGGCCATGTCCTGCTGGAACGAGGTCGCGATCTGGTCCTCGCTCACCCCCAGCACGAGCACCTTGTAATCGGTGAGCAGTTCCCGTTCGACCGCCTCGCCGAACCCGATCCTGTAGACCACCGCGCCGAAGCGCTCGACGTCGTCCATCGAGACGAGCTCGGCGTCCTGGGATCGCGCCTTGTTCTTGACATCTGCGTTGAAGATGCGCGGGGTCGCGGTCATGTAAAGCCGGTGATCGGCGTCGATCACCGCCGGGTCGTGGATCTTGACGAACTCGGAGCTGTCCTCGTCGGCGAGCGTCACGCCGGTCGTGCGGTGCGCTTCGTCGCAGATGACGAGGTCGAACGACGGCAGCCCGAGTCGCTGCGCGTCGGAGACGGCCTGGATCGACTGATAGGTCGAGAAGACGACCGTCATGCCGACGTCGAGGTCGTCGTCACCGATCAGCCGATGCAGGGTCGCGCCGTCGGTGGTGGCGGGCGCTCCGAGGTCTTCGAGCGCGACGGTCGTCAGATCGCCGTTCGCGACGCGGCCGAGCTTGCTGTCCGATCCGACAGCGAATGCGCGGAACGGCAGCTCGGGGTCATGCTCACGCGACCACTCCTCGAGCGACTGCTGCAGCAGTGCGAGGGAGGGGACGGCGAACAGGATCAGCGAGCGCTCCCCGGCCTGCTCGCGAGTCCAGCGCTCGGCAATCTTCAGCGCGGTGAACGTCTTGCCTGTGCCGCACGCCATCACCATGGTGCCGCGCTCGGCGTGATGCTCCGCGAAGGCGTTCATCACGGCGCCGACCGCATCGTGCTGGTGTGGCCGGAGCTGCTTGCGCTCGTGGATGCCGGGCGCGGTGCGGGGATCCAACAGGTCGTACGAAGACCAGTCGACCTGGCTGTGGCGAAGCGCATCGAGCGTGATCCGGCGGATCGGCTTGGTCCGGTTCTTCAGCGCCTCCTGCGCATTGGTCGACCAGGCTCCGTCGGTCGTGTCCACGACGATGCCGCCGGCGAACGGCTCACGCCCGACGGCTTCGAAGAACGAGTCGAGGTCGCTCTTCTGCATCCGATGAGAGGCGGCGAAGAACTTCACCTGTACGGCGAGCAGCTCGCCGGCCTTCGTCTGCGCGACGAGGTCGATCCCGGTGTCGGGGCGCCCCTCGCGTCCGGGCCAGTCCTTCCACAGCCACACGTCCTGCAGCTGATCGGCGCGCAGCGGCTCGAGTCGCAGGAAGTGCCGCACGAGCTCCTCGAGGTAGTTGCCCTGCATCCGCTTGGAGTCGGCGAGAGCGCGGAACTGCGTGAGCAGAGCGTCGAAGGGCGTCGTATCCTCGGGCTCAGGGACGAAGCGGACGTGGACGGGAAGGTCCTCGGCGGTCATGCGGCATCGCTCCCGGGTAGGCGTCGCAACGAGATGCGAGACCAGAACCGAGAGGAAATAACCTCGCGTAGTTAACCTAGTGGTACTAAACCTTCGTGTTTTCGCGTGCGGGGATTACCAAAGATGAGTGCCCGAAACTCCTGAGGATCCGCGTGTCGAGCTCGGCCGGCGGCTTGCCGAGATCCGGATCCGTCAGTCGCTGACGATCCAGGGGCTCGCGGCGGCGAGCGAGCTGGATCCCTCGAATCTGCGCACCATCGAGAAGGGGCAGGGCAACCCTCGGCTGGCCACGATCCTGAAGCTCGCCGGGGTGCTCGAGGTCGACCTCGTCGAGCTGTTCCGAGGGCTTGATCCGTACGGCCTCACCGGCAAGGACGAGCCGCACCCGCTGAGCTCGTTCGAGGCGAGTTTCTGGCGCCCGAAGGATCGCATCGCCTGATGCCGGAGTTCGGCTCCGCGGCTGGCGGCGCTGAGCCCGCCGATCCTCAGGGCAGCGGCACGGCCTCGGTGTCGGGGATCGGGGAGGCGTCGCGGTGGCGCAGGTCAGGGAAGGCCCGGACGAAGACCACCGACACGATCAGTCCGACCGCCGCGAAGAGGGTGGCGGCGAGATAGGCGCCCGCGGGGCTTCCGGAGCGGTCGATCAGGAAGCCGGCGACAGCGGATCCGGCCGCCGCGCCGATGAGCTGGCCGGTGCCGACCCAGCCGTAGGCCTCGGCGGTCTCGGAGAACTTGACGCTCGCCGAGGTGATCGCGAACAGCACGGCGAGCGCGGGCGCGATCCCGATGCCGGCGGCGATCAGCGTGCCGCCGAGCCAGAACACGTTGAGGGAGAACATCGTCAGTGACAGCCCTACAGCGACGATCGCGAGGCGGCGCGCCATCGCCCACGGCCCGATCGGCACCCGTCCGGAGGCGAGGCCGCCGATGAGGCTGCCGAGTGAGAAGACCGCCAGCACGAGACCGGCCTGCAGCCCGCCCTCGTCGAACGTCTTCACCACGCCGACCTCGACCGCGGAGCACGCACCGATCAGCAGGAAGCCGATCACCGTCGCCAGCAGCACCGGCGGCTTCAGCACGACGGCGCCGAAGCCGCGGCGGCTGCGCGGGATCCGCACCCGTCCCACCTCGGGGGAGAGGATGAACCAGGCGCCGCCAGCCACGAGCACCGCCGCGACGAGCAGCAGACCCTGCTGGGATCCGACCTGGGTCGAGACGATCGTGATGACGACCGGGGCGACGATCCAGATGATCTCCTGCAGTGACGCGTCGAGGGAGAACAGCGGTGTCAGCTGGGAGGAGTTCACCAGCTTCGGGTAGATCGTGCGTACCGCGGACTGGACCGGCGGGGTGGAGAGCCCCGCGATGAGACCCAGCGCCATGTACCCCGGCAGGGGGAGCGCGAGGAAGGCGAGTCCGAGGAAGGAGAGCACGCAGACCGCGAGTGTCAAGGTGAGCACCCTGCGCATGCCCCAGCGGCCCATCCAGCGGCTCGTGATGGGGCCGGCCACGGCCTGCCCCACGGAGGCCGAAGCGAGCACGAGCCCTGCCGCGCCGTAGGAGCCGGTGATGTGCTCGACGTGCAGCAGGATCGCCAGGCTCGACATGCCGTTCGGGAATCGCGCGGTCAGCTGCGCGGCGATGATGCGCCCCACCCCGGGAGCACGCAAGAGCTCTCTGTATCCCGATCCGGCCACGGATCAACGTTACCGGTCGGCGGTCCGCGGGAGGGGTCGGGAGCGGCTGCGCGCGGCCGGCGGCGCGACACGCCGACGACACGCCGAAGGGCGAATTCCACAGCCTGGGGAATGTCGGAGGCCCGCTCTACGGTGACTTCTGTGGACGGATCCGGACCAGGCATCCGGGACCCGCGGGATATCGCGGATCGTGGGTGCTCACGAGCGGCGGCGACCTGTGGACAAGGTGGTGGAGAACCTGTGTCGAACCGGTGGAGAGCGGTGGAAAACTACAGGCTTGTAACTACTACCCCTTGTGGTCGACCCGAATGTCCGTCCCCATATGTAGTATTGAAGTCCCGGCGGGGTCACCTGTCCGAAAGCCGGGTTCTGAGGGGAAGAAGAGGCGAATCACATGTCCATCACGGTCTACACCAAGCCCTCCTGCGTGCAGTGCAACGCGACGTATCGCGCACTCGACGCGAAGGGCATCGAGTACGAGGTGCACGACGTCTCGGAAGACGCCGCAGCGCTCGAGCACGTGAAGTCGCTCGGCTACCTGCAGGCTCCCGTCGTGGTCACCGATGAGGGCCACTGGTCGGGCTTCCGTCCCGACAAGATCGACGAGCTCGCCGCTCGCCTGGCGTAGAGCCTGCTGAAGGGGGCGATCTCATGAACGCCGCCACCGCGACCGCAGCGCCGCTGCTGGTCTACTTCTCGAGCATCTCGGGCAACACCGCCCGCTTCGTCGACAAGCTGGGTCTTCCGGCGCGGCGGATCCCGTTGCACAGCACCGAGGATCCGCTGGTCGTCGATGAGCCGTTCGTGCTCGTCACGCCGACCTACGGCGGCGGGCAGGGACGCGGCGAGGAGAAAGGCGCGGTACCCAAGCAGGTCATCCGGTTCCTCAACGACGAGCGCAACCGGCGTCACATCCGCGGAGTCATCTCCGCAGGCAACACCAACTTCGGCGAGGCGTTCTGCGCAGCCGGTGACATCATCAGCCGCAAGTGCCACGTGCCCCACTTGTACCGGCTCGAAATCTACGGCACACAGAACGACGTCGATCGGGTGACCGACGGATTGGAACGATGGTGGAAGCAGCACTGAAGGACGAGACGGCGTTCAAGGTCAACGCGGCGTATGAGGGGCTCGATTATCACGCCCTGAACGCGATGCTGAACCTGTACGACGCGGACGGCAAGATCCAGTTCGATGCGGACAAGCGCGCTGCGCGGGAGTACTTCCTGCAGCACGTGAACCAGAACACGGTGTTCTTCCACTCGCTCAAGGAGCGCCTGGACTACCTCGTGGAGAAGGAGTACTACGAGGGCGCCGTGCTCGAGCGCTACACGCCCGAGTTCATCCAGAAGCTGAACGACCTCGCCTACGGCAAGAAGTTCCGGTTCGAGACGTTCCTCGGCGCGTTCAAGTACTACACCAGCTACACGCTGAAGACCTTCGACGGCAAGCGCTACCTCGAGCGTTTCGAGGACCGCGTCGTGATGACCGCCCTCGCCCTCGCGGACGGCGACGAGAAGCTCGCCGTGAACCTCGTCGACGAGATCATCTCGGGCCGGTTCCAGCCGGCCACCCCGACGTTCCTGAACGCCGGCAAGGCGCAGCGCGGCGAGCTGGTCAGCTGCTTCCTGCTGCGCATCGAAGACAACATGGAATCGATCGCCCGCGGCATCAACTCCGCCCTGCAGCTGTCCAAGCGCGGCGGCGGCGTGGCGCTGCTGCTCTCGAACATCCGCGAGTCCGGCGCCCCGATCAAGCAGATCGAGAACCAGTCCTCCGGCATCATCCCGGTGATGAAGCTGCTCGAAGACAGCTTCAGCTACGCCAACCAGCTGGGGGCCCGTCAGGGCGCCGGTGCGGTGTACCTCTCGGCGCACCACCCCGACATCATGCGGTTCCTCGACACCAAGCGCGAGAACGCCGATGAGAAGATCCGCATCAAGACGCTGTCGCTCGGCGTCGTCGTGCCGGACATCACGTTCGAGCTCGCGAAGAACGATGAGGACATGTACCTGTTCTCGCCCTACGACGTCGAGCGCGTCTACGGCGTGCCGTTCGGGGACATCTCGGTCACCGAGAAGTACCGCGAGATGGTCGACGACCCGCGCATCAAGAAGACCAAGATCAACGCGCGCGAGTTCTTCCAGACGATCGCCGAGATCCAGTTCGAGTCGGGCTACCCGTACATCATGTTCGAGGACACGGTGAACAAGGCCAACCCGATCAAGGGCCGGATCAACATGTCCAACCTGTGCAGCGAGATCCTGCAGGTGAACACCCCGACGACCTACAACGAGGACCTCTCGTACGGCCAGATCGGCAAGGACATCTCCTGCAACCTCGGCTCCATGAACATCGCCCTGGCGATGGACGCCGACGATCTCGGTCAGACGGTGGAGACCGCGATCCGCGCGCTCACCGCGGTGAGCAACCAGAGCCACATCGGCTCGGTGCGCTCGATCGAGGACGGCAACGACCGCTCGCACGCGATCGGTCTCGGCCAGATGAACCTGCACGGCTACCTCGCCCGTGAGCGGGTGTTCTACGGATCCGATGAGGGCATCGACTTCACGAACATCTACTTCTACACGGTGCTCTTCCACGCGCTGCGGGCCTCCAACCTGCTCGCGATCGAGCGCGGCACGGCCTTCGACGGCTTCGAGGACTCCACCTACGCGTCGGGTGAGTTCTTCGACAAGTACCTCGAGCGCGCCTGGGAGCCCGAGACCGAGAAGGTCAAGGAGCTCTTCACGGGCAAGCACATCCCGACCCAGCAGGACTGGGCCGAGCTGAAGGACTCCATCCAGAAGCACGGCATCTACAACCAGAACCTGCAGGCGGTGCCGCCGACCGGATCCATCTCGTACATCAACAACTCGACGAGCTCGATTCACCCGATCGCGTCGAAGATCGAGATCCGCAAGGAAGGCAAGCTCGGCCGCGTCTACTACCCGGCGCCGTTCATGACGAACGACAACCTGGAGTACTACCAGGACGCGTACGAGATCGGCTACGAGAAGGTCATCGACACCTACGCCGCCGCCACTCAGCACGTCGACCAGGGCCTGTCGCTGACGCTGTTCTTCAAGGACACCGCGTCGACCCGCGACATCAACAAGGCGCAGATCTACGCCTGGCGCAAGGGCATCAAGACGATCTACTACATCCGCCTGCGTCAGATGGCGCTCGAGGGCACGGACATGGCTGAGTGCGTCTCGTGCATGCTTTGACTCTCTGATCAGGTATTATTCTGAAGGAATGATATGACTCCCGAACCGCTCAAGCTGGTCGACCGCGTGCAGGCGATCAACTGGAACAAGATCCAGGACGACAAGGACCTCGAGGTCTGGAACCGCCTGGTGAACAACTTCTGGCTGCCCGAGAAGGTGCCGCTGTCGAACGACATCCAGTCGTGGAACACGCTCACCGCCGAGGAGCAGACGCTCACGATGCGCGTGTTCACCGGCCTGACGCTGCTGGACACCATCCAGGGCACCGTCGGCGCCGTGTCGCTCATCCCCGATGCGCTCACGCCGCACGAGGAGGCCGTCTACACGAACATCGCGTTCATGGAGTCGGTGCACGCGAAGAGCTATTCGTCGATCTTCTCGACGCTGTGCTCGACGAAGGAGATCGACGAGGCGTTCCGCTGGTCGGTGGAGAACCAGAATCTGCAGAAGAAGGCGCAGATCGTCATGGACTACTACCACGGCGACGATCCCCTCAAGCGGAAGGTCGCCTCGACGCTGCTTGAGTCGTTCCTCTTCTACTCGGGCTTCTACCTGCCGATGCACTGGTCCTCGCGCGCCAAGCTCACCAACACGGCCGACCTGATCCGCCTCATCATCCGCGATGAGGCCGTGCACGGGTACTACATCGGCTACAAGTACCAGCGCGGGCTCGAGACGCTCGACCAGGCCCGCAAGGACGAGCTCAAGGACTACACGTTCTCGCTGATGTACGAGCTCTACGACAACGAGGTGCAGTACACGCAGGACCTGTACGACGGCGTCGGGCTCACCGAAGACGTCAAGCGCTTCCTGCACTACAACGCCAACAAGGCGCTGATGAACCTCGGCTATGAGGCGATGTTCCCGGCGTCCGTGACGAACGTGAACCCGGCCATCCTTTCGGCCCTGTCCCCGAACGCAGACGAGAATCACGACTTCTTCTCAGGATCCGGATCCTCGTACGTCATCGGCAAGGCGGAGTCCACCGAGGACGAGGACTGGGACTTCTAAGCTCCAGATTTCAGGCAAAGCCCGAAAGGGCTGATGAGAGGCCAGGACCTGCAGATTTCTCCAGGTCCTGGCCTCTTTTTGTGCTCTCTGTCACTGAACAGAGGAGGACGCAGATGAACACCAATACCCATTCGACAGGGCACGCAGGGGGCACGAGCTCACCTACGGGACGGGCGAGGGGATGCGAAACGACCGAAATTCGCGTCGCGCGCACTCCCGAGGCCGTGCCCCATCGTGCCCCTCGTGGTGCAGACAAGCGCCGGTTAACCGCGAAATCACGCGGAAGTTGGGTGCTCTGTCCCATGAGGGGCACGGAGGGGCACGACGGCCCACAGACGGTCGTTCTAGTCCACGGGAGGGCATCATGAGCACGCCGAAGACGAAGCAATCCGCGGCCAAACGCGAAGCATGGGGGAGGCTGCGAAAGCTCCCCTCCGGGCGCTGGCAAGCTCGCTACCCAGGGCCGGACGGCAAGATGCATCCCGCTCGCACCGACGACGACAAGTCGCTCACGTTCCTCACCAAGACAGACGCTCGCACCTGGCTCGCCAGCGTGCAGACGAAGATCGCTCTCGGGCAGTGGATGCCGCCCGCGCAACTCGCAGCGCGTCGCCGGGAAGAAGCAAAGGCAGACGAAGCCAGGTCGATCGGCTTCAACGAGTATTCCGAGAGCTGGATTGAGATGATCCGTACTCAGCCCAACCGCAGCGGCAAGAAACGAGCAGTCGGCACCGTGCGGGCATACAAGAGCAAGCTCACCGGCTACCTGATGCCTGAGTTCGGAGACACGCCGATTCGCGAGATCGACAAGGCGAGGATTCGCGAGATGACCGATCGGTTGGATCAGATTCCGTCGCCGCTCAATCCGAGGTCGAAGTTCAACGGCATCACCACGCCGGTGCTCGTCGTACTCATGATGATCCTGCGCCAAGCTGTCCGAGACGGCATCATCCCTGCTGCTCCAGACATCTCGATCCCGAAGCAGCCCGCTGTTCGACATGACGCCGACCATGATCCCAACGAGGACGTGGCCAGCCCCGAACAGGTTGAAGAACTGTATGAGGCGATGCCCGACCAATGGTCGATCGGTGTCATGTTCGCGGCCTGGTGCCAGCTGCGCCGCGCCGAGTGCCTGGGGCTTCAACGTCGCGACATCGAATGGCACGACGATGGATCCGCAACCGTGCACGTTCGACGGCAGCTGAACGCGAATACCGGGGACTACACGCTGTTGAAGAGCGATGCAGGTAAGCGCTCCGTCAGCATCCCGAGCATCATGATTGAGCGACTCAAAGTGCATCTCGACACCTACGTCGAACCGGAGGCGAAAGCTCCCATCCTTCCAACCAGCGTTCGTGGGATCGTGCCTCTCTCGAACACTCGGTGGGGATACATCTGGGGCGACGCACGAGAGGCCGTTGCAGGCCTGCCGCTCCGCTTTCGCTTCCATGATCTCCGCCATACCGGGCTGACTCTCTTTGCTCAAGAAGGTGCGACACTCGCTGAACTCATGCGACGTGGTGGCCACTCGGACATGCGGATCGTGCTTCGCTACCAGCACGCCACGATGAACCGTGATCGAGAACTCGCAGAGCGGATGAGTGAACGTGTAGCTCAGAGGATCGCCGAGGCGAAGAACAAAGCGGAGACGGCCTTGCCGGACGGGGAAGAGTACCTGTGATGTGATCACTCGTCACTTCGCAGGAGGCATCGCCATGACCAGTCAGAATAGGCCCAACAGCCCGGTGACATCGTTGGTGTCATTGACCGTTGCCGCCGAGCAGTACGGGGTGTCGGTAAAGACCCTTCGCCGCCGCATCGCTGACGGCACCGTGCATGGATACCGACTCGGTAGGCTCATCCGCGTTGACCTTGATGAGCTTCGAGACAAACTGCTCGTGGAGATGCCAACCGCAAGATAGGTCAAGAGCGAGCGATAACCTGCTCGACTGAGAAGAACGCCCTGCGTCGTGAGACGCAGGGCGTTCTTCTCTTCGTGCTTGTTACGGTTGTGCGACGAGCAGTCGGGGGAGAGGCAGCCGGATCAGCTGCTGCGAGGCGACTGGCGCGATGCTCCCTGAATCGAACTGCGATGAGCCTGGCGAGGCTGACCGGCCCCATCAGCGCGAAGCGGAAGCCGTTGTAGGTGCCCAGAAGCACAATGAGATTGAGCCAGCCGGGCGCACCATTGGCAATGAGTGTTGTGCACAAGTACGCCAGTGCGAAGTAGCCTGCGCCGACTAGCATCGCAGGCCCGCCCCACTTCAGCCCGCGTCGAGTGCGGAGACGATTGAGCAGAATGTTGCTCGGGGCGGATCGGCGCAGACACTCGTGGACGAAACTCGCGACGATGAGAATGAGACGGAACATGACATGCCCTCCAAGGAGCCGAGGCAACGTCACGTTTACAAAGGGCGCTGACCGGAGGGAGCCTCTGGAGCACCGACCACCTGCCCGAAGGCGGTAGCTCAAGCTATATCTCCTGTTGTCTCTTCAACCAGGGTACTCCTGCCATTCGAACATCGGAAGGGCGCACGATCGAAGCCGTGCTTTTCAGAGCGTGCACCTCTCCGCTGAGAGGGGGCGACCTATGTCTCAACCCGTTGGACGGACAGATCGCGTTCGACTTCGCCGAGCTGGAACGCGAGGAAGCGCGCAGCAAGCTAGGGGAATGGTCTGGAGCGCCGCTGCATTTCACGATGGACTACTACCCACCCGTGATGCTTGACGAAGCGTTCGAACACTGGTGCTTCCTCAACGGGCACGTGGGATCGCATCCGCGCAGTCAAATGTGGCACCGCAGCATTACCACCGGGGAAACAGAACTCGGCGATCATGTAGCAGCCTCTTTCGACGCCGACGTGCGACCGAGCCGTGAAGCAGAGGGGCCTGGCGAACTGCTCAGGCTGGTCGTCTGCGAACCGTGCGAGTGGCATATCATCGCGGGGCACGAGAACCTGGCGGTCGAAGCGTGGCACGATCACGCACGGTCCGGTTGGCGTGAGCTACCCGTCGTACCCGCTGAGATCCGCGTCCGCAACGAGAAGGGGCTGACCAAGCTCGCTCGTGCTTGGATCGCTGAGCACTATCCGCAACATATGCAAGTGCCGGGCGCGCCTATCATCACCGAACGCCAGAAGTACGGCACCCGGCATGTTCCGGGCTTCTCGCCGTGGGGCGGCTACGATCTTTCGTCGACCGCGCTCGGTCACCCGACGCGGGACCTTGACCACTCTGAGCGGCCCCGACGCAGCCAAGTCACGCTGCCGATTGAACTGAAGCGTCCCGACACAGCGCGACACGACCATCCTTCGATCGGCTTCTGAACACAAGCGTGTGGGGACGCGGCTCGATAGCCGCGTCCCCACACGCTTGAAGGACGGCCTTTTCAGGTGACCTCGCCGGTCTCCGGGTTGAGATTCGCGTAGAAGTCCGTCTCGGCCTGACGGCGGCGTTCTACGTCGTCGATCACGAACCGCACGAAGTCCTCGTCCCGGTGCGTGATCACGGTCTCCTCAATCGGGTCGGCGGGCTCTTCGCCCGGCCAGGAGGTCTGCCGGGTCGGGCGGTCACGGTCGAGGCGCGTGCCGGAAGCAGCGACCCAATCGCGCAGCCGCTGTCGGGTGTCGGCGAAGTCGCGATGCCAGCCGATCGGTGCGGAACCGTTTTGTGCGGGGTCGAAGGCACAGAGCCAATGCGTGTGCAGCGCCGACAGCTCCCACACCAGCTCGGAGTGCCGGTGCCATATCGGGGGCACGACCGACGACGGGAGCCCGTAGGTGTGCCGGAGCCAGTTGACCCATTGGTTCAGTTCGAGCCAGTGCGATTCGGCCTCGTCAGCGGTCAGGAGGTTCCAGTTCACCGGGCCTGGCGGTTCGTCCAGCATCGGCGGTGCCATGCGCGGCAGTTCTGGTTCCGGCTCATCAAAGTCGGGCACAACGCCCGCGTCGTCGCGCTGCTCATCGTCGGTGCTCATGCGCGTCTCACTGTCCGATGGCGGCGGGGCGCTGCTCATATGCGGGACGCTCAGGCGGGTCGAACCCCTGTTCACGGGTTACCCCTGCCGCGTCACGCGCGGCAGCCTCTTGTCGAGGTGTGCGATCGACCGTGTATGTGGAACGGGCTGCGTCGTGGCCGATCTTGCTCGCGACGAACTCCTCACCTTCGACATGCTGGCCTTCGCGCTCGAAGGTGTACTCACGGACGTATCCGGCGGCGAGGAATCGGTCACCCCGCTCGAACTTCTCCATCGCGTGCTCGGCGGTCTTGCGGTACGCGACGAGGTTGTGGAAGGTCGGATCGAGCTGGGTAAACGTTCCGTCTTCTTCACGACGGAAATGCTCGATGCCAACGCGCGCATAAAACCGGGGAATACCGTTCGGCCCATGGGTGAGCTGCGGATCGGTTGCGATGAACCCGTTGACGGATTGATCTGTCTTCATGGACATGACGCCTCCTTTGAACTTGGACTGCGCGCGGCGAGAGCCACGGCTGCCCGACAGGTGCTCGCTTTGCCCCGGCCTACAATCGCGGTGACGGTGGTGTGAACCCCGAGGGCGATCCTGGCGACGACATCTCAGACGGTGCCCTCTCGGTGCTCGCGCAGACGCCCATCGCGGGCTGGTGCGAGCGCACGTCCTCGACGCTCAGCACGCGCCCCGCGCCGACAGGTTCCGGTTCCGGCTCGGCCTGATGCTCCGCGTCGATGTCTTCTTGCATCGCGGCGAGCTGCGTCTCGATCCGGGCGAGATCCTGCTCGGCCGCGGTGAGTACCTGTGCGTGACGGAACGGCTGACCGATGCGCTGATCCGCATCGGAGCGTGCTTGCTCGGCATCGGTGAGGTCGGCGCGGGCCTGCTCGAGGAGAACGGGGATGCCGGAGACACGGTTCTCGATGCGCTGGATCAGGCCGATGCCGCCTTCGAGGAACAGATCACGGCTGAGCGTGAAGCCGCTGCGGGGAACGCCCGCGAGTCGGACACGCACCATGGGGTCTTGCCCGGGCGCGGGAGTCACGTCGACGGTGAATTCGAAGCCGCTGATGGTGCCGACGGTGCCGTAGTCATGGGTCGCGTAGCGCGGTGCCCATTTCAGGTCGGAGTCGTGCGCCCACTGCGCGAGCGCATGCGCGGCATCCACGCGCGAGATGAACTGGGTGCCGCGCAGCTCGATGCGGAACAGGTCACCGGACGTATCGCGGATGCGCGGGACTGCCGCTTCCAGCCCGTCGATGTCGGTGGTGATGCGGCGAATGTCGTCGTTCGCGCGGTCGCGGACGTGGTGCAGCATCGTCTCGTTGCGCTGGTGTGCTCGCTCCAACCGGCGAAGCCGGGTGACTTCGCTGTTGACGGTCGAGTGTTCCAACAGCAGCGGGTTGCCGGAACTGATCGCTTTCGCTTCCGCCGCTGACAGCGCGGACGAGTCGATTTCTTCTATCTCTCGGGAATCGAGCCTGCCGCGCATGATCTGCGCGATGAACGTCGCCTTCCGCTCCACGCCCTGCCACATGTACGCGTCGAAGGAGCGCTCGGTGACGAACCGGACGATCGCGATCTCCGGGTTCTGGTTCCCTTGCCGCAGGATGCGCCCCTCCCGCTGGGCAATATCGCTGGGCCGCCACGGACAGTCCAGGTGGTAGAGCGCGACCGCCCTGGCCTGGACGTTGGTGCCCACGCCCATCTTCCCGGTCGATCCCATGAGCACGGCGACGTGCCCGGAGCGTGCGGCGGAGAACAGCCGGCCCTTTTCCACATCGGTCTTCGCTTCGTGCATGAACCGGATCGACTCGGCAGGCATCCCGCGCTTCACGAGCTGCTCCCGCAGTTCGTCGTAGGCATTCCACCTGCTCGCGTTCGGGGTGCCGATGTCGGAGAACACCAGCTGCAACGCACCCCTCACCTGAGACGGCCCGCCACTGATCGTGTCGATATAGGTGTTGTCGCGCGTCTGCTCCCAGACCCGGTAGATCGTGTCCGCCGCCATATCGACTTTCGTCGGCCCGGACGGTGAACCGGGCGCGACCATCCGAATATCGAGCGCGCCTTTCCTGCCGTCGGTGGAGATGGCGAGCATATTGTCCTGATCCGGCGACACCGACCGTGAGGCCACCTTGTCGGCGCGCTGCCCGAGCGTTTCGATGAAGTGCTCCAACTCCACGGTCGGCTGCACCGGCACCGTGCGCGCCGCCCGCGACCCGTCCTCCCGCTCGGCGATATCGGGGGTGGGGAGGTCGAGGTCGTCGGCGGTTTTCACGTCCGCGAACACGGCCCAGAGTTTGAGCATTTCGGGCACGTTGGAGAACTTCGCGAACCGGGTCTTCATGCGGAACGTGTTGTTCCCGGCCGGGGCCATCTCCATCTGCGTGACCGTCTGCCCGAACGTCGCCGCCCATGCATCGAACGCGGAGATACCTGCCGATTCGAGCAGGTCGGGGCGCAGGTAGCGCTGCATCACATACGCCTCGGTCACGCTGTTGGAGATCGGGGTCGCGGTCGCGCCGGTCACGACACGTTCGCGGCCCTGGGTGCGGAGGTATTCGAGCTTCATGTGCAGGTCGCTGGCCCGGTTCGATCCCTCGATCGAGGCGTCTTGAATGTTCGAGTCCGTTGACAGGTTCTTGTACATGTGCATCTCATCGACGACCACATAGTCGATGCCGGTGTCCTCAAAGCACACTCCTGCGTCGCGGCCACTATCGATGCGTTCTTTGACCTTGTTCTCCAGCTGGAGGAGCTTGCGCTGGATGCGCTTGACGCTCATCTGGTTCTCGGCGGTCGCGGTGTCGAGCACGGCACGCATCTCATCGACCTGCGCGCGGACGTAGTCCTGTTGAGTTTCGGCGCGCAGCGGAATCTTCTCGAACGCGCCCTGCGTCATCAGCACGCCATCCCAGTCATTCGCCGACGCACGCGCGACGAACAGCCGCCGCTTGTCGGCGGTGAGGTCTTTGCTGGACGCTGCGAGCACGCGCGCCCGCGGGTAGATCTGCAACCACTCGCGCCCGAACTGTTCGAGCATGTGATTCGGAACGACCAGGACGGGCTTTGAGACGAGCCCCATCCGACGCATCTCCATCACGCCCATGATCATTTCCGCCGTCTTCCCGGCACCGACTTCATGGAAGAGACCGGCAGCGGGTTCGGCGATCATCCGGGCGACCGCTGAGCGTTGGTGTGGGCGCGGGGTGAAGTTCTCCGCCAGTCCCGGCAGGCTCAGGTATTCGCCTGCCCCGGTGTAATCCCGCAGCACGATCGAGTTGAAGCGCCGATTGTACTCGGCCACCAGCCGCTCGGCACGTTCGGGGTCTTCAAACACCCACTCCGCGAACCGCTCCTGCAGGCTGTCTGCCTTCTCCTGCGCGGCGGTCGTCTCCAACGGGTTCAGCACCCGTCGTTTCTTCCCCTCGGCATCCTCGATCTCGTCGTAGACGAGGAGGGCGCGCTGCTCCATGATCGCCTGCGCGATGTCGGGGGCAGGGCGGCGGTCGGTGCCCCACTCGCTCGTCGCCAGCAGCCCCTGTCTGCCGCCGCGCACTTCCCACATGCCCGGCAGCGGGTTTTCGACCTGCACGTCACGGGTGCGCAGCAGCTCGTTCAAGAACTGCGCGTGCGTGGCCGGGTCGATCCACACCGCGCCGAGCTTCGCCGTAATGTCTCCCACCCCCAGCGCCGCCGGGACAACCTCGGTGAGCGCGTCGACGTTCGACTGGAACTCCGGGTCAGTGGCGGCGCGCTCTTTCGCGGCGTCGAGCTTCACCCGCACGTCCCCGGAGAGATACGCCGGGGCGTGGATGAGGTCATCGGTCAGGGGGTCGGTGAACACGAGGCCGGTGAGCGCAGTGCGGGCTTCAGGTTCGTCCATGCCGAGCATGTCGGCGATCAGCGGCAGGTCGATGCTGCCGGTGCGATCCAAGCTCACCGCGACCGCATCCGCCGGAGTATCCACGCCCTGCACTTCGGCGCGTGGGGTGACGACGCGGCGGGTCATGATCGCCGCAGGCGTCGCGGTCTGGTCGGCGTCGTCGAATTGTTCCAGGGCGAGCACGAGCGCCCCGAACGGGTCGGAACGCAGCAACCTGATCGGCGTCGGCATGATCCGCGCGAAGGTCTCCTCGCCCTGCTCGTTGGTGCGACCGGTGCGGCGCAGCGTGTACCGGTTCAGTGGCCCGTACTTGCCGACGTACTTCCGGTAGTCGCGGTGCAGCTCGGCACGCATACTGGTGATTTCGTCAGTGTCGTCCACGGTCGCCGCCTCCAGGCTCAGCAACCGTGTCGCCTGATCCCGCAGCCGCAGCAGGGCACGCAGCTCCACCTGTGCTGTCTTTGGCACGACGAGGGGTTCGACGGTGCCTTCTGCGACGGTGCCGAACTCGCGCCCGGACTGGACGATGCTCCCGGCCCACAGCTCAGGCGGCGCGGGCACCCGCGCCGCCTGCCGCGCCGGCACGGTCGGGTCAGGTGGCGTGAAGGTTTGTCCGAAGCGGCGGGCGCGGAACGTGATCTGGTCGAGCGAGCCCGCGAGCTCCAGATGAAGCTCATCAAGGTTTCCGTCGACGGTGAGGGATGGCTGCCCGTACATGTCTTGGCGGACGTCGAGCGCGCCGAGCACATGCTCGGGATGCACATCGAAGTAGGTGTTGATCTTCGCCATCTGCCCGTCGATCCCGATCGGGGTGACTGTCTCCCACAGATCGTCCGCCGGGGGTTCGCCGTCGGCGCGGCGGCGCAGGATCAGCAGATCGGTCACCACGTCGGTGCCCGCTATCCGGCGGTGCGCCCCGGCGGGCAGGCGGACTGCGCCCACGAGGTCAGCGAGGAGTCCCATTTCGCGGCGTGCGCCGGGGTTCTGCGCGTCCATCGTGTACTGCGAGGTCAGCACCGCGAGCATCCCGCCAGGCCTGATGAGCCGCAGGCTCTTGAGGATGAAGTGGTTGTGCATCGACTGCTTCGTGCCGTTGTGCACAGGGTCATGCAGCACCACGTTCGAGAACGGCACGTTCCCGATGGCTAGGTCGAACGACCCTTCTGGCAGGCGCGTATCGGCGAACGACTCGCTCCGCACCTCAGCGCGCGGGTAGAGGGCGCGGCTGATCATCGCCGTCACCGGGTCCAGCTCCACACCCGTCATCTGTGCCGTGGCGGGGGCGAGGCCGATGAACGTGCCCAGGCCGCTGCCCGGTTCCAGCACGCGGCCACCGTCGAAGCCGAGCGCCTGCACGGTGCGCCACATCTGAGACGCGATCAGCGGGTCGGTGTAGTGCGCGTTGGTCGTCGTGCGCTCAGCCGCCTGCCACTCATCAGTCGGCAACAGCCCGCGCAGTTGCTCACGCTCGACCGCGCAATGCTCCTTGGACGTGTCGAATACATCGGGAACTGCGCCCCAGCTCGACCAGCGCGCCAGGACTCGCTGCTCATCCGCCGTCGCCGTCCGACCTTCTGCTTCGATGCGGCGGGCCGTCTCGATCGCGGCGACGTTCGCCTGGAAGCGAGCCTTCGCACCAGATGGTGCGAGGTCGTCACGGTTCGACGGCACGAACGCCGTCAACGGCTCCGAACGGATCGGCTCCGGCAGTGTGGCCGGGGTTAGTGGAGTTCGCGGAGGAAGCGGATCGTTGCTGCTTCGTCGAGCATCGCCTGGTGCTCGTTCAGGTAGGCGCGCGGAATCTCCGCCTGCACCATGCCCTCCAGAAACTCCACCGGCACGGCCCAGTCCTTGGCCTTCTGCTCCAGGTCTGCCGTCGAGGGCATCAGGTCGGGTGCGTCCTGCATCCGTTCGGCCCAGCGGATCAGATTCTCGATCGAGGGACTGGTCTGGTTCCACTCCTCGCGGGCTTCGTCCAACGGCAGGGCCGGGTCGCTGATCCAGGCGAGCTGATTCATCACGACCTCCTCTGCGATCCGCCGCGCCGTCATCCGACGTGCGACGTCCTGTAAGTAAGTCTCCTCCGAAAAGCTCCCCGTCGCCAGCATCCCCGCCGAGTTCGCTTCCAGCTGAGCCGACAGTGACAGGATCTGCCCCTCGACTTCCTGCCCCAACTGGGTGAAGAACGCGTCCGGGTTCTCCATCTGCGCCACCCGTTCCGGGGCCCGCTGGCTCCACGCCCGCATCATTCTGCGCCCGTACTGATTCACGGTCTTCTCCCTCCGGTTCGGTCACCGCGTTCTCGGCAACATTCGTGATGGTCTCGTCAGCGGTGGACTCTGAAAGCCCCCACAGATCGAACTCGAGCTGCCCCGGAGGAGGCTTGCGGCGGCTACGCCTGGCCATCTGAATCACCCCAGCACTTCGTCATGCGCGCGGAAGTGGCCCGCACGACACCGTGCGGGCCACCAGCCAAGGTGCGCTCACACCGCACGACTGCCTCGCTCCAACAGGCCCTCGATCTCGGCACGATCGCTCTTCAACCGGGCAGCATCGGCGCGGGTCGGCCAGGCGCGCAGATCGGTGACGATCGGCGGGGCCGTACGTAGAAGCGTCACGGCGGTGCCGAACGGGAGCGTCCTTATCCGGTCGGGCGGCAGGATCGGCACGCGCCGGATCGAGCGCTGGTTCGAGCGGGTGCCGTGATCGCCGAGCGTCACCGAGTCGGTGAACTCATCCCGCTCACCGATCAGGGCGCTGAGGTCTTGCAGGTCGCGACTGTTCGACGCACCACCGAGGACGATCTTCGTGATCGACGCATCCCAGATCGCGTTCGCTTGGTTCTCGTTCCACCGATCCCGCGCCTGCGCGAGCGACTGCAACACCGGCAACGTCGTGATCCCCGTACCGCCACCCTCAGCCATCAGTACCGGCAACGACGGCAACGGGGCGAGGTTCGCGATCTCATCAAGCGCGAGCAGCATCGGCGGGTCAAGCCGCGCGCCCGGCGAGCGTGCGGCGAGCCGCCGTGCAGTCTCGATGAGGTCTTCCACGAACGCCGCCACCAACGGCGCAGACGCACCCGCACCAGCACCTGTCGCCAACAGAAACAGGGTGCCGCGCTTCATGAGGAACTGTTCGGGGTCGAAGTCTTCACCCGGCCCAGGGGATACGGCATCGAGCACGCGCGGGTCAGCGAGCGCCGAAAGCGACAGGCTCACGCCCTGCCAGATCGAATCTCTCGTGCGAGGGTCGGCCTCGATCATCGACTGTAACGAGTCCGCCCACCCTTCAGCGGCCTGCGGACTGTTTGTGAGGATCGTGACGGCATCGCTTGCGGCGGTCGGGTCGAGCGTCCACCGGAACAGCTCGGCGGGCGTGCGGCGGTCCAGCGCCGCCGCGTGCAGCAGCGCTTGCAAGGCGGTGCGGGTCTTGCCCTCCCAGAAGCCGCCACCCTCGACCCCGCCGGAGCTGAGGCCGGTGGCAGAGGCGAGGCCGGTGGCGCGGATCATCGCCGTCAGCGGGTCTTCGCACCCCCGGATCGGCGACCACCTGAGCCCTGCCGGGATGCCCTCGGCCAGGTGCTGCGGGTCGAACACGGCGACCGGCCCGATCCGCTGCCTGGCGCGTAGGGTCGCGGTGAGGTTGTCGGGACGAGTTGAGGTCGTCACGACCGCGCCCGGCGCGTCGAGGATCGCCGGGATCACAATGTGCAGGCCCTTGCCCGAGCGTGGCGGGCCGATCAGCAGGATCGAGTCTTCGACCGAGGCCCAGACGCCGATGCCGCGCGAGGTGCCGATCAGGTAGCCGACATCGGCCGGCTGTGGCTCATCCAGCGACGGGCGCAGGTTCCCGGCCCGCTTCAGCAGCGCTTTCGCTGACGCCGTTTCGACGACTTCGTGCCGGATCGCGGCTCCGGCGAGGCGGTGTGGGTCGGTCTCGACCTTGCGTGAATGGCGACGCCACTTCGTCCATGCCCGCCCCAGCCCGGTCACAAGCCCGCCAAGGAGGACCCCGGTGACGATCCAGTAGACGACCGGGTTCAGTCCTTTGGCGTCGAGTGCCGTTGCCGGGTCGCCGGGATGCAGGAGCACACCGATGCCTGTGATGGCTCCGGCATCGGGCTGCGGTGTGCCGGTGAGGAATGCGGTGATCGATCCTGCCGCGCGCAGGATCAGGGCGAACCCGAATAGGGCGACCAGCCCGATCATGAGCCAGTTCGTCAGCTCGTCACCGTAGCCGCCGGTCTGCCTGCCCGGTGCCGTGCCGCTCACGACAGTCTCCGAATCACGAATGACCCCGAGATACGACCGATTAGTGCGACCTCGCCGGTCTCCGCCGCCGGAATCTGTGCCGCGTCAAGTAGCGCCCGTGCCTGCCCGCCAGGGGCGGCATCGGTGTGAGCGACGATGATCGCGACCGCGACATCCTCGCCCGAGATGAACCTGTCGCCGTTGACTTCGACCAGCACCGGAACCGTCTTCACCGCCGGTACTGGAGCGGGATGCACTTCCGGTACGCGTGCCGGGGTGCGGCGGCTGGGGGCGACGATCTCGGTGAAGGTGTTGCCATCGGCTTCGGTGACTTCGACGCGGACGGGGGTCATCCGTTGCCCGGTGATCTGGTCGATGACGCGAGCGAACCCTGCGCGCCGCCACACCTGTTCTCCGGGTGGCGGGCCGAGGGGTTCGCCGTCGACGGTGACGGTCATCGTGCCGTCCGTCTGCACGTTCAGGCAGATCAGCGGCATCGACACGGGCAAAGAGTCGGGGCGTTTTCTCATGCCCGCCAGGTGCGCGAACGATGCCTAGAGACGCGGCGCGGGAGGCTCCTGCCTGCGCGCTGGCGCACCGAACTGGGCGGACTGCGTGGCCCGGTTCTCGGTCTTCCTCACCCAGCGGTCGACTTCGACGAGTAGGTTCGGGAGATCCTCGATCTTCGTCTCGCCTTCGCGCTCGGTGCCCCAGTAGTGGGAGCCGTCCGGGTGTCTGACGATGCGTTCTGCCCGCCATGTCCATGAGGTTGGGAGGCGGTCTTCGTCGCTCCAGTCGGTGCCCTCGTACTGTTCCTCAATTGCGAACCGTGCCGAGTTGCTGCCTTCGGGGTAGAACACGAAGTGCCCGCCACCGAATGTGAGCGGGTCTTCGTACTCAAAGTCGACGCTGTTCTTGTGCTGATCCGCGATCCGCCGCAGCCCGTCATCGAGCAGCAGCATCGCCTGCGTGTGCCGGTCGCGGTCGATCCCGTCCTGACTCATCACGCACCGCCCGAGGCCAGACCACTGGCCCTGGAGCTCGTGTCGAAGAGTTCGAGCTCAGCGGGGTGCAATTGATGTTGTGTGACGAAGCTGCGCTCCTTGATCCGCCACAAGCCCTGTCCAATACCGAGGCTCGGGAGAAGCTTGCGCTCGGTGCTGGTGAGGCCGAGCGCGGCGGAGGTCGCGCCGAGCTGGTCGGACTCCTGCCGGTAGATGATGCGTGTCTCTGCATTCGCGAGTAGCGAGTTCGCCAGTGACCGCATCGCAGAACCGGCATCACCAACGTTTTCTAGGTCGGTGAGCTTGTGGAAGATGAGCATGTTTGCGATGCCGTAGGCGCGAGCGAGACGCCAGTGTGCATCCATTCGCTTGAGCAAGGCGGGGTGGCTCATGAGCCGCCAGGCTTCGTCGTAGATCACCCACCGCTGCCCGCCGTTCGGGTCGAGCAACGCGGCCTCCATCCACGCGGACGAGCACGTCATGAGCACGGAGATCAACGTCGAGTTCTCGGTGACGCGGGACAGGTCGAGGCTGATCATCGGGAGTGTCGGATCGAACACGACCGTCGACGGCCCGTCGAACAGGCCGCTCAGGTCGCCTTTGACGAGGCGGCGCAGCGCGTGGCCGACGAGTCTGCCGTCTTCCGCGAGACGTCCGTCTGTATCGTCGCGGGGCTCGAGGATGCGATCGACGATCATCGGTAGGATCGGCACGCTGTTTTCCCGCACTGTCGCGGTGAGTGCTGTGTCGATCGCGGTGTGTTCGAGCGGGGTGAGTGTGCGTGCGAGCACGGTCTCGGTGAGTGCGCCGATGAGGTCGCGGCGACGTGAGGCGACGGTGCTGGCCCATTCCTCATCGCTGAGACCGTCGGGCCGGTAGCCCTCATCGAGCGGGTTCAGGCGCGTGTTCAAGCCGTGCCCGAGCACGATCGCCCGCCCACCGACAGCACGCGCGACTTCCGTGTGCTCGCCTTTCGGGTCGCCGGGAACGTAGACGCGCCGCCCGAACGGAATCGACCTCGTGTAGAGACTCTTGGCGAGGGCGGACTTGCCGCTGCCGACGATGCCCGCTAGTACCAGATTCGGAGCGGTGATGATCCCGCGCCGGTACAGCTCCCACGGGTCGTAGACGAATGAACCGCCCGAGTATAGGTCTTGCCCGATGAAGACGCCTTCGGAGCCGAGGCCGCCTTCGGCGAGAAACGGGAACGCGCCCGCAAGAGCTGCGGACGTGTCCTGATGGCGCGGAAGTCGGAACTTGCCCGGCGTCCGCAACGCGACGGCCCCCGGTTCTCCGGCACGCGGCAGGTAGATGGTCGCGCGTCGCTCGGCACGCTCCGCTTCAGCCTTCGCGACCTGCTCGGCTTTCTCGCGTGCGTGCTTCTCTACCTGGAGTTTGACGGCGGCTTCGTGGCGCTGCTTGCGTGCCCGACGTCGTTCTTTCGCCGGGGCGACGAGCACGCTCGTATGCAGCCGCTCGGTGTCTTCACTGTTCACCGCCCGAGCCCCCGTTCGCGCTTGACTGCGGCGATGCCCGGATGCTCGAACCAGCTCCGCGACTTCGCCTGCGCCTGCCGTTCATCGAGCGCGTGCGGCGCGCGTTCGATCGTCTCGGCTACCTGCGGCGGGGTCTTCTGCCAGGCGATGCGCCCGAGGAGCCCGGATGCCTGATCGAGGGCGGCTTCGGCCTGCCCGACTTCGCGTGCAGCGGTTGCGAGGAAGTCGGCGGCGGCCCACGCATCGGCATGCCCGATCTTGTCATCGCCACGGTCGGTGGAGGCGCGCTGCTGATGAGCGAGGGTGTTGCGGGCGAGCTGGTTCAACACCTGTTCGAGGTTGCGCGTCGCCCCCAGCATTTCCCAGACGAGACCGTAGAGGGCGTCGGGATGGTCGATCTGCCGGGAGGCGTGCGCGAGACCGCGTATCGCTTCCCTGGCTTCAGCGGCATCGGCTTCGGGATCGTAGAACGTCGGCATGATCGTGCCCTTTCAAAAGTGAGGAGTTGGTGGCGGCAGGCAGCTGCGAGTTCAGACGCGACGACCCAGCGGGAGCGCTGCCGCCGTGAACGCGACGGCCTGTTGCCCGACCAGGAGCCGGGTCTCGCAGGACGCTTGGATCGCGGCCTGTTCGATCCCGGAGACCGCCGCGTCGAGCTCTTCGACGGTCTCGGCAGACACCGATATGAGGCCGGTGTAGCGGAGCACGCCGTGACCTGCGGTGAGGTCAGCTTCCTGCTGAAGCACGTCACGGAACTCCGCGCTCTGCGACGCGTCCTCGACCTGCCCGATGCGTTGCCGCTGCGCCTGATCCGAGATGTATTCGACCTTCTTCTTGCGGATGTCGCGGGCGGCCTGATCCGACCGCATCGGCGTGCACAGCAGCGAGAACGACCGTTGGATACCCGTCGACAGCAGCACCGGGGCGAGGAACCCCGGATAGACCAGCGAGCGCGGCCACTCCGACACCCACAGCACCGCGTGATATGCGGAGTCCGTGCGCAGCCGCGACCACGACTCGTTCACCGACACCGGGCCAGCCGTCGCGAGCGACTGGCCAATTTCGCCGTGACGCTCCAGTGTCGCCGCGACCGCCGGGTCATAGGCCGAGCGGAGGATCACGGCGATCTGCCCGCACGAGAGCCAGTGCTTCGGTGCGAGGTCTGCCGAACGCAGCGCGGCAGTCAGCGTCGACATCTCCTGCCGGAGCACCGCTGCAGCCCCACGAATGCCGCCGCCTGCCGTGCGGATCTGTCGCGCGGCGGCGTGCATGTCCAGCGACAGGCTGAGCGTGGTCGCGTGGCGTTCTCCGGCAGGGCCTGCCCGTTCGATCAGCTCCGCGTAGGTGTTCGCGGCCCATGACCCGTCAGCGGTGCCGTGCTCGGCCCACCATTCGGCAAGCCCCGTTCCCGAGTCAGGCAGCGTGCGTTCGAGGACTTGCAGAGTTGCAACGCGACCGGAGCGGCAAACGGTCGCCAGCACGCGCCCCCACGACGTGACGCGACGTTCCTGCTCGGACGGGTCGAGGAGTACGAATGCCGGGTGCGTGACCTCGCAGACGGCAGTGAGCGTGCCCGCGTAGGGATCGTGGATCATGCCCGCCTCGGTAGTCGGGTCGGTGTACTCGCGCAGGCTAGACATGTCGCCCGGCAGCGCGAGCGTCCCTTCAGGGCGAGGCTTGACGACCTTGCGCCGGTAGATCAACTGCTTGCCGGTGCTGCGCCACAACCACTTGACCGCGATCGGCACCCACTCGACCATCTTTCGCCCACCGATCGACACCCAGGTGAGGATCGCGCTCATCACCCAGATCGGCGCGGTGTAAGCGACGAGGATGCCGCCGCCCGCGTAGAACGCGAACACCAGCGAAGCACCCCCTACGCCGAGCGTGACCAACTGTGCAGCGGAGAGTCCGAGCAGGACGCCGCGCCTCGTGAGACGGGAGAACTTCACCGGGGCCAGGCCGCCGGATGCGTCTTGGCTGTCTCGTGTGCTGTTGCTCATGGCTTACTCCTTTCTTGGCTTCGGCATCGGTGGAACATTCGGCGGCGGGGATTTCGGCACTGGCCCCGGAGCAGGTGGCTGCGGGTTCGGCGCGGGCGGTGCCGGATCGGCGGGTTGGTTCGGAGTCGGGACGGACGGTGGCGGCGTCGACGAACCGGGGTCATTCGGCTGATCCGCGCCACCTGCTGCGGTTTCGGCTTGGGTTCCGATTGCCCCGCCAAGAGCCGGGCCAGCGGTTCCAGCGGCCTGCACGACTTCCGCCCCGACAATGACGGCGGCAGCTGGGCCTGCGGCAACCGCACCTGTACCAGCCCCGGCACCCGCTCCAGCGCCGCCTGCCCCTGCTCCTCCGGCTCCAGCACCCGCGCTCGCACTCGCCGGGGCTCCGCTTGATGGCGGTGGCTTTGGCGCGTCGCAGCTTCCACCGCCGGAGTCTCCGCCGTCGAGGACTTTCTTCGGCCCGTCGCCGGATGGCTTCGAGGCGGTCGGGACGGGGCGGTTCATTGCGGCCTTGGCTTCCTGTTCGCTGCCCATTGCGTGATACATGTCGAAGCCCAGGAAGCTGATGAAGCGGTAGACCATGTAGGGCGCGAACGCGGCGATGAACAGCAGCACGATGCCGACGATCGGCTCGGTGATCGCGGTGAGATCCAGCTCGATCGGTGTCGCGATCTGCGTGATCGCGATGAGGAACACGACAACGAGCACGAGCTTGGACAGGATCAGTGCCAGGACGAATGCCGCCCACTTCCCGAACCAGGAACGGGCTACGTCCCACGCGGCACCAGACAGTGCGATCGGGGCGAGTATGACCGCGACGAGCAGCAGTGTCTTTCGGATGAGGAGGCTGAACCACACGATCGCGACGGCGGCGATCATCAAGCCTGCGAGGAAGATCGTGACGATCGCCCCGACACCCGGTGCGGCAATGTTGATCGCGGTCAGACCGGCGGCGAGCAGGGCGATCTTGATGCCCATCGTTCCGGTCGTCTCACCCGCTGCTTGCACGATCCCGATGCACAGTTGATCGACGATCTCGAGCGCGAGCCCGGTCAGCGTGATGACCAGGAACGATCCGAGGATCGATTTCCCGGCCCCGAGCGCGGCTCTCGATAGTGCGGTGGGGTCGCGTCTGACCAGGCCGAGGATGAGCTGGAAGCAGAAGAAGATCAGCACGATGAAGACCGCGACGCCAAACAGCAGGTTGTAGACCGAGATGAACCCGGTCCCGGTGAGGTCGACGAGCGTGGTCGAGTCGAAGACCGTCCACATGGTCTCGATCAGCCATCCGGCTGCTTCGCCCATCGCTGACGCGAGCCAGTTGAAGGGGGCCGCGACGAGTGTCGCGGCTGCTTCGCCCGCGACATCGCAGACGTTGGAGATGATCGGGACATCGCAGACTCCCATCACGAACCTCCTCAGATTGGTGGTTGACGGGTGGGTGTTAGACCTGCTGGCCGACGCCCCAGGAAAAGTTCACGAGCGTCACGGCAGCACCGCAGATCACCGCTGCCCCGCAGCTGACGAGGACGCCGATCTTGCCCCTACCTGCGAGGTGCGGGTTCGAGGAGTTCGCGCCGAAGCCCCAGACGATCGCGCTGATGATGAGCGCGAGGACGCTGAGGATCAGGCCGACCGTCATGACCGCGCCGACGATGGTCCGCAGCTGCGCGATACCGGGCAGCCCGTTGTCGTTGGGGTCGATGCTGATGTCCATCGGCAGCACGGCCGGAAGGACGGACAGAGTAGAAAAGAGGTCGAACACGATGTGGCTCCTGACGAGGAAGCCCGCCTGGTAGCGGGCAATGAACGAGGTCATCCCCGAGGTGCACGCCGCGCCACAGATATGCGAAAGTGCCCGCCCTCTTGACGAGGACGGGCGCATGACGCGGGTATCTAGAGTTGTTCGCCGATGCTGATGAGCCAGTTCACCCAAGCGACCGCGCAGCCTGCGAGGGCGGCAGCTCCGAGGGCGACGAGGGTTCCGGTGCGGGCTTTGCTCGCGACACCGTAGTTACCGCTGGAGGCTGAGATTGCCCAGATGATCGCGGAGACGATGAGCATGAGGACGGCCACAATCAGCACGATCGTGAGGAGCGCGCCGATGACGGTCTTCATGTCGCTGACACCGTCGAGTCCGCCGAAGTCGGGAAACACGTTCATCATGCACCTCTGCACTGGTCGGGGGAAGATCCGGATGGTTCAAGCAGGTCTGTCGCGTCGTGATCGGTGAGCCAGGGCGTCGGGTCGATTGCTTCACCGTTCGTGCCGCCGGGTCGCACTTCGAAGTGCAGGTGGTTGCCGGTCGAACGTCCGCTGGAACCGACGTCACCGATGTGCTGGCCTGCGGTGACGTGATCGCCTGCTGTGACGTGGATGCCGTCTTGCCACATGTGCCCGTACGCGGTGGCGACGGTCTGCCCGTCGACGGTGTGCTCGACGACGATGAGGCCGCCGTACCCGCCGGAGAACTCCGCGACGGTGACGACGCCATCGGCGGCGGCGAGGATCGCGGTGCCGCCAGGCGCGCCGAGGTCAATGCCGGAGTGGAACGCGGCCTCTCCAGTGATCGGGTCGGTGCGCGGCCCGAATACGTCGGTCTGTACCCAGGCTCCCTCCGGCAGCGGAAACACCACCTCCGAGGTCTCCGGCACTGTCTCGCCGGTGATCTCCGATCCAGAGCTCCCAGCCCCGGTGCCGTTTGATGGCTTGGTGAGCGCGTCGAGGATGCTGTCGGCGACTGGCCGGTAGTCCTGATAGCGGTCAGGGTAGGCGGAGACCTCGACGGCTTGCGCGGCTTCGCCGGGGTCGAGCTGTTCCCAGCCAGGGATGTCGAGGAGGCCGCGCGGACTGGGATAGTTCGGCCCGTCGGGGCCACCGAAGAATGCACGTGCTTGGTACGTGGTGTCCATGAGCTCGGCTACGGTGCCCCAGCCCGCTTGTGGTCGCATCTGGAACAGGCCCAGGCTGTCGTGGTCGGAGCCGTTGCCGTCGTTCGGATAGTCGCCGCTCGCCGGGTAGGTGCCGGTGTTCGCGAGCTGGCGCAGGGTGCTCTCGGTGAGGGCAGCCACGAGCGCGATCCGGATGCCGTTGACGCCTACACCGTCGATCCCGGCTCCGGTTTCGATGATGGTTGCCGCGTGCGTGAGCTGCTTCTTGTTGAGCGTGAACGTCACCCCGCCTGCGGTCGTCACGGTCAGTTCGTCGGGGATCTCACCGAGCATGATGTTGCCCGAGATGGTGCAGTGAGCGTTCGCAGCGGGGTTCGCGATGAGCGCGATCCCGACCAAGCCCATCATCGGCCCCAACAGGAGAATCGCGGCGACGACTGCAACGGCTTTCTTCAGCATGGTCCGCCTCCGCTATCGGAGCGGGTTGTCGAGCTGCGAGAGACGCAACAGCGAACAGGGGTCGTTCCCGGTAGGCGGGCAGACGATGAACACGGTGAACGCGACGTCGATTGATGAGGTCTGCGGGTCGTCGTTCCACATGCCGTCACGGTGTCGGGTGCCTTCAATCGTGTACGCGACGGTGCCCGGAGCGAGCTGGCCCGGTTGCGCCCGTGCGACCGCATCTGCCCAGGCTTCGGGGATCGTGATCGAGTCGATCATGAGGTACTGCCGAGTCGCATATTGGCGCAGCTGCAGCCACGCACCCTGTGTCGGCAGATACGCGGCAATATCGCCCGCAAGCCCGGCCTGTTCCTGCCCGGATGGATCACCGACTTCGAGGATCACCGAGGTGTAATCGAGAGGCGTGAACCCCGAGCCGGTGTCCCAAGCGAACAGTGCTTCGGCCACGTTGCGGGCAAAGGTCTCGGCATCACGCGACTGCACCACGGGGGGAAGCTGCGGACGACCGGGCGTCCACGACTCTCTGGGGGCGCTCGGGGCGGGGCTGGCTGTTTCGCCAGGCGGCGTGGGCGTGTGATCGCGATCGGGGCCGGCGAGGAGGCCGTAGATGCCAAACCCGGCCAGAACAACAAGAATCACGCCAGTCGCGATCAGAGCGATCAAGCGCCGACGTGAACGAGAATCAGGATGAGGGGTCATACCCGGCAGGTGCACCCGCACACCCGCCGGGCAATGCGGCGGTCAGAGTGCGTGAAGATGCCCGCGCGCGACCGTACCGGGCTTGCTATCCCAGGCCTCGCGTAGCGCATCGGCGAACTCGCTGGAGCCGTCGACAGTGGCGAGGAACGCCGTGACCTGTTCGTCGGTGAGCGCCGCTGCAAGGCTCGTCACGTCGAAGTGCAGCCACCACGATTCCAGCTCGCTCCACGTCGTCACGAATGCGCGCACCGACCATCGCTCCGGCACTAGCGTCACCGTAGATTTCCCTGCTGCTGACGTGCCCTTGATGCTGCCACGTTGAGCGCGGACGACCGCTTCCGCGGCGAGCGCTTGTAGATCGGCCGCGTCATCCGAGTGCGCTTGCTTGACCGCTTCACGAATGCGCGCATAGGCGGGATGGACGGGCTCTCCCGCGTTGACCTGCTCGACCTCGCGCGTGGCCTGCGCCCGAAGCTCCGCAGGCTGGCCGAGGTCGTCTGCGATCTGTCGCAGGTAGGCGATCTTGTCGAGCGTCTTGTACGACGGAGCACCAGGAATCATCGACGCCGCCTGTTCACGGGACTCGCCGGTGGGCGTGTCCAACGGCTCCGGAAATTTTCCGGAGCCGTTCCACCTCGGCTGATACTCGTCAGAGAACTGGCCCGCACCCATACGGCGAGCAGCATCCTCAGCCATGAGGGTCTTGATTTCTTGGTAAAGGTCGGCGGCTTCGACGGGAGTGAGCGCCTTGTGGAGCTTGTCGTCGTCTTGTTCCGCGAGGAGGTGCCCGAGCTGGTCGGAGATGCCTGAGCGCACCCACACGCCGACCGTCCGCCAGCCGAGCTGTTTGATCGCGGCGAGCCTGCGCGCCCCGCACACGAGTATCCCGTCGAGCGTCACGGTCAACGGCTGCAACAGCCCATGCTGGGCAATTGACGCGGCGAGGTCGTCGAGGTCGCCCAGATCGGTGCGGTGCCGTGCGCCGACGATGATCGAGTCCACGGCCCGATCCAGCTCGATACTGCCGCCGCGTCCGCTCACGACCGACTCCCATCAGATGGAGCCGCGAGCGCGATCATGAGCACGAGGTCGTCATCGCGCAGCAACACCCGCAGCGGTTCACCTATCAGCAACCGCAGCAGGACACCCCGGCCAGCAATCGTGGCGGCATAGGACGGGTGCGGATGCCCGAGCAACGCCTTCAGGAGTGCTGTCCATGCGTCGGCGCTGATGTCGAGGAGGGCGCGGGAGTGCTTGTCGCGGCGGAGCGTTTCATAGGCGCTACGCCGGTTCCCGATGAGCGCGAGGGCCTGGCAGACGTGTTCGACCCCGGCGCGGGCGATGTGCGGCGGCCACCCCAGCAGCGTGAACAGTGCGATCGCGTCTTCCATCGCGCTGCCAGCCGAGGTGCACGCCTCCTCCGAGCCGCCAAGGGAAGCATCCTCGGTGGGGTCGGCGTCGGTGTAGTGGAACGCCGGGTGGTAGTCGGGGAGCGGGTTCTCCCTGTCGGAGAGTCGCTCGGGATCGTGGAATGCGGAGACGTGTGGGCGGCGCGCCTGGTGCGTGGAGCACAACAGGCCCTGCCCGCGTTCTTCCGCGATGCAGGTGATCCTGACCGCGTGAGTGACGACGCCCCACGGGTCATCGGCGGTGCGGGTTGCTCGTGCTCGCATCACGTCGAACGCCGCGCTGGCGGCTTCCCACGGGTCGAGGCCGTGCTTGCGGGCGAGGGCCGCGTACTTGTCGGCGGCGTAGGCCATAACCTCGCGGGCGATCGGGTCGTGCTCCCATGCGTGCGGCCCGGTCTCGTGGAGCCGGTGCAGGAGAGCACGGAGCCCTTCGCTGGTCGTGAAGTCTTCTGGCTCACCAGTAGGCGTGTGATTCTTCATCGCTGTTTCCTCCTTGGTGCCAGGTGCACTGCCTGATCCATGTGACGGTGTGTGTCGCGTCGGTCTGGCTCACGTTCATGCCTTTCCGACCGCCGCCCGAGTGGGTGCTTCGTGGCGTGCGCCGCGCCCGAAGGACGACAGCGGTGAGAGCCGCCGCGCCTGCTGCCCGAGCGCAGTTCGCGCGGCGGCGATCTTGCCGCGCAGCTCGGCATCGAGGCGCGTGTGCAGGTCGAGGCCGCGCCCGGCGAGGGCGCTGGAGTGGCGCGCCATCAGATCGGTCGGGCGTACCCACTCCACGCCTCGTGCCTGGGTCAGCTTCGACTTCTCCGCAACGTCGCTCTCCGCGACCTCGGTGTCGAGTGCTTTGTCGGCGGTGTCGATCTCGAGGAGCTTCCGGCGACGGTCAACGTCGGACTCCTGCACAGCCTCGGGCACCTTCACCGCTTCGACCGGCGGTGTTACCAGCTCTCGTTCAGGTGGCGACTGCCGTCGCGCCATGTCTGAGTCGTTGTGGGGATCGGTACTCATGATGGGTTCTCCTTCTTCTCATCCCCGTCGCCGGGGTGTGGTTCATCGGTGGCCGATGTGAGCCAGCGGCCCACGGTTGAGGGGTGCACGCCCAGCTCGCGGGCGATCGCTTTGTTCGACCACTGCGCTTCCGCAACCGCTTGGCCTGCTCCCGCCGCCCCACCTCGTGCGGTTGTTCCTCGACGGGCGTGATCGTTTCTTGTGCGGCGAGTGGGTCTAACAGCTCGTCGGCATCCTCGCGTGCGTCGTCGGCGTCAACTTCAGAAGCTGGATTCGTGGGTTGTGTCGAGCGGGTGAGGACGACCGTGAGATGGGTGCTTGCCAGAAGCACGAGCGGTGGTACCGCTGCGACTGCCGCCGCCAGCACAGCGGGCACGCTCGCGTCCGCTGCGACGACCGCGTGCAGTGCATTCGCGGTGACAGACATCAGGGCGCCGCCCATCAGCAGCGCCCACGGGTACCAAACACCTGCACGCTCATCGAGCGCGACAACTGCGATCGTCGAGACGACGATCTGGCCATCCACCAACAGTGGCCAGATCCATGCCTGTTCCATCGCGATACCCGAGCGAGTTGCTAGATCCGCGAGCGACATGAACGACAGCCAGAACGCGCCTATACCGATCAGCACGGTGCCGGTCGCTGCCGTCATGACCGCCCAACCCCATTTCGGTCTCTGCGCACTCATCACAGCCCCCGACTAATCACCGAGACTGGCGGCTCGTTCTGCATGAACTCGGAACCCGCCTGGCGTATTAGGGCGCGATGGCGCGGCCCGTTGGTGCTGACGTGGTGATACGCCGAGTAGACCGTTCGGGTGATCTCGCGCTCGCCGAGCCCGGACTGACTTGCCGCCGGGCCGAGCGCTTCCAGAGCTTCACCTTGCGGGTGCCCGTGCTCGGCCATGCGGCAAGCGGCCTTAAACAGCCCGAGGTTGCGCTCGCCCTCGGGCCTGCCTGCGACCTTCGAGGCGAGCCGGGCAACGTCCAGCGGCCAGCCGCCCGGCGGCTCCGGCACGGGAACGTACTTCGGGCGAGGGTCGAGGAAGTCGCGCAGCCGTTGCGCGTCCAACGAAACGACCGGCCCAGTAGCCACGGTCTCGACCCGGTACGGCACCCAGTGACCGTCAAGCGCGCGGAGCGAGGGCGGCACGATGATGTAGCCGCCGTCGCCCCGGAAGTCGATGCCAGTGTGACCCACCTGCCATGACCGTTGCTCCCGCTCCTGGTCGGCCGGGAAGTACAGGTGCCTGCCGCCGGTCGGCGTCGTCACCGTCGCCAACGGCTCCGGGAGCATTCCCGAACGCGCTGCGCGAGCGAACGCGATGTGGCCGTTGACGCCGTGCATGTCGACATCGACGACGACCACGCCGGAGGTGGCACCAGTCGGAAGGGCGAGGTTCGCCCGAGGCCGCTCCCGCCACCACAGCTCGACCTGCCTGGCATCGACGGATGCCTCATGGAAACCACGCTCGGGGATCGGATGTTTCTCACCCGGCGCGCACGGGAACACCGGCACGCCTCGCCGCGCCAACTCGCGCGCCGCGATGGAGACGGGCAGCCCCTCGGTGAGAAGTCTGAAGGCTGCAGCGACTGCCGAGGTTCGGCGCGTCGTGGCCTCGCGGGCCTCGTCCATCGTCGGTCTCCCTTCCTCCAGTGGCTACCCCCGGCGAGGCGGCCGTACGACCGTGAGGTGCGTCGAGAGGATCAGGAAGACGAGACGGACAAGGAGACGAGACTGTGACCGTCAGGCTTCGCGAAGAACCCGACGAGTCCCTACCGGATTACCAGTCGATCCGGGGTCTCAACGGCCAGAGGCCCATGTTCTGAAAAGACCGGCTCAGAGTTGGCAGATTCGGCTCACCGCGTCAGGCTGTCTGGATGCGGAGCCGTCGGTAGTCGCCAGGCGTGAGCCCGACGTACTGGCGGAAGAGCTTCGTCGCGTGCGAGCGGGAGTGCCACCCCACGCGCTGCATCGCTGCGGTGACCGTGAGGTCGGTCTCTCGGAGGTATTTTGCCAGGTTCTCAGCGCGAATCATCGTCAGAAACGCGAGTGGTGTCTTGCCGTAAGCCTCCACGAACACGCTCGATAGGCGAGAAGACGATAGGTGTACCTCGGCCGCGAGTTCTTCCAGTGTCCACCGTCGAGAAGGGGCGTTGCGCAGCAAACCAGCTGCAGTGCGGGCCTCTGCCCGCAGCGGTACGAAGCGGCGATCCCTGGGCAGGCTGGGGCGGATGTGTGCGCGCTGGGAGGACGTGACGCGTACTGGGGAGGCTCTGATGAACGGGGCGACGACGTGCATGATCTGGAACCACAGGGCATGTATCCGGTAATAGTGGTGCACGAAGTCGCCGTCGAGGCTGAGCGAGACCAGTTCATCGAGCCAGGGCTCCAACATCCTTGCGTGGTCCTCGCCCAGGCGGAGGACCTGCGCAGGCTCCGTGTAGATGGTTTCGGCGAAGCCTTGTGCGTTGAAGCGATCCTCGAGGAGGCCCGCGTACTGCCAACGCACTTGATCGTGCACGTAGTCGGTGTCTAAGTAGACCGTCGTGACGGTGATGGAGCCCTCTGGCTCCGATCCGCAGAGCACGTTCGAGCCGAGCAGAATTACGTCGCCGACCTTGACGGGCCTCTGGCCAAATTCGGAGAAGAGAATCGCGCTGCCGTCGCGGACGACGATGACCTTCACACAGTCGTACGCCACCGGACCCACCGATTGATGGACTGTCCTTGTGCGAGCGAGAATCGGCTGGAAGGGGTTCGAGCCGTCGTCGTTGCGGTTGGTCGCAGCACTTGTCATTTCAGACTGCATGCTCATGGGGCACGTAGCCTTTCCAGCAGGTTGCGTTGGAAACTCCATGTCCTGGGCGCGGGTAAGAAAGCTGCCTCGCTTGCCGAACTGTTCCAATGCAGGTGATCCAGCGCGCGGAGGTGAGGATTGCCGCGTCGCGCGTGTGCAAGAGCGGTTGGGGTGGCACGACCTCGCGGTCCCCAACCGCTCTTGCAGGTCGGTCTAGAAAACCCCGTTGGTGTGCGGGAGGTCTGCAGGGACGGGGATGACGACGTCCCAGTGCTCAACGATCTTGCCGTCCTGGACGCGCCACAGGTCGTTGTAGATGGACGGAACTCCGAACTCACCTTCGGCACGGGTGAAGACGAAGTTGCCTTCGGCGATGACCTGGTGGAGCGTCTTGTAGGCGAGGTTTTTCCCGTCCACCGCCCACTTCTCGACGGCCGCCCCGAATCCAGCGAGGCCGTCGGCGGCGTCGACGTTGTGCTGATTATACTGATCAGTGGAGATGTAGTCGGTGAGCTTGGAATAGTCGGCACCGATCAGGACGAGGTTGGCAAACTCAGTGATGAGTGCCTTGTTCGCTTCGGTCTTGTCGAGGTTGGTGGTCTGGGCGGGCCCATCGGTCTGAGTGCGTCCACTTACCGTGTTCTCGACGACGGCGGTGAGCGCGTCCCAGTGCTCGACAATCCTGCCGTCCTGGACTCGCCAGACATCGAAGCCGGTCAGCGGGACCGGCCCGAAACCGTAGTAGATGCCCTGAGTGACGACAAGGTCGCCGTCGGCGATGATCCGGGCGGGCTCGTACCGGAAGTCGTCGGTGAGGGATGACACGAGGTCCTTCAGGCCGGCGATGCCGTCGCTGGCAAGGGTGGAGTGCTGGATATAGGTGGGACCGAAATAGGTGTCGATCGCCGTGATGTCCTTCTCACCGAAAGCGGCGGTCGTGGCGGCGGTGACGGTCTCTGCGGGGGTCATTTCAGTGGTCACGGGTGTCTCCTCAGTCGTGGTGACGGTGTTTGATTCGGATAGCGGCGGCGAGGATCCTCAGGGGAACCTTCCTTTGGTCTATCACATGGGTTACTATAGGAGAGTTTCAGCTAGATCGATATAAGGCACCAAAAGGTAAGTTGGTGGTTTTTTAGTAAGTGGAGGCGTGATGGTGGAGTGGGATCCGTATGACCGCAACTGTCCAACACGGAAGGTGCTGGACCGAATCGGGGACCGTTGGACGGTCCTCGTTGTGGGGACGCTGGCTGGCGGCCCGTTGAGGTTCTCCGAACTGGCGGCCCGGATCGACGGGATATCGCAGAAGATGCTCACTCAGACGCTCCGTGGGCTGGAGCAGGACGGTTTGGTGACACGGACTGTGACTGCTGCGGTCCCCGTTCGTGTGGACTACGAGCTCACCACGGCGGGGCGCAGTCTCCAGGAGCCGCTGAAGGCCTTGGAGGACTGGGCGAAGGAGCACATGGCGTCGATCCTGGATGCTCGGGACAGATTCTCGGTGGAGGCACCCCGATGACAGAGACCGTGGTAGGCCGACTGGTGGACTACTTCATCGACGACGTGCTTCCTGTCGGCCAAGCAACGGATATCCGTTCCCGCAGGCCCAAAGGGAGCAGGAACCCCGACAACCGTCGACTCCTCGCTGCTCTGCTGACCTCCCGAGCGCCGGGACCACTTCCGGTGGGAATACTCAATGATCTCGATGCATTGCTCAGCGGCGAGCGGGAGGCCCGCGGCACTGTTGAAGCAGACGCATTGCCGACACTGACCGATCGAGGCATAGCGCTACCGGGGTTCCCCACGGACCGGGTGGGAATGTGGCGCGGCGATCTAACCCGGTTGCGCGCCGATGCGATCGTCAACGCTGCCAATGACCGAATGCTTGGATGCTTTATCCCTGGGCACGCTTGCATTGACAACGCTATCCACGCTGCCGCGGGACCGCGCTTACGCGAGGAATGCGACGCGCACATGCGGAGCCAAGGTACCCCCGAGCCCACCGGTCACGCCGTTATCACGTGCGGTTACAATCTCCCGGCCGCCCACGTCATCCACACCGTTGGCCCGATAGTGCGCGGCGAACTGACTGACATCGATGAGGGTCTCCTCGCGCTCAGCTACCAGTCGATCCTTGACGCCGCTCACGCACGCTCCGATATCGAAACTGTGGGGCTATGTAGCATCTCGACCGGCGTATTCGGTTTCCCGAAAACGGCTGCAGCACGAGTCTGCTTGGAAACTATCGCCTCCTGGTTCGACCGGCACCCCGACAGTGCCCTCCGGATCATCATTAGCCTCTTCTCCGATGTGGACGAGGTTGCATACCGCACGGCGCTGAGCGAAATGGTCCCATCGTGAGTCATCCCCACCAGCAGCTTCCGCCACTGGTTGGTGGCCATGGCACGATCCAGGACGCGTTCGACTGGGTCGACGCCGCCGACCGGGTGCTGATCGGCGCTGGTGCAGGTCTCTCTGCCGCGGCCGGTTACGATTACGGCGACACGGAACGGTTCAAAGAGTTGTTTCCTGCACTGCATCGCGCCGGGTTTCATGCTCGTTACGAACTCGTCGGATACCCTCTCCCTCCACGCCACCAGTGGGGATTTTGGGCTGTGCACGTCAACGACATCCGCCTCGGTGATCAGCCCGACTCGGTGTACCAAGACCTGCGAAACCTCGTCGGTGATCGTGATCACTTCGTCATGTCCTCCAACGTCGATGCATTGTTCACCCGCAACGGTTTCGACGCCGCTCGGGTCTACACACCTCAGGGCGACTACGCTCTCTACCAATGTCTGACTCCGTGCACGCGACAAGTCTGGGATGCCCGTGGCATCCTCCGTCACGCTCTTGACGACTACGACCCGAGAACCGGTGCGACTTCAGAGAAAGCAGTCCCGGTCTGTCCGAACTGCGGCGGCGCGGTGACGCTTAACGTTTTTGCGGGCTCCTGGTACATCAATGACCACTTTCAACCCCAACTCCACGCCCTCAATGACTGGCTCCACAACGCCGCTCACGAGGGCGGGAACACCGTGGTCATCGAGATTGGCGCCGGTTTCAATACCCCCGGAGTTATCCGGTGGCCCATCGAACGCATCACCACACACCTTCATGAAAGCCGCCTCATCCGCGTGAACACCAATCACCCTGGGGTCCCGCCCGCGATTGCGCCCCGCGCCGCATCCATCACAAGCAATGCAATGGACTTCGTCCGCCGCACTTCGGCCTGGGGTTGACCTGACTGAATCGGCCTGGGATTTTCGGAGGGCGATGTTAGGCCGCGACGGATTCGTCGTGGGTGTGGGTT
>NZ_BAABGP010000017.1:0-120622 GCF_039541635.1 Microbacterium panaciterrae
GAGAGTAGGACACCGCCGGACTTCTTTTACCAGAAAGGCCACCCAAAGCAGGGTGGCCTTTCTGCGTTAACATGCTTTTGCGGAAGGAGTCATGTCATGGCTGAGGATGAGCAGCGCCCTCGCGAGCGCAAGGACCACGGTTCTCAGGGGCCCCGTCGCTATGTCGACGGCGATCGTGCTTCTCGACCCTTCCGCGGTGATCGACTCGCGTCCGGCGACCGCCCCGCTCGCAGCAGCGACGATCGTCCGCGCCGTGAAGGTGACCGTCCGTACCGGCCGAGCAACAACACGGATCGCCCGAAGCGTGACGGCGATCGTCCGTTCCGGAGCAATAGCGGCACGGACCGCCCGAAGCGTGACGGCGATCGCCCCTACCGGAGCAACGATGACCGTCCGCGCCGTGAAGGCGACCGCCCCTACCGGCCCAGCAACAACACGGACCGCCCGAAGCGTGACGGTGACCGTCCCTACCGGAGCAACGACGATCGTCCGCGCCGTGAAGGTGACCGTCCGTACCGGCCGAGCAACAACACGGATCGCCCGAAGCGTGACGGCGATCGTCCGTTCCGGCCCAGCAACAACACGGACCGGCCCCGCCGTGAAGGCGACCGCCCCTACCGGCCCAGCAACAACACGGACCGTCCGAAGCGTGACGGTGACCGTCCGTACCGGCCCAGCAACAACACAGACCGTCCCCGCCGTGACGGCGACGGTCCCAAGCGTGATGGCGACCGCCCCTACCGGCCCAGCAACAACACAGACCGTCCGCGCCGCGAGGGCGACCGCCCCTACCGCAGCACCGACGACCGGCCGCGCCGGGCGATCCCTGCGGGCGATCGTCCGAGGGACCCGGAGATCCCGGACGAGGTCACGGCCCGCGATCTGCACTCTTCGGCGCGCAATGAGCTGAAGACGCTGAGCAAGGAGAACGCCGAGAACGTCGCCCGCCATCTCGCGATGGCCGCGCAGTTGATCGACGAGGATCCGGCGCTCGCGCATGAGCACGCCATGGCTGCCTCCCGCCGGGCCGGCCGTGTGGCCGTCGTACGGGAGTCGGTCGCCATCACGGCATACGCGATGGGCGACTTCGCTCTGGCACTGCGGGAGCTGCGCACGTATCGGCGCATCTCCGGGCGCGACGACCAGATCGCGCTGATCGTCGACAGCGAGCGCGGCATGGGACGGCCGGACCGCGCGCTCGAGGAGGCGCGTTCTGTGGACCGCGCCGCACTGCCGACGGCCACGCGGGTCGCTCTCGCCATCGCGATGTCGGGCGCCCGGCTGGACCGCGGCGAGATCGAGCTGGCTCTCGGCGAGCTCGAGATCCCCGAGCTCAACCCCGATCTCGCGTACGAGTGGAGCCCCGCTCTGTTCGCCGCGCGGGCTGCCGTCCTGGATGACCTCGGTCGCGCCGAGGAGGCCGCCTTCTGGCAGGAACGCGCCGACGCCGCGGCGGCGGCGCTGGGCCTCGACGAGGATGAGGTCGTCGTCGAGGACCTGTACGAGGATCTGCCCGAGGAGGACGAAAGCGCCCCCGTTGAGGAAGCCCCTGCCGAGGAGCCTTCCGAGTGAGTCTCTTCTCCCGTGATCGGCGCACGCCGCTCACCGATGTCGACGTCGTGCTCGCCGACCTCGACGGCGTCGTCTACGCCGGCGCCGGTGCCATCCCCTACGCCGTCGAGAGCCTGCAGGAGGTCGAGCGGACCCGACGGCTGGGCTACATCACGAACAACGCCGCGCGCACCGACGTCTCGGTGGCGGCGCACCTGTCCCAGCTGGGTCTCACCGTCGCCCCCGACGAGGTGGTGACCAGCCCGCAGGCCGCCATGCGTCTGCTCTCCGGCCTGATCCCGGCCGGATCCACGATTCTCGTCGTCGGCGGGGACGGTCTCGTCGACGAGGTGCAGAAGGCGGGATTCCGCGTCACGCGCAGCGCCGATGACGCGCCGGCCGCCGTGGTGCAGGGCTTCGCCCCCGAGGTCGGCTGGACGGATCTCGCGGAAGCGGCGTTCGCGTTGAAGGTCCCGGAGGAAGAGGGCGGCATCCCCTGGATCGCCACCAACACCGACTGGACCGTTCCGCAGGCGCGCGGTGTCGCGCCGGGCAACGGGACGCTCGTGTCTGCGGTGCACACCGCGATCGGCCGCCTCGCGACGGTCGCGGGCAAGCCGGAGACTCCGATCTTCGAGGAGGCCGTCGCCCGATTCGGCGCCCGCACCCCGCTGTTCATCGGCGACCGGCTCGACACGGACATCCAGGGCGCGTCCCGCGCCGGGATCGATTCGGTGCTCGTGCTGACCGGCATCGACCGGCCGAAGCACGTGCTTGCCGCCCCCGAGGGCTCGCGCCCCACGTTCATCCTCGGCGATCTCCGCGAGCTGCACGAGCCGTATCCGCAGACCCGTATCAAGGGGGACACGGTGACGGTGCGCGGCGCATCGGTCCGCATCGACGGACCCGACATCACCATCCTCAGCGAGGGCGACCGCCCGATCGACCTGGTTCGCGCCGGAGCCGCGGCGATCTGGCGCACCGGGCGGCAGATCTTCGGGTTCCGCGTGCCCGAGCGGCTGTACGCGGATCCGTTCCACCGCCCCTAGGAACGTCGGGGCCGGTTCGAGACGCAGCGGACCTAAGGTGGAGGGATGAGCGACAATTCGGCGGACCCCGCGGACGGCCTGTGGAGTCGGCTGCGCCTCATCGAAGGACAGCCCCTGGACTCCCGTGCGGCGGCGTACTCGAGCCTGCACGACGACCTCGCCCGACGTCTGGAGAGCGCGCCGCGCGACCCGGCGACGCCGCGATCCGGTTCCGACCGCGGATGACGGCCCGTCTCGACGCCGCCCTCGCGGCCCGGGGGCTCGCTCGTTCGCGCACGCACGCATCGACGCTCATCGACGGCGGCCTGGTGAGCGTCAACGGAAAGCCCGTCACGAAGGCCTCGACCAGGATCGACGACGGCGACACGATCGAGGTCGCCGTCTCCGATCACTACGTCAGCCGCGGAGCGCACAAGCTCATCGCCGCGCTCGACGGCTTCGGGATCGATCCGACGGGGCGACTCGCGCTGGACCTGGGCGCATCGACCGGTGGATTCACCCAGGTGCTGCGCGAGCGCGGTGCGCGGCGGGTGCTCGCGGTCGACGTCGGCCACGATCAGCTCGCCCCTGCCGTGCGCGCGGATCCGGGCGTCGTGGTGGTGGAGGGATTCAACGTCCGGCATATGGACCCGGACACGCTCGCCGCGGCCACGGGAGAGTCCGCGCGGCCCGACCTCGTCGTCGGAGATCTCTCGTTCATCTCGCTCACGCTGGTCCTGCCCTCGATCGCCGCGACCGCGGCCGATGACGTCGACGTGGTGCTGCTGGTCAAGCCGCAGTTCGAGGTCGGGCGCACCGCCGTGCGCGGAGGTCTCGTGACGAACCCGACGATCCGCGCCGACGCGGTCGCACGCACGCTCTGGAGCGCCTGGGACCACGGCTTCGGGGTGCGCGGGCTGATCCCGTCGCCGATCCTCGGCACGCACGGCAATGCGGAATACCTGGTGCACCTCCGATCGGGCCGGAGCGCCCGCGGGCAGGGGAGCAATCCGACAGAATGGTTGAGCACGATCGACCAGATGGCAGGAGGACGATGAACGAGCGCAGGATCCTCGTCGTCGCACACGCGGGCCGTGGCGACACCGTGCGTGCCGCGCACCGCGTCGTCGCCGCGCTCCGTGCCGCCGGCGCCACGCCCGTGCTCGCCGCCGAGGATCACGGCGAACTCGCGGCGGCGGATCCGCTCTTCGCCGACGTCGCGCTGCTCGCGCGGGGCGATCAGAGCGGCGTTCCGGTCGAAGACGTCGAGCTCGCGATCGTGCTCGGCGGCGACGGCACGATCCTGCGCGCCGCAGAACTCGTCCGCAACGGCACCGCGCCGATCCTCGGCATCAACATGGGCCACGTCGGCTTCCTCGCCGAGATCGAGCGCGACGACATGGACGCAGCCGTCACACGCATCATCGACCGGGACTATTCGGTCGAGGAGCGCATGGCACTGTCGATCCGGGTCAAGGATCGCGAGGGCCGGGTCGTCTACAGCACGTGGGCGCTGAACGAGGCGACCGTGGAGAAGGCCAGCCGCGAACGCATGATCGAGGTCATCGTCGAGATCGACGGGCGACCGCTCACCAGCTTCGGATGCGACGGCATGGTGGTCTCGACGCCGACCGGCGCGACCGCCTACAACTTCTCGGCCGGCGGTCCGGTGATCTGGCCCGGCGTCGAGGCGATCGCCGTTGTCCCGCTGTCCGCGCATGCGCTGTTCGCGCGGCCGCTGGTCGTGGCGCCCGGCGCGCCCGTCGCCATCGAACTGCTCGAGCGCAACGACGGCGCCGCGATCCTCTGGTGCGACGGCCGGCGCTCGCACGAGCTCCCGCCCGGCGCCCGGGTCGTGGTGCGCCGCTCGTCGCGGCCGGTGCGCCTGGCGCGCCTGCACCCGAGCGTGTTCACCGATCGTCTGGTGCGCAAGTTCCAGTTGCCGGTCTCGGGGTGGCGGGGGTCGGAGTCGTGATCGAGGAGCTGCGCCTGCGCGACCTCGGGGTCATCGCCGAGGCCGTGCTGCCGATCGGTCCGGGATTCACTGCCATCACCGGCGAGACCGGCGCCGGCAAGACCATGGTCGTGACCGGACTCGGGCTGCTGCTCGGCGCCAGGGCCGATTCCGGCGCCGTGCGGGCGGGCGCCGCGCAGGCGTCCGTGGCCGGCGTGTGGATCGTCCCGACTGCGGGATCGGTCGCCGACACCGTGGCCGACGCCGGCGGCGAGCTCGAGCCGTACGACGACGGACGCGGTGAGCTGTACGTCTCGCGCACCCTGACCGCCGAGGGTCGCAGCCGCGCGAGTGTGGGCGGACGCGCGGCCCCCGCCGGCGTGCTCGCCGACCTCGCCGACGATCTGGTGGTCGTGCACGGCCAGTCCGAGCAGCTCCGGCTGCGCTCGGCGGCCGCGCAGCGCGAGGCGCTGGACCGCTTCGGCGGGACATCGATCGTCGAGGCACGCGACGCGTACACCGCGGCGTGGGAGCGCTGGCGGGCGCTGTCCGGCGAACTCGACGAGATCACGGGCAATCAGGATCGCCGCCGCGCCGAGGCGGACGACCTGCGTGCCGCGCTCGTGCTGATCGAGGCGACGGATCCGCAGCCGGGGGAGGACGATGCGCTCGCGGAGCGGGCGGAGCGCCTCGCCAACGCCGAAGAGCTGCGCCAGGCGGCATCGCTCGCGCACGCGGCCTTCTCCGATGAGGACGGCGACACCGACATCTCGGCACTGCTGGCCACCGCGCGCCGAGCGCTCGAGCGAGTGCATGATTCCGAGCTGACGGCGATCGCGGAGAGCATCGCCGATCTCGGCTACCGCGCCGCCGACGTCGCCGGGCAGCTCTCCGGGTATCTCGCCGATCTGGACGAGTCGGGGCCGCACGAGCTCGCGGCGGTCGAGGAGCGCCGGGCCGCGCTCGCCACCCTGGTGCGCGCGCATGGCTCCCTCGACGCCGCGCTGGAGGTGTGGAACACGGGATCCGCGCGGCTGGCCGAACTCGACGACGACACCGACCGGGTCGAGCGCCTGGCGGCCGAGCGCGACGCGGCACGGGGCGACCTGGACGCCGCCGCCCAAACGCTGAGCGCGCTGCGCACCGAGGCGGCAGGCCGATTGGGCGCCGCGGTCACCGAGGAGCTGCACGCCCTCGCCATGCCGGACGCGCGCCTGGTCGTCGCGGTCATCGAGGGGGCCGAGAGCGCGTTCGGCCGTGACGATGTCGCGATCCTGCTCGCCCCGCATCCCGGGGCGGAGCCGCGCGCGGTCGCCAAGGGGGCCTCGGGCGGCGAGCTCTCCCGCGTGATGCTCGCGATCGAGGTCGTCATCGCCGGCACGGATCCTGTCCCCACGTTCGTGTTCGACGAGGTCGACGCCGGCATCGGCGGCGCGGCGGCGATCGAAGTGGGCCGGCGCCTCGCGCGCCTCGCGCTCACCTCGCAGGTGATCGCCGTGACGCACCTCGCGCAGGTGGCCGCGTTCGCCAACAACCACCTCAGCGTCGTGAAGGCGAACGACGGCCGGGTCACGGCGTCCAGCGTCCGGCGTCTGCACGGCACCGACCGCGAAGCCGAGATGGCGCGGCTGCTCTCGGGCCTCACCGACTCGGGCGCCGCCCTCGAGCACGCCAGAGAACTTCTCGCGTTGAGACTGATAGGATAAAAGCCCGTGATGCAGAACTCAGCCGCGCGGACAGACAACGACACCACCAAGCACATCTTCGTGACGGGCGGTGTCGTTTCCTCGTTGGGCAAGGGCCTGACGGCAGCCAGCCTCGGCAATCTGCTCACGGCCCGCGGACTGCGTGTCGTCATGCAGAAACTGGATCCGTACCTGAACGTGGATCCGGGCACGATGAACCCGTTTCAGCACGGCGAGGTGTTCGTCACCGATGACGGCGCGGAGACCGACCTCGACATCGGCCACTACGAGCGGTTCCTCGACATCGAGCTCAGTCAGGCCGCCAACGTGACCACCGGCCAGATCTACTCGCAGGTCATCGCCAAGGAGCGTCGCGGCGAGTACCTCGGCGACACCGTGCAGGTGATCCCGCACATCACGGACGAGATCAAGCGCCGCATGCGGCTGCAGGCCGACGAGACGCCGAAGCCCGACGTCATCATCACCGAGATCGGCGGCACCGTCGGCGACATCGAGTCGCAGCCGTTCATCGAGTCGGCCCGGCAGATCCGTCACGAGCTCGGACGCAAGAACGTGTTCTTCGTGCACGTCTCCCTGGTGCCGTTCATGGGCGCCTCGGGCGAGCAGAAGACCAAGCCGACCCAGCACTCCGTCGCGACGCTGCGCTCGATCGGGATCCAGCCGGACGCCCTCGTGCTGCGCAGCGACCGGCCCGTCACCGAGTCGAACAAGCGCAAGATCGCGCTCATGTGCGACGTCGACGAGGACGCGGTCGTGAACGCCGTCGACGTGCCGAGCATCTACGACATCCCGACCATGCTGCACGACCAGGGCCTGGACGACTACATCGTCGACGCGCTCGGCCTCGCGAAGGCGGCGGAGGTGGACTGGTCGCGCTGGCAGAAGGTGCTGCAGGCCGTGCACAACCCGAAGCACGAGGTCACGATCGGCCTCGTCGGCAAGTACATCGACCTGCCCGACGCGTACCTCTCCGTCACCGAGGCGCTCAAGGCCGGCGGCTTCGCGCACGAGGTCGCCGTGAAGATCCGCTGGATTCCGTCCGACTCGTGCGAGACGCCCGAGGGCGCGGCCAAGGCGCTCGCCGATCTCGACGGCATCTGCGTGCCCGGCGGCTTCGGGATCCGTGGCATCGAGGGCAAGCTGGGCGCGCTGCGCTTCGCCCGCGAGCAGGGGATGCCCACCCTCGGTCTGTGCCTGGGCCTGCAGTGCATGGTGATCGAGTACGCGCGCAACGTCGCCGGGATCGCCGGCGCCTCATCGACCGAGTTCGACCCCGACACCGCCGAGCCGGTCATCGCGACGATGGCGGAGCAGGTCGAGATCCTCGACGGCGGCGACCTGGGCGGCACCATGCGGCTGGGGCTGTACCAGGCGGCGCTCGGCGAAGGATCGCTCGCCGCCGAGCTGTACGGCGCCGCCGAGGCGTCCGAGCGGCACCGGCACCGGTACGAGGTGAACAACGCCTACCGTGGCCGTCTCGCCGACGCCGGACTGGCGTTCTCGGGGCTCAACCCCGAGCTGGACCTCGTCGAGTACGTCGAGCTGCCCCGCGAGGTGCACCCGTTCTACATCGCCACCCAGGCGCACCCCGAGCTGCGCTCGCGTCCGACCGACCCGCACCCGCTGTTCCGCGGGCTGGTCGGCGCGGCGATCGAGCGGCACCGCTCCAGCGAGCTGTTCGACGACGACGAGAACTGAGCCCGGATGGGCGAGCTGCGCGACGAGCCGTTCACGCACGAGGTGCTCTCCAGCGCCGAGGTGTACCGCGGCGCGGTCTGGGGCGTCCGGGAGGACCGCATCCGCTACGGCGACGGCGAGATCGTGCGTCAGTACCTGGATCACACGGGCGCGGTCGCGGTGGTCGCGATCGACGAGCAGGGGCGGGTGCTGCTGATCCAGCAGTACCGGCACCCGGTCCGCGCGCGCGACTGGGAGCTGCCGGCGGGACTGCTCGACGTGGCGGGGGAGGATCCGCTGGACGCAGCACGCCGTGAGCTCGCCGAGGAGGCGGATCTCGTCGCTGCGGCCTGGGAGCCGCTGGTCTCCACGTACACCACGCCGGGCAGCAATTCCGAGCTCATTCACGTGTTCCTGGCGACGCGGCTGAGCGCCACGGCGGAGACGTTCGCGCGGGAGGACGAGGAGGCGGACATCAGCCTCGCCTGGGTGCCGCTCGCCGAGGCCGCGGACGGCGTGCTCGCCGGACACCTGCGCAATGGGATCCTCGCGGTGGGGGTCCTGGCGGCCGAACGGCGCCTGCGCGGGGCGTGACGTGCAGCTCGACCGGGCCCTCGACGCCTATCTCCGGCATGTGACGATCGAGCGCGGTCTGGCCGCGCACACGCTCGCCGCCTACCGTCGCGACCTCGACGGGTATCTGTGCTGGCTGGTCGAGCGCGGGATCGCCGAGACCGGCGAGATCACGGCGGAGGTCGTGGCCGCGTTCGTCGCGGAGCGCGCCTCGGCGGAGCCCGCACCAGCGGCGTCGAGCCTCGCGCGGCTGCAGTCGTCCGTGCGCGGCTGGCATCGGTTCCTCGCGCGTGAGGGGATCGCCGAGGCGGATCCGAGCTCGCGGCTGCGGCCGCCGAAACTGCCGCAGCGACTGCCCAAGGCGCTCACGATCGATCAGGTCGAGCGACTGCTCGCGGCCCCCCCGGCGGAGGATCCGATCGGGATCAGGGACCGCGCCCTGCTCGAGCTGCTGTACGCGACGGGCGCCCGCGTCTCGGAGGCGATCTCGCTCGACGTCGACGACCTCGCGCACGGCGACGTGCTGCGCCTGCGCGGCAAGGGATCCAAGGAGCGCATCGTGCCGATCGGGTCGTACGCGCGCGCCGCGGCCGACGCATACCTCACGCGCGTGCGTCCCGCGCTCGCCGCCCGAGGGCGGGCATCTGCGAAGCTCTTCCTCGGCGCCCGTGGTGCTCCGCTGTCGCGGCAGAGCGCCTGGCTCATCATCCGGGCCGCCGCCGAGGGCGCGCACATCGCGGCGGAGGTGTCGCCGCACACCCTCCGGCACTCCTTCGCCACGCACCTGCTGCAGGGCGGGGCCGATGTGCGCGTCGTGCAGGAGCTGCTCGGTCACGCCTCCGTCGCGACCACGCAGATCTATACGCACGTCTCGGTGGACACGCTCCGCGATGTCTACGTGACCGCGCATCCGCGCGCTCGCTAATGGTTTGAGGTCAGACCATTGACAGATCCCGGGTGGAAACGTCAGAATCGCTGCACACGCTCCCTCCACTGAAAGCAGGCAGCACTTCATGAGCGACACGACAAAGGCGCCGGACTCGCACCCGATCGACGACGACGCCGCGGCCCTGGCCGCACTGGGCTACAAGCAGGAACTGCACAGAGGGATGTCGGGGTTCAGCAACTTCGCCGTCTCCTTCTCCATCATCTCCATCCTCGCCGGCTGCATCACCTCCTACGCCATCGCCCTGAACTCGGGCGGCCCCTCCGCGATCACGATCGGCTGGCCGGTGGTCGGCGTGTTCGTGCTCATGGTCGCCCTCGCGATGGCCGAGGTGTGCTCCAAGTACCCGACCGCCGGCGGCCTGTACTTCTGGGCCGGGCGACTCGCCAAGCGGAACAAGCGCCAGTGGGCGTGGTCCGTGGGCTGGTTCAACTTCCTCGGCGAGGTCGCCGTGACCGCGGCGATCGACTTCGGCGCCGCGACCACCATGATGGCCTTCGCCAACCTCGTGTGGGGCGTAGAGCCGACGAAGGCGAGCACCTTCGGCCTCTTCGTCGTGCTCATCGTCATCCACGGTCTGCTGAACACGTTCGGCGTGAACATCGTGAGCCTGCTCTCGAACGTCTCCGCCTGGTGGCACATCGTCGGCGTGCTCATCATCGTCGGCGCGCTGTGGATCATGCCGACCCAGCATCAGGATGTGGGCTGGACGTTCACGCACTGGTACAACGGCACGGGCTGGTCCTTCGGGCCGTACGTGTTCCTCATGGGCCTGCTCATGGCGCAGTACACGTACACGGGCTATGACGCTTCGGCGCACGTCGCCGAGGAGACCAAGAACGCCTCGATCGCCGCCCCCAAGGGCATCGTCATGAGCGTGGTGATCTCGATCATCGGCGGATGGATCCTGCTGTTCTCGATCACCGCGGCGATCCAGGACGGCAGCGACAAGGGGATCGCCGGTCTGCTCTCGTCCGGCACCGGCCTTCCGCCGGCGCAGATCTTCCTGGATGCGCTGAACAACCCGGTGATGGCGAAGTTCCTGCTGTTCATCGTGTGCGGCGCGCAGTTCTTCTGCGGCATGGCGTCGGTCACGGCGAACTCGCGGATGAGCTACGCGTTCTCCCGCGACAACGCGATTCCGGGCTCGCGGCTGTGGGCCAAGGTCAACGCGCGCACCGGCACGCCGACCAACTCGATCTGGCTGTGCGTGGTGCTCTCGATCATCCTGACCACCCCGGCGCTGTTCAACAACACCGCGTACCTCGCGGTCACCTCGGTGGCGGTCATCGGCCTGTACATCGCCTACGTCACCCCGGTGTTCCTGAGGCGACTCGACAAGGGCTTCGTCGCCGGGCCCTGGCATCTCGGCAAGTGGAGCGCGGTCGTCGGCTGGATCGCGGTGGTGTGGGTGATCTTCATCATCATCCTGTTCGTGCTGCCACCCGTGAACCCGATCACGATCGACACGTTCAACTACGCGCCGATCGCCGTGGCCGTGGTCGCCGTCCTCGCGATCGTGCTGTGGTACGCCTACGGCAAGCGGGACTTCATGGCCTCGACCGCCGAGGCCGAGCACCTCACGATGTCGCCGGACAAGCTGCTCGAGGAGTAGCAGGCGCATGACCGACGCGATGGAGTCCCCTCTGGTGGACGCGGCGCTGCACCCGGTCCGCGGGCACATGGCCTTCGAGTCCTGCGTGGAGCAGCTCGGCTCGGCCATCCAGCTCGGGATCTTCCGGGTGGGCACGAAGCTGCCCGGCGAGCGCGAGCTCGCCGAGAAGCTGAACGTCTCCCGCGCCACCCTCCGGGAAGCCATCAGCGCCCTCCGCACCGCCGGGCTCGTCTCCACGACCCGGGGGCGCGGAGGGGGCACCGTCGTCCGGCCGGCCGTCGAACAGTGGCCGGCCGATCAGACCCCGCCGCGCCGCGCCGAGATCGACGACGTGATCGTGTTCCGCTCAGTCATCGAACCCGGCGCCGCACATCGCGCGGCGCTCACCGATCTCGATGCGGCACAACGGGACCTGCTCACGAGCTGCCTCGTCGATCTCGCCGAGGCGGTGACCCCGGCCGACTACCGGCAGGCGGACGCTCGCCTGCATCTCTCGATCGCGACTGTGTGCGGATCCGACGAACTGGCCCGCGCCTGCAGCACCGTGCAGGTGCGGATCCACCAGCTCCTCGCCGAGATCCCATTCCTGAAGACCAACATCGACCACTCCGAGACCGAGCATCGCGCGATCGTCGCCGCCATCCTGGCCGGCGACGCCGACCGGGCCCGCGACACCATGACCGTGCACTGCGACGCCACCGCCGCACTCCTCAAGGGACTCCTGAAATGACACACAACCCCCTCGAAATCCACGCCCGCAACGACCGCATGCTGACCGTCGAGCAGCTGCGCGACCGGATCCTGGACGGGTCGCTCGACACCGTGATCCTCGCCTTCACAGACATGCAGGGGCGGCTGCAGGGCAAGCTGCTGCACGCGCGGTTCTTCCTCGACTCCGTGCTCGGCCACGGCACCGAGGGCTGCAACTACCTGCTCGCGGTCGACGTCGACATGAACACGGTCGACGGCTACGCACACGCCTCCTGGGCCGACGGCTACGGCGACATGGAGTTCGTGCTCGACCTCGCGACGATCCGGCTCCTGCCGCACCGCCCGGGGACGGCCATGATCCAGTGCGATCTGGCCGGGACCAACGGCGAGCCGGTGCGGGTCTCGCCGCGGGAGATCCTGCGTGCGCAGACGCAGCGGGCCGCCGCGCGGGGGTGGAAGGCCGTGGCGGGCACCGAGCTCGAGTTCGTCGTGTTCAACACCCCTTATGACCAGGCCTGGGACAACGGCTATCGCGACCTGGAGCCGGCCAACCGGTACAACGTCGACTACTCGATCCTCGGATCGACCGTGGTCGAACCGCTGTTGCGCGAGATCCGCAACATCATGTACGGCTCCGGCCTGACCGTGGAGTCGGCCAAGGGCGAGTGCAACTTCGGCCAGCACGAGATCGCGTTCCTGTACGACGAGGTCATCGCCACGGCGGACAACCACTCGTACTACAAGACCGTGTCGAAGGACATCGCCCGCCAGCACGGGCAGTCGATCACGTTCATGGCCAAGCCGAACCAGCGCGAAGGCAACTCCTGCCACGTGCACATGTCGCTGCGCGGACTCGACGACGACGCGCTGGTGTTCTGGGACGCGGAGCGCGGCGCACGGTCCGCCGTGTACGACCACTTCATCGCCGGCGTGCTCGCGACCATGCGCGACTTCACGCTGTTCTACGCGCCCAACATCAACTCGTACAAGCGGTTCGTGAAGGGCTCGTTCGCCCCCACCGCGGTCGCCTGGGGCGTGGACAACCGCACCAGCGCGGTGCGCCTCGTCGGCTCGGGCAAGGGCGCGCGCATGGAGAACCGCCTGCCCGGCGGCGACATGAACCCGTATCTGGGGCTGGCGGCGATGCTCGCCGGCGGACTGTACGGGATCGAGCACGAACTGGAGCTGGAGCCCGAGACGAAGGGCAACGCCTACGAGTCCGGCGCGCCGACGGTGCCGTCCACGATGCACGAGGCGCGCGCGGCGCTCGCGAACTCGGCGATCGCGAACGAGGTGTTCGGCGAGGACGTCGTGCGGCATTACGTGAACTATGCCGATGTCGAGATCGAGGCGTTCGACGCCGCGGTCACCGATTGGGAGCTGCGCCGCGGATTCGAGAGGCTGTGAGCATGAAGATCCCTTCGTCGCACTACGGCGCCGGTGGCGCCTTCACGGTGCTGAACCCCGCCACCGGGCAGCCGGTCGGCGACGTCGGGCTCGCGGATCTCGCCGAGACCGACGCCGCGATCGAGCGTGCGCACCGCGCGTACCCGGCCTGGCGCGCGATCGCCCCGGGTGAGCGCGCGCGGCTGCTGCGGTCGTTCGCGAGCGTCGTGGACGCGCACATCGACGAGCTGGCGGCGCTCGAAGTCGCCAACGCCGGGCATACGATCGGCAACGCCCGCTGGGAGGCGGGTAACGTCCGCGACGTGCTGAACTACTACAGCGCGAGCCCCGAGCGGCACTTCGGCCGGCAGATCCCGGTGCCCGGGGGTATCGACGTCACATTCCACGAGCCGCTCGGAGTGGTCGGGATCATCGTGCCGTGGAACTTCCCCATGCCGATCGCCGGATGGGGTTTCGCGCCGGCGCTCGCCGCGGGGAACACCGTGGTGCTCAAGCCCGCCGAGCTCACGCCGCTCACCGGGATGCGCCTGGGCGAGCTGGCTCTCGAGGCGGGCCTGCCCGAGGGCGTCTTCACCGTGATCACGGGCAAGGGCAGCATCGTCGGCGACCGGTTCGTGACGAACCCGTTCGTGCGCAAGGTGTGCTTCACCGGATCTACCGAGGTGGGCAAAGGGATCATGCGGGGGTGCGCCGACCAGGTCAAGCGCATCACGCTCGAGCTCGGCGGCAAGAACGCCAACATCGTGTTCGACGACGCGGATCTGGAGGCCGCGGCCGCGGCTGCTCCCGGCGGCGGGCTCGACAACGCGGGCCAGGACTGCTGCGCGCGCTCGCGGATCCTCGTGCAGGAGAACGTGTACGAGCGCTTCCTCGACCTGCTGCAGCCCGCGGTCGAGGCGTTCCGGGTGAAGGATCCGTCCGCGGAGGACGCCGAGATGGGGCCGATGGTGTCGGCGAAGCAGCGCGACGCGGTCGCGGCCCACCTCGACGGCGCCGACATCGCCTTCCGCGGTCGGAGCGTGGAGGGCGCGGACGTGGACGGCGGCTTCTGGCTCGCCCCGGCGGTCGTCCTGCCCCGCGACGCATCGGATCCGGTGTGGGCGCAGGAGCTGTTCGGCCCCGTGCTCGCGGTCATGCCGTTCCGGGACGAGGCCGACGCGATCGCGAAGGCCAACGACACCGAGTACGGTCTGTCCGGCTCGATCTTCAGCCGAGACGTGGGCCGGGCTCTGCGCGTCGCCAGGGGCGTCGAGAGCGGGAACCTCTCGATCAATTCGCACTCCTCGGTGCGCTACTGGACCCCGTTCGGCGGGTTCAAGCAGTCCGGACTCGGGCGCGAGCTCGGACCCGACGCGCCGGACTCGTTCTCCGAGGTGAAGAACGTCTTCATCTCGACCACGTACTGATCCCTCCCCACACAGCGAAAGGCACCACAGGCATGGGAAAGCTCGAAGGCAAGGTCGGCGTCATCACCGGCGGCTGCAGCGGCATCGGACTGGCGACGGCGAAGAAGTTCGTCGCCGAGGGCGCGAAGGTCGTCATCGGCGACCTGGACGAGGCGAACGGCCCCGGCATCGCCGAGGAGCTCGGCGGCGTGTTCGTGAAGGTCAACGTCACGGATCAGGCCGAAGTCGAGAACCTGTTCCGGGTCGCGCACGATACCTACGGCCGCATCGACATCGCGTTCAACAACGCCGGCATCTCGCCCGCGTCGGACGACTCGATCCTGAAGACGGGGATCGACGCCTGGAATCTCGTGCAGGACGTGAACCTGACCAGCGTGTACTACTGCTGCAAGGCGGTGCTGCCGTACATGCTCGAGCAGGGCAGCGGGTCGATCATCAACACGGCCTCGTTCGTCGCGATCATGGGCGCGGCGACCTCGCAGATCTCCTACACGGCGTCCAAGGGCGGCGTGCTCGCGATGACCCGGGAGCTCGGCGTGCAGTTCGCGCGCAAGGGCATCCGGGTCAACGCGCTCTGCCCTGGTCCGGTGAACACGCCGCTGCTGCAGGAGCTGTTCGCGAAGGACCCGGAGCGCGCGGCGCGCCGGCTGATCCACGTGCCGATGGGGCGGTTCGCCGAGCCCGAGGAGATCGCCAACGCGGTCGCCTTCCTCGGCAGCGACGAGTCCAGCTTCATCACCGCGATGGACTTCCTCGTCGACGGCGGCCTCTCCAACGCCTACGTGACGCCGCTGGAGTCCGACTTTGAGTGAAAGCCCCGTCATCGGGATCACGACCTACCGCCAGGAGGCCTCGTGGGGTTCCTGGCGGCAGGTCGAGGCCGATCTGCTCCCCAGCGACTACGCGCGCTCGATCGAGCGGGCCGGCGGCATCCCGGTGCTGCTGCCGCCGATCGCCGATCCGGACGCGGCCGCCGCGGTGCTGGCACGCCTGGACGGGGTGCTGGTCGCGGGGGGAGCGGACGTGAACCCGGCCCGGTACGGCCAGGATCCCGATCCGAGTGCGGGTCGCTGGTACGACGACCGCGACGCCTGGGAGCTCGCGCTGCTGGCGGAGGCGGAGCGGATCCGGCTGCCGCTGCTCGGGATCTGCCGCGGCATGCAGCTCATGGCGGTCGCCGCGGGCGGATCGCTCGTGCAGCATCTGCCCGACGTCGTCGGACACGACCGGCACGCGGGCAGTCCGACGTCCTACGGATCCGCCGAGGTACAGGTCGACGGCGAGGGTCGCATCGCGGATCTGGTCGCACCGGCGCTCACGGTGCCCGTGCACCACCACCAGTCCGTCGCCGACCATCCGGGCTATCGTGCGGTCGCGCATGACGCGGACGGCGTGCTGCAGGCCATGGAGCAGGACGGCGACCGATTCGCGGTGGGCGTGCAATGGCATCCCGAGACGGACGACGATCCCGCTCTGTTCGACGGTTTGGTCGCCGCGGCGCGTGAGCACCGGCAGAACCGGGGTCACGGCTAGACTCGAGCGAGCACGACGAAGCATGGAGAACTGGTGGCGAAGCAGACTAAGGATGACACTCCGATCGGACCGACCGGGCGTCCCTACCAGGGCTTTCCCATCCCCGCTGCGCTGAAGTCGCACGGGCCGGCGCGCATCATCGCCCTCTGCAACCAGAAGGGCGGCGTCGGCAAGACCACGACGTCGATCAACCTCGCCGCGGCGTTCGCGGAGTACGGGCGCAAGGTGCTCGCCGTCGACTTCGATCCGCAGGGCGCCCTGTCCGCGGGCCTGGGGATCCCGACGCACGAGATCCCCACGATCTACGACCTGCTGCTGGACACCAAGCGCGATCCGCGCGACGTGATCGTGCACACGCACGTCGAGGGCCTCGACCTGATCCCCGCGAACATCGATCTGTCCGCCGCCGAGGTGCACCTCGTCAACGAGGTCGCTCGTGAGACGATCCTGTCGCGCGTGCTGCGCCAGGTGGCGGGAGAGTACGACGTCATCCTGATCGACTGCCAGCCCTCGCTGGGGCTGCTCACCGTGAACGCGCTCACCGCCGCGCACGGCGTGCTGATCCCGCTGGAGTGCGAGTTCTTCGCGCTGCGTGGCGTCGCCCTGCTCGTCGAGACCATCGACAAGGTGCGCGACCGGCTGAACCCGTCGATCACGCTCGACGGCCTCCTCGCCACGATGTACGATGCCCGCACGCTGCACTCCCGCGAGGTGCTGGAGCGGGTCGTCGAGGCGTTCGGAGACGACGTCCTGGAGACCGTGATCGGGCGCACCGTGAAGTTCCCCGACGCCTCGGTCTCGGGGGTCCCGATCACCGAGTTCGCGCCGGAGCACCCCGCCGCACAGGCGTACCTGCGACTGGCCCGGGAGCTGGTCGCCCGTGGCGCCGTCGCCTGAGTCGTTCCGGGTCTCGCTCAGCAACTTCGACGGACCGTTCGACCTGCTGCTGAACCTCATCTCGAAGCACGAGATGGACATCACCGAGGTCTCGTTGAGCAAGGTGACGGACGAGTTCATCGCCTACCTGCGCGAGCTCGATTCCGCGGGCTCGGGGGCGGATCTGGACGAGACGAGCGAGTTCCTCGTGGTCGCCGCGACGCTGCTGGACATGAAGGTGGCGGGTCTCCTGCCCCAGGGCGAGCTGGTCGACGCCGAGTCGGTCGCCCTTCTGGAGGCCAGGGACCTGCTGTTCGCGCGGCTGCTGCAGTACCGCGCCTTCAAGGAGGTGTCGGCCTGGTTCGCCCGCAGCCTGCAGTACGAGGATCGGCGGCACGCCAGAGCCGTGCGCCTGGACGAGAAGCACCGCGCGCGCACGCCGGAACTGGTCTGGACGCTCAGCGCCGCCGACTTCGGCACGCTCGCGCTCCTGGCGTTCGCGCCGAAGGAGATCCCGACCGTCGGCCTGGACCACCTGCACGCCCCGCTCGTCAGCATCCGCGAGCAGGCCGCGATCCTGGTCACGCTGCTGCGCAGCACCGAGTCGGTCACCTTCCGCGAGGTCATCGCCGGGGCGACGGAGCCGGGGATCGTGGTGGCGCGCTTCCTCTCGGTGCTGGAGCTGTACCGGCACGCGGCGCTCTCCTTCGAACAGCTGGAGCCGCTCGGCGAGCTGACCCTGCGCTGGTCCGCCGAGCACTGGACCGACGAGATGCTGGCGACGTTGGGAGCCGACTATGACCGCTGACACTTCCACGGGCTCGGTGGCCGAGTCTCCGCTGACCGAACGGCTGGAGGCGATCCTGCTCATCATCGAGGAGCCGCACAGCCTGGTCTCCCTGGCCGCCGCGGTCGGGGCGCCCGTGCCCGCCGTGCGGCAGGGCATCGAGGCGCTCGTCGACGAGTACGACGGTCGGGGCAAGGGCCCGCGCCGCGGCTTCGAGCTGCGCGAGGTCGGCGGCGGCTGGCGGCTGTACGTGCGCGAGGACTATGACGATCTCGTCGCGGACTTCGTGGGCGGGCAGGCGCCCTCCCGGCTGTCGCAGGCCGCGCTCGAGACGCTTGCGGTGATCGCGTACAAGCAGCCGGTGACGCGCGGCCAGGTCGCCTCGATCCGTGCGGTGAACGTCGACTCGGTCGTGCGCACGCTGCTGGGTCGGGGGCTCATCACCGAGCTCTTCCAGGACTCGGAGACCGGCGCGATCAACTACGGCACCACCGACGCCCTGCTGCAGAACCTCGGCATCAACTCGCTCGACGAACTGCCGCCGATCTCTCCGCTGCTCGACGACGGTTCCGACGGATTCACGGAAAGGGCATGATGATGGAACTCGCCGAGGGCGTGCGCCTGCAGAAGGTGCTCGCGAACGCCGGGGTCGCCTCGCGCCGCGTGATCGAGCAGTACATCGTGGAGGGCCGGATCCGGGTGAACGGCGCGGTGGTCACCGAGCTCGGCCGCCGGATCGACCCCGAGAAGGATCTCGTCGACGTCGACGGCATCGCCGTACAGCTGGACGTCGGCAAGCGCTATGTGATGCTGAACAAGCCGACCGGCGTGGTCAGCTCGATGAAGGACGAGAGCGGCCGGCCCGATCTGCGCCGGTTCACGGCGGAGTACGAGGAGCGTCTCTACAACGTCGGCCGGCTGGACGCCGAGACCAGCGGGCTGCTCGTCCTCACCAACGACGGCGACCTCGCGCACGTGCTCGCACATCCCTCGTTCGGTGTCACCAAGGTCTACATCGCCAAGGTCGAGGGCTCCGTCACCGCACAGACGATCGCGAAGCTCATCAAGGGCGTCGAGCTCGAGGACGGGCCGATCGCCGCCGACAAGGCACGGCTGCTCGATTCCTCGCGCGGATCCAGCCTGGTCGAGCTGACCCTGCACTCCGGACGCAACCGGATCGTGCGCCGCATGCTCGCGGCGGTCGGCCATCCCGTCACCGAGCTCGTGCGCCGCCAGTTCGGCCCGCTGCACCTGGGAACCCTCCCGGCGGGGAAGACGCGGGAACTGACTAAAATCGAACTCGGCGCACTTCTGACCCTGTCGCGCCATCAGGAGATCGAGTGACCACGAAGACCAGGCTGTCCGGAACCGTCCGGATCGTCGGCGCGGGGCTTCTCGGCGCCAGCATCGGGCACGCCCTGACCGCGAAGGGCGTCGACGTCGCCCTCGCCGACACGTCGCCCGCGCAGCTGCGTCTGGCGATCGACTACGGCGCGGGTCGTGCCGCCCGCGAAGACGATGCGCCCGCGCTGGTGGTCGTCGCCGTGCCGCCGGACGTGACCGCCGATGTGATCGAGGCCGAGCTCGCCCGGTTCCCCGAGGCGGTCGTCACCGATGTCGCCAGCGTCAAGCTGGAGCCGCTGCGCACCCTGCGCGAGCGCGGCGTCGACCTCACCCGCTACATCGGATCCCATCCGCTCGCCGGACGGGAGCGCGGGGGCGCGATCTCCGCGCGCGCCGACATCTTCATCGGCCGGCCCTGGGTCGTCTGCCGCGACGAGGAGACCCGACCCGCCGACCTGGCGCTGGTCGAGGGCCTCGCGCTGGATCTCGAGGCCATGCCGCTCGAGATGACGCCGGAGGAGCACGACCGCGCGGTCGCGCTGACCTCGCACGTGCCGCAGGTCGTGTCGAGCCTGCTCGCCGCCCGCCTGGCCGATGCCGACGACGGATCCCTGCGCCTGGCCGGTCAGGGAGTGCGCGACACGACGCGCATCGCGGCTTCCGCCCCCGAGCTGTGGGTGCAGATCCTCGGTGCCAACTCCGCTCCCGTCGTCGCGGTGCTGGACGCGCTCGCCGGCGATCTCGCCGAAGTCGCCGACGCGCTGCGCGATCCCGAGCGCGCCGGATCCCGCCGTACGGTCGCCGAGACGATCCGGCACGGCAACGAGGGCGTGGAGCGGCTGCCCGGCAAGCACGGCCAGAACCGTCGTTTCGAGTCGTTCGTGGTCATGATCGACGACACCCCGGGCCAGCTCGGACGCCTGTTCGGCGAGCTCGGCGAGCTTGAGGTGAACGTCGAGGACCTGCGTCTGGAGCACTCGCCGGGCGCCCAGTTCGGCCTCGCCGAGATCAGCGTCACCCCGGCCGCCGTCCGCGGCGCCGTGGAGGGACTGGAGGCCAGGGGCTGGCGGATTGCGAGCATGCCCGATGACTGACCCGTTCATCGTCGCGATCGACGGCCCCGCCGGATCCGGCAAGTCCAGCGTCTCCAAGGCGGTGGCGCGACGCCTCGGCTACGGCTTCCTCGACACCGGCGCCGCCTACCGGGCTCTCGCGTGGCACGTGCTCGATCGTGGCGCCGAGACCGCCGATGAGGAGGCGGTGCTCGCCGCCGCCGCAGACTTCCCGTTCGGTCAGGGCCTGGACCCCGACGACCGGCGTGTGCACGTCGGCGACGTCGACGTGACCACGGCGATCCGCGAACCCCGCGTGTCGGGGGCCGTGAGCGGTGTCGCACGGGTGCCCGCCGTGCGCGCGCAGGTGAACGATGCGTTCCGCCGGATCGTGGCCGAAGCCGCGTATCCCGCCGTGGTCGTGGAGGGGCGCGACATCACGACCGTCGTCGCCCCGGACGCGCCGGTGCGGATCCTGCTCACCGCGGCGCCCGAGGTGCGTGCCGCGCGCCGGGCCGCGGAACTCGACGCGGAGGACGCGGGTGCCGTCGCTGCGGCCCTGCACCGCCGCGACGCCACAGACAGCGCGGTGGTGGACTTCCTCACCGCCGCGGAGGGAGTGGAGGTCGTGGATTCGACCGACCTCGACTTCGAAGCGACCATCGATGCCGTGATCACGGTGATCGAGCGACGTGCGCCAGAAGCGCAGCGAGGAGCCGGAAATGGCTGACGAAGAATACGTGGGCGGCGACGACCGTCTCGCCGAGAAGCTGGACGCGATGGACGAGGAACTCGTCGAATCGCGTGCGGCGACCCTGCGCGCAGGGCTCGACGACTACGACCTGGACGACGAGGACGCCGAGCTGCTCGCCGGTCTCGCCGAGGGCGAGGACGGGATCGAGTACCTGCCCGCGCTGCCGGTCATCGCGATCGTGGGCCGTCCGAACGTGGGCAAGTCCGCGCTGGTGAACCGGATCCTGGGCCGCCGTGAGGCGGTCGTGGAGGACACCCCTGGCGTCACCCGCGACCGGGTGACGTACAAGGGCGAGTGGATGGAGCGGCGCTTCTCGCTGGTCGACACCGGCGGCTGGGAGCCCGACGCGAAGGGCATCGACCGCTCGGTCGCCGCTCAGGCCGAGGTCGCCATCGACCTCTGCGACGTGGTGCTGTTCGTCGTCGATGCGAAGGTCGGGGCGACCTCGACCGACGAGCACGTCGTGCGTCTGCTGCGCAAGAGCGGCAAGCCGGTGTTCCTCGTCGCGAACAAGATCGACGACGCGCGCCAGGAGCCCGAAGCCGCTGCGCTGTGGAACCTGGGGCTCGGCGAGCCGTACCCCGTGTCCGCGATCCATGGTCGCGGGGTGGCCGACCTGCTCGACGCGATCATGGAGAAGCTGCCGGACGTGTCGGCGGTCGCGAAGGCCGAGATCGGCGGACCGCGCCGTGTCGCGATCCTGGGCCGGCCGAACGTGGGCAAGTCGTCGCTGCTGAACAAGGCGGCGGGGGAGGAGCGCGTGGTCGTCAACGAGCTCGCCGGCACCACCCGCGACCCTGTGGACGAGGTCGTCGAGCTGGGTGGCAAGCTGTGGCGCCTGGTCGACACGGCCGGCATCCGTCGCCGCGTGCACCTACAGCAGGGGGCCGACTTCTATGCCTCGCTGCGCACGTCCGCAGCGCTGGAGAAGGCCGAAGTGGCCGTCGTCGTGCTCGATGTGAGCCAGTCGATCAGCGTGCAGGACCTCAACATCATCGACATGGTGCTCGAGTCGGGCCGTGCGCTGGTGCTCGCGTTCAACAAGTGGGATCGCCTCTTCGACGACGACATGGAGAACCAGGATCGCCGGCGGTACCTGGAGCGCGAGATCGAGCAGGATCTGGCGCACGTCGCCTGGGCTCCGCGGGTGAACATCTCCGCGAAGACCGGTCGTCACCTGGACAAGCTCGTGCCCGCGCTGGAGAAGGCGCTGCGGAACTGGGATCGCCGTATCCCGACCGGCAAGTTCAACGCGTTCCTCTCCGAGCTCGTCGCCGAGCACCCGCACCCGCTGCGCGGGGGCAAGCAGCCCAGGATCCTGTTCGGCACCCAGGCGGCCACGCGTCCGCCGACGTTCGTGCTGTTCACGACCGGCTTCCTCGACCCCGGCTACCGCCGGTTCATCCAGCGTCGCCTGCGCGAGCTGTACGACTTCGAGGGCACCCCGATCGTGATCAACATGCGGGTGCGTGAGCGCCGCCAGCGCTGATCGCGAGCTCCCGGTGACGAACAGTGGTGATGCCTGGGTGGTGTCGCCGACGGGGGAGCAGTACTGGGGGCGATACGGCGCGGCCGGTCTGCTCGCCTATGACGTGGCGCGTGGCGTGCTGCTGCAGCATCGCGTCGCGTGGAGTCATCACGGCGGCACCTGGGCGCTGCCCGGTGGTGCGCTGCACGAGGGCGAGTCGGCCCGCGAGGGCGCGATCCGCGAGGCGCAGGAGGAAGCAGGAGTCCCGGACGGTTCGGTGCGTGCGCGCTTCGAGAGCGTCCTGGATCTCCGGATCTGGAGTTATACGACCGTCGTCGCCGATGTGGTGGTGCCGTTCGAGCCGGTGATCAGCGATCCGGAGAGCCTGGCGCTGGAGTGGGTGCCCGTGGACGAGGTCGATCGGCGCCCGCTGCACCCGGGGTTCGCCGCAGCCTGGCCGGAACTGCGGGCGCTGCTGGAGGTCAGGCCTGTCGCGGTGGTCGACGCCGCGAATGTCGTCGGATCCGTCCCGGACGGCTGGTGGAAGGATCGCGCAGGCGCGACCGCCCGGTTGCGCGACCGGCTGGACGCCTGGGGTCGTGCCGGTGTCGCCGCTGAGCGTGTCACGTTGGATTCGACGCGGTGGCATCCTCGGGTGCTGCTCGTCGCCGAGGGCGCCGCGCGCGATGTCGCGGACCCCGCGGACAGCGCTGATGTGTCGTGCGCGGTGCAGATCGTGCGGGCGCCGGGTGCGGGCGATGACACCATCGTGAGCGTTGCCCAGGAGCGGCTCTCGCGCGGGGATCGGGTGTTCGTCGTCACCAGCGACCGCGGATTGGCCGAGAGAATCGACGGGCTGCGCGGCGTCGGCACGAGCGGCGAGGACGCGAACGCGAGCGTCGTGGTGCGTCCGGTGCGCTGGCTGCTCGATCAGCTGGATGACGGGCGGCGGTAGGCCGAGCGGGTCTAGACGAACATCACGCGTCGGGGGACGCGGTCGTCGTAGGTGCGGCCGAGCGGGCTGGTCCACCGCACGGTGCCGTCGCGGAGCTGTCGCGCCGTCCAGCGATGGATGTCATCGACATCGGGATGCTTGAGCGTGTGGTGCGCCAGACAGAGATCCGCCAGATTCGTGATCTCGGTCTGCCCGCCCAGGGCGTGGTCGTGGTTGTGATCGATCTGGCACCGGCCGGCGGGCGTGTGGCATCCCGGGAACCGGCATCGCTGATCACGCGCGCGGAGGAAGCGCTTCATGGCTTCGGTCGGGGTGTACCGATCGACCTTCGTGACCATTCCGTCGCCATCGAGGAAGAGCCGGTTCCAGCCGGCCGCACGATGGGCGAGGGCCCGCGCGAGGTCAGGATGCAGCGGGCCGTGACCGTCCAGCTCGGCGAGACGGTCGTCCTCGCCGGCGAGCGTGGTCGCGGCGACAGTGACCTGGATGGTCGCAGTGATGTTGTCAAGGCCGGTGCCGAATGCTTCGGATGGGGACGATGCGAGCAGGAGGTCGATGAACAGGTCGGCTTCGATCTGGCGGCGAGTGCGTCCGTCGGCGGCGACGAGCTCGACCTCGGCGTCCGGTCCGGGCGCATGCGCGGGGTCTTCATCGAGTGCATGCTCGGGGTCGACGACGTACGTGGCACTCCCGGCCAGGACAGTGGCCTCGTAGTCATCGAGCCGCGGATCGGAAGGATCGAGGTCTTCGACGTACGGCCAGTCCTCGGCGTCCGCGAGGCTGGTGGGATCGCTGAACACGATGTCGGTCGACGTGTCCATCCCGGACCGGGCGACGGCGTTGGCCAGGCGGGTGAGCCGATCCTTGATCGCGACGGCGTAGATCTCAGGGACGACAGCGGTGATCAGGGCCATGCCGTCTTCGAGGGCCTTGATCGTGACGCTGCGTTCGGCCGTTGCCCGCGCGTTCCGCTCGCGAAGGGTCTCCTCGGCGAGGACGGCCGCGATCTGGCGGGCATGGTTACGGGACCGGGCGGGTGTCTCCTGCTCGGCGACGACCAGCACGGCGGCTTCGTACACGGCGTACGCCTCTTGCGTGAGGCGGCCGTTGGCGACGGCGTCGCGGATCGGCGCGGCTGCCGCGATCAGTACCCGCACGTGCTGCAGCGTGATCGTGCCGTCACGCAGCGCCGCGCGCAGCAGGGGGAAGAACTCGTCGAGGGCCTCCGCCTCGGCGAAAGCGTTCACGGCGGCGCTGGTCGAGATGTGCCCCGCGGCCGAGTACTCCGCGATCATCGAACGGCGGATCATGTCGCGGCTCTGCGGATCGGCCTTCACATCCGCGCGGAACTGGCCGGCGCGAACGGCCAGAAGATCTGCCGCCTCGCCCTCCAACCGAGCGATCTGCGCGCGCTTCGCCACCCACGCATCCAGCAGCTCACCACGGTCCGTGGTGGTGAGGAGCGGAGATTCTGACATGCCTTCAGTATAGAACAAAACTTCGAAGAATGGAAGGGCTTCTTCTGAGATTCTTCAGTCGTTGTCTCGCCCGCGCAGCCGGTCGATGTCACGGCGTTCGCGCTTGGTCGGACGCCCCGCCCCGCGGTCGCGCAGCCCGGCCGCGGCCACCGGATCCCGCACCGGTGTGCGATCCTCGGCGGCGATTGCGGCCAGGGGCGCTCCGACGCGCTTCACGAGGGTCTGCCGGACGATCAGGATCCGATCGAATCCGCTGACCCGGATCCGCAGTTCGTCCCCGATCTTCACGGTCTGCGCGGCCTTCACCCTGTCGCCGTTGAGGCGTACATGCCCCGCGCGGCATGCGGTGGTCGCGGCCGACCGCGTCTTGAACACGCGCACGGCCCAGAGCCAGCTGTCGATCCGGACCGGGCCGTTCGCCCAGGGCTCGACACTCATGCGGTCACCTCCGTGCGGCGGAGTGCGCGCAGGGCGCCGGCGACGATCAGGCCCTGGCCGATCGTGTACGTGATCATGACGGCGGGGCTCGTCCAGTCGGGCATCGATGCCGGCGTGAAGAGCCGGAAGGCGAGGATCGAGTCGCTCGCCAGGAAGAATGCGCCACCCCACGCGACCATCGGCCGGCAGCGTGCGGAGGTGGCCGCCGTGCCCGCAAGGACGAGGCCGTAGGCGCCGACCGCCACGAGCAGAGATCCGGTGTGCGGACCCAGCACCACCATCATGAGCAGCCACCACAGGACATACGCGACCGTCCACATCGGGAGCCGGCGCACGCGCAGGTGGCGTAGGAACAGCACGATGTAGGCGAGGTGCGCGACGGCGAAGAAGCCGAGCATCAGCGGCAGCTCGGGTGCGAACGGGAAGAACAGCCCCGCCTCGTCGCCGAGCCAGGAGAAGAGCAGCGCCACCAGGAGCAGGATCGCGGCCCCGCGTGGTGCGAGCCGCTTCCATCCGACGATCACGGGCAACGCCAGCAACGGCATCAGAAGCGCCTTGGTGGGGGTGGCGAGGGGGCTGTGCACCGCGAGCGAGGTCACATGGATCACGGCGACGACGATGTACGGCGCGAACGGCCACAGCGCTCGGAGTCGGGTGCGGCTCTGCATCACTCCATCGTAGGATCCGCGTTGCTGTCGCTCTGTCTGCACCGGCATGGCGGCGCTCAGGCGTCGAGGGTCGTGGCGACGAGCGGGCGCCCCGAGCGCAGCTCTCCGACGACGGAGAAGCCCGCGGCGACGAACGTCGAGAGCGCGCCGTGGAACAGCTCGCTCGACGACACGGTGACGGCCGCGGTGTCGACCGGATACCCCTCGACGATCCGGGCGCCCGATGCGCGGGCGTAGTCGACCGCCGCTGCCAGCAGGGCGGCGTTCAACCCCTGGCCGCGATGTTCGCGTCGCACCGAGAAGCAGGTCACCGCCCAGACGCTGCTGTCATCTAGGGGTTCCTGCGTGGCGGCGACGATGGCGCGGGTGTAGGCGAGCCGCGACTGCTCCGGGCGGGGCCCGATCCGGATCCAGCCCGCGGCCTCGCCGTCGACGTACGCGACGATGCCCGGGGGAGGGCCGGTCGTGATCTCGTCGCGCAGGATCCCGGCCCGCTGCTCCTTGTTCGTCGCGTTCCAGTCCTTGTTGCGCAGAACGGGCCAGACGCACTGGCAGGAGGCCCCGTCTCCGCCTCCGGTGAGGGTGCGCTGCACGTCTTCCCACTCGGCGGGCGTCGCTGCCTTCGTCGTGATCGTGGTCATGTTCTGACCCTACGCGGCGCCTCCGACATCCGCGCCGCGCCCGGACCGCGTCGGTTTCGCGGACCGTTCTGGAGTCGGCTACGATAGGGGAGTTGCCCGCGCTCCGGCGTGGTCGTCCACGGGCTGTGGCGCAGCTTGGTAGCGCACTTGACTGGGGGTCAAGGGGTCGCAGGTTCAAATCCTGTCAGCCCGACTGAAGAGAAAATACCCGATCAGAAGGTATTTTCAAGAGGTCGTGAGATCGGCGTTCGTGCCGGTCTTGTACCCTCTGAAACCCTTGACTCGACATGGTCAAGGGGTTCAGGCGTTTCTAGTTGCTCATCGCGGCCCCCGAAGGTGCTCGTTCATCCGTGCTGCGGTGTTCTGCAGCGAGGTGTCATCAGTGTGTAGGTACGCACGCGTCGTCTCGACCGATGCATGCCCGAGGATGTCACTCACAACATGGATGGGAATGCCGGCGTTGGCGAACCAAGTGGCGCCTGCATGTCGGAGGTCGTGACGGCGCAGCCCTGGCAACCCCAGCGATGCAGCCAGCTCGTCCCAGCCGGTTGCGTCGCGCAATGCTGCGGTCGTGATCGCACCACCGCGCGGCCCGCGCAACAGTGGCAGGTTGCGCGACCGTCGCGTTGTGAGCCTGCGCAGCACAGGCTCGAGCGGTTCGATGATCGGCACGCGGCGGGCGCGACGACCTTTCGGGGGTTTGATGCTCAGGCCGCCGGCGCCGGGGAAGCACTGCCGTTCGATCGTAACGACCTTGCTCGTCCAGTCGACGTCGCCGACGAGGAGCCCGCCTACTTCCGAACTGCGTGCGGCCAGAAATGCACTGAGCATGACGTGGTCGCCGTAACTTGGGTGGATCTCGGTGCACGCCTCAGCGATTCGTGCGACATCGCCGGGCACAGGAATTAGCTTCGTGTGCGGAAGCTCCTGGTTCGCGCGGTAGCGCCTGTCGGCGCGGTCACGCATTGAATTTCCGGTGATGAGCTCGTCGCGCACCGCTTCATCGAGCACCCGCGTCAGTGCGGCGATTGTGTTCTTGAGCGTGGCGCGGGAATGGACCGTCTCCCAGCTGTCGATGGCTCGGTCCACGAGCCCGGTTGTGATCTCACGGACGCGGATATGGCCCGGCATCGGCAGGACTCTGAGGTGGAGTCCGGCTCGGTATCCGGATGCAGTCGAAGTCGGGTCGACACCGCGAAGGAACCGGTTGCCGATCGAATGCGCGTAGTCGCTCATACCTCGGCGGCCGATCCGACGCCAATACTCTATCGACCGTCGACCTGCCGATACCCAGTTGCCTCGCGACCTGCCGCTGCGGAACTCCATCCGCGACGAGCCGCCGAATCAACGCCCAGTCCTCCACCGAGATCACCCACCCAATCTGTCTGGGTGGCCTCGTTTTCGCCCGTCGCTATGGCCCCGTTTCAACCGTCGCCGACACACGGATCCGGGAACCGCGGCGGAGGGTACCGAGGTGGAGCGGCGCTCCGTGCGGTGGCAAAGCGGAATGATGAACAGTCATCCGATTGAGGATCTCCCCACATCGCTGCCGAACACAATGCGCTCCGCGAGGACGCGGCAGGCTGAGCCTGTCGCGCGCCTGCTCGGATGCGTGGATGGCCGAGCATCTTCAGGTCAACGGTGGAGCGAATCCAAGATCTCCGCGATCCGTGCATCCTTCTCGGCCGTATTGATCATGCGCGTGAGGTTCGGACGATCAGTGCGTAGCGTACGAGCGGGCTCGACACACCTTTTCCACAACCAAGCCTGCGTAGTGCGAGCCGATATGTTCGGGTCCAGCGCGGCCAGCGGTGTGCGAACTAGAACAGGGGTAGGCGATGAGACTCACATCTGTATCGATCGAGGGGCTCCGATCGGTTCGCTTGCTCGAGCACCTGAGGATCGGATCACCCACAATCCTGTCGGGGCACAACGACGCCGGTAAGAGTGCGATCATCGATGCAATTCTCATGCTTCTGGGCGAGTACAAGCTCAGGATCGACGACATGACTTACGAACGTGTCGAGGGTGACGAACCCAAGCGCGTCGACGAAACCAGTGTGACGGGCGTCTTCGAACTCAACGACAAAGAACAGGGAGAATTCGGCGCAACCTCGCTGGAGTTGAGGCGTCGAAGCATCGGAGGCGACGCACCGGTCCTTCAGTTTCTTGTGGAAGCCCCCACCGACGCCAGGCTGCGAGACTACGCGGACTTGACGATACCGAACTTGAAGGACCGCCTAGACACACTAGAGATACCGCAAGGCGGTCTGCGCGTGAAGGCTGACTTCATTGCCGCTCTCGACGAGGCGGCCGCGGCGGCACCGAAGGAACTGGTGTGGTCAAAGGCCACGAGCGCGATGGAGAAGGCGTTGCCGACCGCAAAGAGGTTCGACGCCGCTGGCCCCTTCGATGCCGAAGACGCGATCAGAGCCACGTTGCAGACGGCTTACCGCGCACATCTCGAAGGTGATGAGCTCAGCGGGTCGGTGAGGGATATCGAGCGAAGCATCGAGGAGAAACTTGTCTTTGACGTCCAGAACATCCGCGACCACATTAAGGACAAGGTCGGAGACGTGGGCGAGATCGACATCCAACCCACAGTCAATCTGAGCAGCGCGAACGGTCTCAAATCCACGTCAATTTTCGTCACGAACTCCGTCGGTGAACCTGTTAATCTCCATCGATCCGGCGCAGGGCGCGCACGGCGCATCACTCTCGCGGTTTGGGAGTACAATTCACTTCTTCTGCGTGAGACCGGCCAAGACATCGTACTTCTCTACGACGAGCCCGACACCCATCTCGATTACGCGCATCAGCGTGAGTTGATGCAGTTGATTCACGAGCAAGCTGGGGAAGACAACATCACCGTCGTCGTTGCGTCCCACTCGATGAATATGATCGACGGTGTCGACATCAGCAACGTCGTCCACATTCGGCATGAAGATCATCGAACCGTCGTTGATCGGCTGTCGGATGACTCCGAGATTGGCTCACACCTCGGCGCGATCGCGGCAAGCGTTGGCCTTCGTAACACAGTTCTACTCCACGAGAGACTCTTCGTTGGCGTCGAAGGCGACTCGGAAGCACGCGCCTTGCCCGTCCTCTTCAAGCTGGCGACTGGGCGACACCTTGAGTCCTGCGGTATCGCCTTATGGCCCTGTCGCAACAATGAGGGCGCACTCCGCTTCGCCGAATTCCTGGTGGGGCATGGCCGTCAGGTGGCGTTCCTGGTCGACGCGGACTCCCGCACTGGAGCAAAGCACATCTTCAATGACGACAGGTTGATCGCATGTGGACTGGACCCGAATACCCATTGTCTTTACGTTGGTGAACCGAACGAAATTGAAGATGTGTTCTCGGATGAGCTGTGGGCAGAGGCGGCGAATCGAAGCTGGCCTCGAGACGGCGACGACCAACCGAGCGCGACATGGTTGCCCGAAGACTTTACTGCGCATCGCGACGGGAAGTTCAGCAAGCTCGTTGAAGAGATGCTCCGTCGCGGCTCCACCTCGGGGCCGAGCGGCAAGCCTGAGATGCTCGCGACTCTAGCTCTAGGCCTTCGAAGCCGAGATCAGGTGCCTGCTATCCTGACCGACCGTTTCGAGAAGCTGATTGAGCGCGCGAAGTAGCCTAGCGACGGCTCTCCATTCGCGCCTTGATCTGATTGTTCGTCGGCTTCGTCCAAAAGTGGCCACCAACAGCGCGGGAGTAGGAGTCTCCGTGCGAACGCTGCTCGATGCCGCACCACCGGCACGAGAACGGTGCCGGAGCTGTCTTGTGTCGAACTACTGCGTGTGTCGCCATCTCGGGCCTCCCATCTGCTATCACTAGGCATTGGATCATCGACCACCGACATTGAGCGTTCGGGAACCTGACCTTGTCGGGCACCTTGGTCACGATCCAGCTTCCCCAACATCATGCTGAGGAGTCGTGGCTCGTCGCCGGTGTTCGATCTCGAACTCTAGCGCGCTGCGCTGACGTCAGCGGCTATGGAAGCCCTCGATGTACTCGACGATCGCGCTGACCAGCTCGAGTGTGCGAACCCAGCGGTGTCAATCGTGAAGCGTCCCGGGTCTGTGGAGGGTCGCGCTACTTGTTCGCGGTCGGTTTGGACATCATGGAACACATTCTCGAACTCGACGTGTGGGCCCCACGTTGACGTGCGGTGATCATTATGTGGCCATAGTCCCGTCCAGGCCTGCCACCTTTCACGTTGTGCCTAGTCGCTGGACGTTCGACTCCCACATCATGCTGCGGCTTCGTGTTGGAACCGGTCGCAGACGGCGACGTGCCGCATCGGAGGGCGTTATGCGTTGAGTTTGCTGAATAGGGCTCGCAGGTCTTCGTCGCTCCCGGCGGAGGACATTGCGGTATCCGTTCGAGGAACATCGATGCGCGTCGACGGCTGTTCCCGAGGCAGCGCATCGATCTTTTCGCGGAGCTCATCTACCCAGAGTGACACCCCATGGCTCTCGGCGATCCCGCAGACTTGGTCCAGCCAGCTCGTCATCACTTCCGGGTCATCCTGTTGAGAGATGTACTCCAACTCGTTTGCTAAGGCCAGACGAAGGGCAGACGACCCGCGTTCTCGATAGACGCCATCACGAAACCAGTCCGGCAGCCTCGAATAGAGTTCTAGGTCATCCGCATTGGTGCAGTTCTCGAATGCGAAGTCGGCAAGATCCATCGCTGCCTCGATTGCCCACATCGGAGAAGATTCCGTGACGAGAGCGAGGCTCAGTCGAAAGATCTCTCCCGATTCGGGCGGGATCGGGGCGGACGGAAGCGCAGACAGCAGCGGTTGGAGTTCCTCATGCAGGCAGCCCTCGGACAGCGGCATGGGCGCGGAGAACTTTACGGACAGATGCGCCAAAGCGGCAAGTGCCTCGCAGCGATCAGCGAGCACGGAAGTCGTGTATACGAACCCGACCGCGGACTGCCTCTTCTTTTGTCCGGCACCCTCCACTCGTGCGATAGCGGCGAAGTTGCGCGACGCAATATCTGCCGTCAGTCGGTCGAGATCATGCGCGCGATCATTGAGGATGGCCTGGATAGCATCGCTGGTTGCGGACTCCTTGACGATCGTGACCCCGGGGACGAGACGCCCCACACGACAGAAATACAGCCACTGCGTGAGCGTTGACACTCGCTCTAGAACGCTCTCGAAGTATGCCGACTCGGCCAGCAGATCAAGGAGAAAGTCGCGACGGCTGGGGTCGTAGAGCCTTGCATCGAGCGCCTCGCCTCGTTCGGGGAGGAGCCTGACCCAGGTGCCTTCCAGGACCCTCAGTGCCGAGATCCAGTCGCGTGGATCTGCAGGGCGAACCGCCTCCCGGAGAACATCAAGCCGCATGGATCCCAAAGGGGAGAGGGCGAGCTGCATGAGAATCATCGTTGAGACGGTCGACAGTTGTCGGAAGCTACCTGCCCAAATGTCATCTGGATGGTCGAGTGCATGGAAGATCGCCTCGTAGAATTCATCAATATTCTGGTGCTTCTGTCGTATCACCACGGATTCGAGAATTCGCGGATTGAATCCAGGGTGATCGATGACAAGGCGATATCGAGCATCGGTCGCGAGATCGGATCTATCCTCCGAAGCCGTGAATCCGAAGTAGAGGTGGTTGAAGAGCATGCGCGCGCGATCGAAGCGATCGATCTCCCCGAGCTCGATCCTCACAGTTTCCCGCGCTTGCACCATCCTTCGGATTCGGTCATCGCCTCCGCTCCTCGCGACGTTGAGGATCTGCTCGCGGCTGGTCAGTACCAGGTAGTGACTGCTTCCAGCGCGGCTGATCTTGTCGATCAGGCTTGCGATCCCCGCCCCTTCGTTCTTCTGAAGCTCTGCCGTGCTGGTCTGCCCGAGGAAGTCGTCATAGAAGAAGACGATTCGCTCAATGGAACGCATATGACGCCACGCTTCGTCGACATCGGAGGCGATGTTGATGACCGTCCAACCCTGATGCCAGAGCGTCAGCAGCAGGATCTCCGCCAGCGTGCTCTTGCCGACGCCGGGCGGACCCGAGATCAACACGACATGCTCTTCCGTGAGCTTTTGAAGCGCTTCATGAAAGCTCGGAGTCCGCACATAGAGCTTGACGCGATCGGTCACGCGCTGCAGAAGCTCTTCGCTTCGCTGCCACTGCGCAGCCGAGACAATCTCATCGAGCGCAACGGCACTCGACAGCCAGAGCTTGAATGAGCGCTCCTCGACGCTCTTGTGGCGCGCGAGCGCGCCGTTGAGCGCCCCTCTATGCCAGATGCCTGACAGCCCAACAGGAAGCGGCCTCAGCGCTTCACGAAGCTCGTCCTCCGCATCAGGCGAAAGGCTGACCGATGTGACGAACAGGTACTCATTCATCGAGGCATGAGAGAGCTTGCGGGCTTCGCGCTGCGCGGAAGCAAGCAATGCGCGTTTTGACGCATCCGGGCGATGCTTGCACTGGGCGACGATCTGCCGCACGTTGTCTCTCAGATCTACGCCGCCGTCCGGACCGACCCCATAGTCGACCAAGTCCACACCCAGCTCTGCATTGAGAAGGTCGCGGGTGAAGGCTTCGAAGTCGATGGGCGACAGGGAACGAAAGTCATAGTCCGGCACACCATTACCGTCCCACACAAGCTGGCGGGTCGGTGTTACATTCCGGGCTCGCGTTGATCTCGTGCCGTCAGTTGTTGGCGACGGTGCTGTTGGCATCGATGTTGCCGCCGCGGACCCGGGGCAGCCTGACATCCCTAACGCCTCCACGATCAGCGAGGTTCAGAGCGTGTGAGCAGCGGTCAAGACCTGGATTCCCGGCGGATTCTCGCGGGACCGCGCCCGCCAATTCGGTCAGATCGTCGACGTCGTGCTGGGCACCTCCGCCCGAATCGGAGTTACAAGAGGTCGGACTTGTATCCGCCGGAGGGGCGACGCAGACCCGTCTCACGACGTTGTCGGGGGACGGGTGGATGCTTGAGCGAGAACCAGTCCACCCCAACGAGACGAGACCCAATGTCCAGCGAAGAGATCGAGCGCAAGTTCGAGGTACCAGTTCCGGCAGGCGCGGGTGGGGCCGAGAAGGAGCGTCTCGTTCAGGGCGCGACCGATCGTGAGGTCGACAAGTTGCTCGACGACCTCGATCCGTGCAAGTAATTCTGCCCTTCTGGCCGGCAGTTGGCTCAATCTGACTACTCGTGGCTGCCTCTCCACCAGCAGCATGTCGCCTACACGCTTGCCCACGCCGATAGCCTCATCGCCCAGGCGGCGGAGGTGCTCTTCGATTACCTCAAGCCCGGACCGCTTGAGCTTGCCAACGTTGCGGATGGTGATCTCGCGCACGTCACCGTGGCCGGCGTCGCGGTGCTTCCTTCTGCAGTGGAGCGGTTTGCCGCAGACGCTCTGACGCAGCTTCGAGCCGCGATCGAGCACACGATCTTCGTCGAGGTCGAGTACCAGCTCGGACGAGGACTCACCGAGGAGGAGGCTCGGCGAATCGAGATGCCGGCCTGTCTGACGGAGGACGATTTCAAGAAGTGGCTGGCGGGTCGTCGTCGTCTCGAACTGGAACCATTGCGTACCGGCTCTGTGCTGGCTGGCAGGATTCGGGATTTGCAGCCGTACCACCGCCGCGACGTCGACCAGCATCCGCTACGCGTTCTCGCTGAACACACCAACCCCACCAAACATCGCACGCCCGCAGTTGCGGCGACGCTGATCGGTGCCGTCATCCCCGACTGGCAGGACCCGACGCTTGTTCTGCCGACCGGCGAAGATCGGCCGCTGGTGGCAGGTGATGTCCTGGCGAGCGGCCCGCGTGATAAGTACGTGCCGCTCTCGATCTGGCCGAAGGTGTCAATCCAGCGACCGCATAGCGGCACCTGGCACGTTCTCATGACGGAGCTCGGGGAGATCGAAGAGTGGGTACGCACCGTCGCGATTCCGCACTTGATTCTCGGACATCGCGACGTCGACGCATTGCCGCCCCAACTCGACACCACCGTCGGGCACGTTGACCTCCCCGCCGCCCTCTTGACCGCCGGTCATGTCCCCGCGGCCACCCGCTCGTCGCAGCACATTCAAGCTGACTTCATACGTGACGAACTTGCCGAGACCCTCGCGATGCACCCCATCAAGTCCGACCCGAAGGTCATCCGAAAGTGGATCGAGACGCTCGACGACGTCGAAGTGCTTGAGCGACATGACCGATTGGCGGAGCCAGCCAGTCGGCGGGAGCTTTCCGGCGTGGATCGAGTCGTGCGGAAGTTGATCGCGGAAGCTTCCCAGTGATCCATCGTGGTTGAGGACGCGAGCCTTATCCGTCGTCGCCCATTCGTTCCGCTTCTGCGTCGTTACGGCGGGCTTCATGCTGATAGCTGTCTGCGATGCCCCGCAGGATGCGAGCCGTGCGTGGCCACCGCGTGGCGATCTTGCTGGCCATCTCTCGGTACTGCTGTTCGAGCACACGTTCTTGATCGCCGCCGTCGAAGACGCCACGCGAAGTCACGCCCCGTTGGTTGGTCTTGCCGATGTGCAAGCCTGTGTCGATCCGAGTATTGCCAACGTTTTCGATGATCTCTCGAACGGCTTCGGCCGGCCAGACCCCGTCTGACCCAGCTGGGCTCGAGGCAAGTACCTGCCCGATCTGCTCGTCGCCGATCGATGTTCGGCCACTATCCGCGAGGGCAAGCCGGGCGGCCCGTACCCATTCTGTGAGGTGGTCGGCGTCGATAGTGCCGTCGTCCGTGAGTCCGGGGAGCGTGTGCCAATGATGGAGCACTGAGAAGGAAAGGTGCGCGAAGGCCTGCTCTTGTGGTGTGGGTGTTCGCTTGGATTCCCCTTCGGCGCGGAAGATGGCGCTCACCATGTTGACGAAGTCAGTGGGATCCTTACTCAGCGCCCGGTAGAGGGCGCCCGAAGGCTCGTGGTCGTGGATAAATTCAAAGAACATGAACTCGTAGCCGGGGAGCTGGTCATCGTCGGGCACGCGGTGTTCCAAGTATTCCAGAAGCTTGCCGACGTAGTAGCCGCTCATCGTGGTGTCCTGCGGAGGCTCTGTTCCTCGACGTAGTGCGTTGAACACCTCCTTGAGGAGGCTGATCTCCGGTTCCTCCTGCTCGTGCAGCATGATGCTTAGAAGTGTCATCGCCTCCCAGGGACGACCATGTTCGACGAGCAGCCGAACGCCCTCCGCCCGATCGTCAGAGACCGCGGAGAAGGGCTGAGCTCGCTTCCAATAGGCCTCGTCAAGTCCTTCACCCAGTGCGGACACCTCCGTCCAGTACTGGCGGGAGAAGGGTACTGCAGCCATGAGAATCTCTTGAGGCTCAGGCTCCTGAAGCGCTGGACCTGCCAAGGCTTGCTTCAGCCACCCCATCCCGCCTTGGTGGATCTTCGAGTTCGCGTAGCTCAACGCTGCCTGACTCAAGTTGGGCTCCGACGAACTCAACCATCCGAGAATCTCTTGATCTGGTGCGTCGGCCGTGCCTGCGAGCAACCGTCCCACGACATGAGGTGTCTTGACGTCGATGGTGAGCGAGCGCAGTGCGTCTGACCCGAGCACAAGCACTTGGTCGAGCGCCTCGCGTTGAAGTCGCGCGAGCTCGACGTCGTAGCCTTCGTCGCCCAGCTTGAGATTGGGTACGTGAGCTCGCCAGTCGAAGAGACTGGAGAACCGTCGCCCGTCCTGGGCGGGCGCGAGGGCGTCAGCAAGTTCGCGGAACGTAACCACGTCCTCAGCAGGCATAGCCCACTCGGCGTCGGAGTACTCCTCGTGCCGATCCGCCTCGCTGCTCAGCGCTTCCCAAACCCCATATATGTCCTCGGCCGACCAGTCTTGAGCGCCGATGACCTCGCGGAGCTTGGCTAGGACTGCGACTCGTTCCTGGGGCGGCAGTTCATCGATCTGCGGAACAAGCTCTTTCCAGCGTGCTGCATCCGTCCCAGCAGCGGCGGTGACAAGAATCGCGAGCTCATGAACGAAATGCCCCCAGTCCGCATAGGTGACCGCTTGCCGGACAGGCGACCAGTCGCGATACGTCGGAGCGTGAGGCGAGAAAGCAACTGCGTGACTCTCAGGCCAGACACCGAGCGTAAGCTTCCACCCGATATCCGGTTCGCGCTGCACGAGGCGCGCGATGACGGCGAGTTTGTCGTCAACGCTCGCCCCGCTCTGCGGCAACCATCCCGCGGCGACGTTCTGCAGGCTCTCGATCGGACGATTGCTCAGCCGACCACCGGGATCCAGTGCGGACAGCCGTCCGAGAAGCGCTGCCGCGCGACCGAAATAGGTCGGCGACCAGCACAGCGTCTCGAGTGACCACAGCAAGTTGGGGTGTGGCGACGACGGTCCGAAAAGACTGTCCGCACCGCTGTCTTGGAACATCGTGCGAAGAATCGGGTCAGTGCGGTCCAAGTCGAGTTCAACCGCATCCTGAAACACCTCCGGGGCGGCCTCCGCCAAGCGGGGTAGGACACCCGCCAGTCGAGCCCAGGTCGTTCCTGTGTCATCCGCGTTCGCGGCTTGAAGCAGATCGTTAACGAGCCGACTCACCCGCCTCTGCATGGCTAGGTCAGCGGGAAGCTCGACGTCGCTCGCGGCGGCGAGCGCCAGTCCGTCCGCCACACCTTTCCTGAGTGTCTCAGAATGGGCGGGGTTGGTGCCTTGGGTGCTCGCGGTCAGACGCGCGACGGCGTCCATACCCTGGTAGGGGTCCGGTGTCAACAGGACATCTGCGACAACCTCGGCCCACCTCGCTAGTTCACCCTCAGTGAGCGTTGGCAGGAGGAGAAGAGCAGCCTCGGCTGGCGAGGTGAGACGCCAGGTGCCGCCCGACCGAACGAACGGTGCATCCGCACGGCCGGCGAGACTTTTCAAAAGACGATCGATATCGTCACGCGATCGTCCGGTCAGCCTTTCGATGACTGCGAGGTCGCCTTCAGCGTTCGTCCAGGAACCAACCAGTACGAGCGGTGCGAGGATAGCGGCTTGATCGGCATTGGTGACCCACTCTGGGGCTCGGAAGCGTGGCTCGCGCGCGATTGAACGAACGAGCGCAGGCACGCTGCGACGCGCGAGGGCTACCATCGCCTCGGCTTTGTTCGAGTCGGGCACGACGGCCTTCAGCGCCTCGCGAGCCGCTGCGCGGTCTACCTTGCGGAGCTCAATCTTCTTGGCGTTTCGAATGATGTCGCCGGGCTCGGCGATCAAGATCACCCGATGTCCGTTGTCAACGGCGGCCGCGAGGTCGGGCGCATCGGAAAACAGGGGGACGAGGATCAGGGGAGACCGCGATTCGGTCAGCCGCTGCCAGGCGGCGCTGTCGGTGACGACGATGGTCCGGTACAGGAGGTCGTTCTGTGCCGCCAAGGCGGTGAAGGTGAAGGCGAGGGCTTCGTCGCGCCACGGCGCTTGAATGGCAACGATCGCGTTGCCGGATCCCGCGGCAGTGAGGGCTGCGCGCAACTCGTCGGCTTCGGCGGTGCGTCCAGCCGCGAAGAAGTCAGCCGGGAGCGCCACCGTCGTGCGACCCTGAAAAGCCTGCCACCACCGTTCGATGGTCTGTGCGTCTCGCGGTCGGTAGCCTAATCGCTCCGAAATCCAACGATGTACGGACGGCGATTCTTGGAGCCAACTCTCCAGAGTGTGCGCATCGATGGCCTTCACGTCAGAGAACTTCTTCTCGGCGGCGCGATCGGAAGCCCACGCGCTACCGCCAGCCCAGTTCCTCGGCGTGGCGAAGACAAAGACTGAACTCGCGTCAGCGGGGAGCGCGAGCACCCGCTTGTCGTAGTCGCTCTGAGCCTTTCCTTTCGGGTTGGCGTCCGTGCCGAACTCGAAGCGCAGCTCGCCGACTGGAAGGTACGCACTACCTGCAGACGTGGCGGTGCCGTCCCAACCAGAGGCAGCCACACCCTCGTGGGCACGGACTTGCAGATTGCTGACCCCGGGAGTCACCGCGAGAAGACGACGCATCAGCTCGGGAAAGGCGGTCTTCGCATCATCGCGGGCAGCCCAGGCGTTCAGTTCGTTGGCGGTGATGAGCCCAGGCCCGTCCGTGCGAAGCGCGGGTGCGACCGACGAAGCGCTTGAGCCACGTTCCTTCTGAAGGCGCAGGACCTCTTCTCGAGCAAAACGATGCTGCGTCGAGCCAGGAACACGAGCTGACACGAGGGTGCCTGCTGTGACCCAGTTCCTGACGGTGTTTTCGTGCACCCCAAGGAGCTTCGCGGTCTCACGAACGTTCAGGAATGGCTTCAGTCCATCTTCACTCTCCATGCCATCAGTATAGCTGATTGTGGACTTTGTGTACCTAGATTGCAGTACCGGGCGGTTGACCCGTGTGTCGGCCACCACTGGGTCTCATCGCCACTTAGGCCCGTGGAAGCGCAAGGCGCACACTCGGCTTGGCGAGGCCGATGGCCGCGCGGCGGTCGCGGATGATTCAGCGGCGGAGCCGCGCGGCTCGCGCGCGCAGATAGTCCCGCTCGGGGATCGAGAGCGTCGCGCGTGCCGCGTCGAGGTATTCAGTGACAGCCTGGTCCTCACGCCCCGCCCGCTCGAGAAGGTGCGCGCGCACCGAGGCGATGCGGCGTCGATCGCCGAGCACACGCGGATCCGTGAGTCCGTCGATCACAGCGAGTCCCGACTCGGGCCCGTGCACCATCGCCTGGGCGACGGCGCGGTTCACGGTCGCGATCGGGTTTCCGGTCTCCCGTTCGAGCAGAAGGTACAGCGCGAGGATCTGCGGCCAGTCGGTCGTCTCGGCGCTCGGTGCGTCATCGTGCAGGGCGGCGATCGCGGCCTGGATCGCGTACGGACCGTGCGTGCCTGCGGCGAGCGCCGCGTCGAGGATGGCGGTGCCCTCGACGATCGCGGCCCGGTCCCAGCGCGTGCGATCCTGCTCGTCCAGCGGGATCAGCTCGCCGTGCGCGCCGGTCCGCGCCGCGCGGCGGGCATCGGTGAGCAGCAGGAGCGCCAGGAGGCCGGCGACCTCGACGTCGTCGGGGCGTTCCGCGTGCAGGATGCGGGCGAGCCGGATCGCCTCGTCGCTGAGCCGGACGTCGTTGACGTCGGCACCCTCGGTGGCCGTATGCCCCTCGGTGAACATCAGGTACAGCACGGCGAGGACCGGATCCAGACGATCGTCGGAATCTGTCGGCTCGGGGAACACGGCTCCGGCGGCGCGGATCCGTGCCTTCGCCCGGCTGATCCGCTGTGCGATGGTCGCCTCGGGGACCAGGTGGGCGCGGGCGATCTGAGCCGTCGACAGCCCTGCGACCGCGCGAAGGGTCAGCGCCACCTGAGCCGGCATGCTCAGCGCGGGATGGCAGCACAGCCGCAGCACCTGCACGCTGTCATCCGTGTGCACGGCGGCCGCGTCCGTGAGCGGCTGCCAGGCGTCGGCATAGGCGCGCTCGCGCTCGCGGCGCTGGTGGTCGCTGCGGATCAGATCGATCATGCGCCGCCGCGCGACGGTCACCAGCCATCCCTTCGCGTCTGCGGGCACACCGTCCGTCGGCCATTGCCGGTGTGCCGCAAGCAGCGCCTCCTGAACCGCGTCCTCGCACAGATCCAGTTGGGCCGCGCCGTAACGGCGCAGCAGCGCGGCAAGGACCTGCGGCGCATTGCCGCGCCACAGGTCCTCGTAACCGCGGTCGGTCACACGTCGGTCCCGGCGGAGAACATGACGGGACGGATCTCCAGGGCGAGCCCGTCGATCTCCGCATCCGGGATCTGCTTCGCGAGTTCGATTGCGCGCTGCTCGGACTCGACGTCCACGAGGTAGTAGCCGCCCATGAACTCCTTGGTCTCGGCGAACGGGCCGTCGATGACCTCGGTGGTCGAACCGGTGCTGCGCACCACCTTCGACTGGCTCGGGTCGCCGAGCGCGAGCGTGCCGAGCATCTCTCCCGAGGCGGTGATCGCATCGATGAAGGACTGGTGCCCGTCGCCGATCGCCTGCATCTGCTCGGCGGTGAGTGCATCCAGCACGTCCTGGCGGACCTGCATGAGAATCATGTACTTCATGGTCGTTCTCCATCTGTTCGTGGCATCGACCGGTTGTCGTGCTCGCCGTGTGGTCGGAGCCGATGGTCAGTTCTCGACATCATTCTGCGCGCCGACTACCCGACAAGTCGCGCAACGGCGACGAATACGGCCAGCGCGAGCAGCGCGACGTTCAGCACGATGTTCTTCCACTCACGGCGGCGGGCGTGCGTGATCACGGCCCCGATCATGAGTAGCGCGAGGCCGATCGCGGCGGCCGGCGCCGCCCACGCGAGCACGGGGACCAGGCCTCCGATGATGAGGCCTGCCACGCCGAGAATCTCGGCGACGCCGATCAGCTTGACGGCGACGGGTGCGAAGTCCTCCGTCCAGCCGAGGCCCCATGCGGCCAGCTGTTCGCTGGTCCGCACGAGTTTGATGGCGCCGGTGAGCACGAAGACCACGGACAGCAGACCGGTCGCGATCCAGACGATGACTCCCACGTCAGCACCTCCGAGTGTGAGCGTACGCTCCGAGAGGCGACGCCGAGCGGCGCCGCGGTCCTCCTGCAGCCGCCCCGGCACTCCCGGTCGGTCGGCCAGAGGGCTAGCCTGAGACCGGATCGGCGACCGGCATCGAAGAGGAGCACGGATGGCTGAGAACCACGTCGCCACGGCGACGATCACGATCGATGCAACACCGGAGCGGGTATGGGCGGTGATCACCGACCCGGAGGCCGCGAAGGAGTTCATGGTCGGCACCACGATGCGCAGCGACTGGCGGGTCGGCAGCCCGATCACGTGGCAGGGCACCTGGCAAGGACGCGACTACGAGGACGAGGGCACCATCCTCGAGGTCGAGCCCGGGCGCCGGCTCGTCTACACGCACTTCAGTCCGCTCACGGGCGATCCGGACGTGCCGGAGAACTACCACACGCTCACGTGGACGATCACGGGAGATCGGCCGGTGGTGCTGGAGCTCAGCCAGGACAACAACAAGACCGCGGAGGGTGCCGCCCACTCGCAGCGGATGTGGGATGGGCTCGTGGTCGCGGTCAAGGGGATCGCTGAACGCGGCGTTTAGCTCCGCACTCCGGGCCTACCCCGGCGTCGCGTCGTCGACATGGACGACCGTGATCCGGATCTGGACGCTTCCGATCCGCCGACCGGCGCAGAGAGCGTCGATCGCGGCGTGCACGCGAGTAGTCGTCGCCACCGCTCCCGCCGAGGACTGCACACCGACTGCGACCTCGACCCGCGCTCCTTCCGGGGTCTGTTCGAGCCGGACGAGCGAGGCGTCAGCGTCTCGGATCCCGAGAAGGCGGGCGCCGGCGTCCACGACCTTGGCGACGGTGGTGCCCGACCGGAAGATTCCCGTCACCCCGGGAATCGCACGCACGGCGGTTTCGATGTCCTCGACCAGCTCCTGGTCGCGCGGGTCGCTCATCGTGGCCTTTCGGTCGGGTCGGGAAGCTGACGGACGTCGTGCACGGTGATGTCGATCCCCGCCACGGTCAGCGTGGTGTGCGCAGCCAGCCGCGCACCGATCTCCCGGCGCAGCCTGTCCACGAGATCCGGAATCGGGTCTCCGTACGGAACACTTACATCGAGCAGGACTCGGACCGCTTCGCCCGGCACGGTGACGTCGCCCTCGAACCGGCAGGTGCCCACGAGCACTCCGGGCACAGCGGTCTCGGAAGCCCGGACCACGCCGCGCACGGCGCCTTCGGTGATCCCCAGATCTGCGTTGGGCGCGGGACTGGTGATCGGGATCCGTCTCCCGGCGCGCGCGTCGAGGGCGATGCCGGACAGGATGCTCTGCACCCAGCTCTCGTCGGGCTCGGGCTCCGACGCGGTGTCGGCCGCGAGCAGCAGAGGGGACAGCGCGCGGAGCCGTTCCAGCGCGTCCAGGGCGATCCGGCTTCCCGGCGACCGGTCGATCGAGGGATCCGCCGGCGCGCGCCCGCTCTCGAGGTAGTCGACGAGCTCCTCGATGGTGTGCCCGTCGAGATCTTCCGGCTCGACGCCGAAACGGCTGCGCCCGGGGGTGTCGTGTTCGTTCATCGCCACTGCTCCATCCGCACGATGATGTCCTTCCGGGCCCGCGCGAGCAGACCCCGGACGGTCGAGGGGGAGAGGTCGAGTTCCTCGGCGATCTCCTCGTAGGCGTATCCGCCGAGCTCGCGCAGCACCCAGCACTCCCGCTGCGCCGCGGGAAGCTGCTGCAGCGCGTCGCTCAGCGCCGCGATGCCGGCCCGCGCTTCCGCCTGGCGCGGTGGTGCGGCACGCTCCGGCGCCGGCAGCTCCACCGCGTCGACGTCTGCGTGAACGCGAAGCGCGCGGATGCGATCGATCGCCTTGCGGCCGGTGATCCGCATCAGCCAGCTCTTCACCTGACCGGGATCGTCCAGCTGGGGGAGCTGTTCCCAGGCCGTGATGAACGCGTCCTGCACGACATCGTCGACCTCGGCGGTGCCGGGGAGGATCCGTCGGGCGTACGCCCGCATCATCGGCGTGTATCTCCGAACCAGAACGGCGAAAGCCGCGGTGTCTCCGTCCGACGCGCGGCCCGCGACGATGCGGTCATCCGCTGCGTCCAGTGGACTGCCATGTCGATCACTGCTCATCCTCTTCGTCCCCCCCACCCGCGCCCCGATGAGGGCGAACGGGCGGTGATGATGCCGCCCGTCGCCCCCATCCTGACCCTGAACCGCTGCGACGCGCAGAGCGTTGTCGCGGTTCCGTCACTTCCTTGAGCGGCGTCCGACGATCAGGCCGTAGATCAGCAGGACCACGATCGATCCTCCGATCGCGAGCAGCCACGTGGAGAGGTTGAAGAACCCCTGCAGGCTGACGTTGAAGATCAGTCCGCCCAGCCAGCCGCCGAGAAAGGCACCCACCACGCCGAGCAGCAGGGTGACGAACCACCCGCCGCCCTGCTTGCCGGGGAGAATGAGCTTCGCGATCGCGCCCGCGATCAGGCCGAGAAGCAGAAAACTGAAAAAGCCCATGAGAGCAGTCCTTCCGTGAACATGTCGAGTCGAGGAACGGGCGGTCGGCGCTCAGGCCGACCGCCCATCTCGGTTACTTCTTGAACGCGTCCTTCACGTTCTCGGCGGCGTCCTTGAGATGCCCCTTCGCCTGATCGGCCTGGCCCTCGGCGACGAGCTTGTCGTTGTCGGTCGCCTTGCCGATGGTCTCCTTGACCTGACCGCCGACCTTGTCGGCGGCGGCCTTGATCTTGTCTCCAGCACTCATCGTGTTGCTTCCCTTCTTCTCGACCGCTCTCGTTGTTCGGGAGCGGTACGTCAATGCACTCGTGACTGATCTGCGGCCAGCCGCGAACGGATCCCTGTGCGGATCGACACGAGCGTCGGCGTCTCCCGGCCCGTGAGCGTCGCGAGGTTGTCGACGAGCGTGGTCACGGTGGCCGCGACATCCGCCGGTGAGGTGTTCTGGCGCGGTGTGACGCTCACCTGCAGCACCTCCGTGCCACGCACCCGCCTGGCACCCACGTGGGCGGAGAGGATCTCCTCCCGTCGCGCCAGCGAGCGGCTGATCGCATCGGATGCGAACGCCTGCCGGATCGTGATCGCACCATGCGGGCCGTCTCCGGGCTCCTCGCGGATCACCGCAGCGGACCGGCCGCCGCCGAGACGGGCGATGACCGTCACCGCGCCCAGCACGATGAGCAGCAGCACCACGAGCACCCCGACGGCGGACCAGCTGAGGGTGGTCGCCACCGAGATCCGGGTCTGCGCGCCGGCGTACGACATTCCGTCCACCGCGCTCGACAGCACGGTCTTCCACGTCCTGGCGGCGGCCGGCCAGCGCACCGCGGCGATCACGGCCGCGCCGGCGAGCAGAAGGACGATCCCGATGAGGAGGAGGACGACGCGATTCACCGCACGGTTCGTGGCGTTCATCGCATCGGCTCCGCATCAGCCGCACGCAGCACCCGTGCCCGCACCCTCAGGCGAGGCCGGGTCTCATAGCGTGCGAGCTCCGCCTCCGCGACAGCCCGCACCCGCTGCCGTTCGAGATCCTGCCCCGGCTCGGGCCGCGCGGTCACGTCCGCGCTCCGGTGGCTGACGCCGACCACGACCGCATCCTTCGCGAGGTCGAGCTCGCGCCGCACCCGCTCGGCGACCGCCGACGCGATCACGCCGTTGTCGACGACCACGGCGTGCGAGGAGACGCCGAGCTGGTGCCGCGGGCGGCGGCCGGGGCTCAGTGCGAGCCAGATGAGAAGAACGCCGAGGATCGCCGTCACCGCTCCGCCCGCGATCACGGCGGCGGCGGGCTGCGTCGACGGCAGCGCGATCAGCCGGCCGAGCGCCGTTCCCGGCGTCAGCAGCAGCGGCCCGGCGCCCACCAGCTGCAGCACGATCTCGACTCCCGCGTACACGGCGGCCGCCGCGGTGAGGACGAGCACGACCACGGCGGCTGCCGTCCGCGGAGAATGCATCTCCCGGCGCAGCACGCGCGTCAGCACGGTGCGTGTCATCTACCTCACCCTCTTTCGTTCGGGGACGACGGCCCCCGCGACGGTGAAAGACACCCGTCGGATCTCCCGCCCGGTCAGCCGCGCGAATTCCGCGGCGAGCGCGGCTTGCAGGTCGCGTGCGCGCACCAGGATCGGCGTCTCGGCGCGGATCGCCTCGGTGTCAGCCAGGTCGGGGATCGGCAGCCGTGCAGTCACCCGCACGGCAAGGTCGCCGCCCCATTCGGCGACCTCCACACTCACCTCGTCCCGAGGAACACCGATCATGCCCGCTGATGCTTCCCGCACGACCGTGTCGACGACCCGCGGGCGCACCCGGACATTGCCGGGCGCCGCGGAAGCGGCCGCGGACGCGCCGGCGAGGGTCTCGACCGCCGCCGCACTCATGCGGACGTGCGCCTGCCCGTGAACGCGCCGACGAGGGCGCGCAGATCCAGCTGCCCTGACGCCATCCGCCCGGCCAACGCCCCGATCGCCATCAGCAGCACGACCAGCACGAACCCCCAGAACCCGAAGATCAGCGCGGCGAACGCCAGCACTGCGCCGACCAGGGCTCCGGTCAGCGTCGCACTCATGAGACGCGGGACTCGGCGTCGTCGTCCCCGTCGTCGCTGGGCAGATGCACGTCGTTCACGTCGACGTTCACTTCGACCACCTGCAGGCCGACCAGCCGGGTGATCGCATCGGTCACCGCGGCGCGGACATTCTCGGCGACCTCACGGATCGGAGCCGGGTAGTCGACGACGATCGTGATGTCGACGGCGGCCTGGGTCTCTCCGACTTCCACCTTCACACCCTGCGTGAGGTCTGTCGCGTTCACCGCATCGCGGATCACGCCCAGTGCGCGGGCGCCGCCTCCGCCCAGAGCGTGCACGCCGGACACCTCGCGGGCAGCGATCCCCGCGACCTTCGCCACGACGCCCTCGGCGATGGTGGTGCGGCCGGCCGAGGAGCCGTCCTCAGGCGCCGGACGCGGTGCCGACGGAGCGCGATCCACTCGTGACGTCGGGGACGGCTTCACGTCGCGGCTCGCGGACATGCCGCCTTCGGCCGGAGCGGTCGTGTTCTTCTCATCGATGGCCATCAGCACTACCTCCACAATCACGCAGCGCGACCACACCGGCCGTGCTGCTCGAGCGAGCGAAGAACGACGCTCTATCTGTGGGACGGTGCCCGACCGCAGAACGTCACAAACTCGTGAATGTCGGTCGTGCGGATGGTCGCATCGCGGGGAATGCCGGGGCCGCGCAGTGTCAGGCGGTGGGCGCGTGCTGCTGCACGAAAGCCAGCGCTTCGTCGGCGACCTCGCGCCACCCGGAGTCGATGGTGAGGGTGTGTCCGCGGTTCGGGATCGTGACGAGCTCGGTGACGCCCGGATTCTTCGCCTGGATCTTGTAGCTGGCGTTCGTGATCGCGGGTGGGACGGTGTGGTCCTTCTCGCCGCCGATGATGAGCAGCGGGCCGCGCGCCGGGTTCTTCGAATCGACCTGGGTCTCGCCGCCGAACGGATTGAAGTTCGCGAACGCGGCCTGGAACAGCGGGACGCCGGCGGCCGGCACGTGCAGGGTGTCGTAGAGCCTTCGCCCCTCATCCTCGTCGAGGTTGTTGGCCCAGCCGTACCGGTACTGCTCCCAGGTCAGCGACACGCCTCGCCCGGCATTCGCGGGGTTCGACAGCACGGGCGCGGCGGACTTCAGAGCCGATGCGGGAAGGGGGAGCACACCCTTGAACGGCGCGTTGTCGATCGAGACGGTCGCGGCGGCGACTCCGGTGCCGGCGATCTTCTGGGCGATGAGCCCGCCGAAGGAGTGGCCGATCACGACGGGCGCCGTGTCGAGGGCGTCGATCGCCTCGAGGTAGTGGTCGGTGACCTGCTGCACCATCTTGCGGGCGAACGCCTCGGGATGCTCGCGCGCCTCCGCGACCGTGTCCGGGTCGTCGGGCCACCCCGGTGCGAGCGCGGCGTACCCGTTGTCCTCGAAGTATTCCCGCCATGGATCCCAGCTGCTGGCGAGCAGCCAGAGGCCGTGCACGAACACGACAGGCCGTCGGCCGGACTCGTTCGCGCGAGTGATCTCGAGCTGTTCCCGCTCGGTGAGAGTTCCCATGTCTGTCTCCGTCTTCACAGGTGTGGCCTTCAGGGTGTGGTCTTCACAGGGTGGTGATGAGGCCGCCGTCGATCGTGACGTCGGCCCCGGTGAGGTTGCTCGCCGCGTCGCTCGCGAGGAAGCAGATCAGTCGCGCCACCTCGTCGGGCCGGGTGAACCGACCGGTCACGGCCCCGCCCGCGGCACCCGCCGCAACGGCTGCCGGATCCGCACCCGTGGCGCGTGCCACCGTCTGGGCGACGCCGCCCTCGCCCAGCCAGAGGTCGGTCGCGACCGGCCCTGGGCTGACCGTGTTGACCCGGATCCCGCGCCCCCCGACCTCCTTGGACAGCGACTTGCTGAGGTTCGCCAGTGCCGCCTTCGCCGCGCTGTAGTCGATCACGAGCGGATCCGGCAGAAAGGCGTTGACCGAGCTCACCGTGACGATCGATCCGCGCCCGGCGTCGAGCATGAACGGCAGCACGGCCCGCAGCATCCGGACCGGCGTGAGCACATTGATCGTGAAGGCGGCCAGCCACTCCTCGTCGGTCACGCTCGCGAAGCCATCGGGTCGCGGGGTGACGCCGCCGACGTTGTTCACCAGGACATCGACGTGCTCGCGGCGACCCGCGGCCGTGACGAGAGCGTCCACGCCCTCCGGGCTGGAGAGATCCGTCGCGACGAACTCGACCGCGCCCGCCTCGACCAGCTCGTCGAGGCCTTCCGAGCTGCGCCGGGCCCCCGCGACCACCTGCGCGCCGTTCGCGACGAGCTCGCGCGTCACGGCGAGACCGATGCCCCGGCTCGCGCCGGTCACGATCGCCACCGCGTTCGACAGACCAAGGTCCATGAGTCCTCCGATCCCACATCGCAAATCGGGCCTGTACCGAGTGAACACCCGATGGGGGAGCGGTGTCCAAGATCCCGGCGCCCGCGATCGATAACCGCATGTGGATCGATCCGGCGGTAGAGGGCTACGGTGAATCATCAGCCGTGTCGCGGCGTCGCATCGGAGTGTGCATGGACCTCGACCTTCGTCTCGTCAGATACTTCGTCGCGGTCGCGGAAGAACTCCACTTCGGGCGCGCGGCTTCCCGCCTCTACATCAGCCAGCCCGCACTGTCGAGCCAGATCCGCAGACTCGAGGAACAGCTCGGCGAGCCGTTGTTCCTGCGCACCAGCCGCAGGGTCGCGCTGACGCCGCGCGGGAGGCGCTTCCTCGACGACGCGAGAACGCTGCTCGCGCTGGCCGACGGGATGCGCCGACCGGATCCCGAGGACACCGTCCGCATCGCGCACGTCTTCGAGCTCGCCACGAGCCGCATGGTGGCCGACGCGTTCGCGGCGACGCATCCGGAGACCCGCCTGCTCGAGCACGCGATGGACAGCGTCACCCAGCTCGAGGCCCTGCTGGCCCATCGGATCGACGTCGCCATGCTCCACCTCACTCCGCGGATGCTGCGCGATCACCCCAACGGGTGGTCGCATCGGCTGCTGCGCCTCGAGCCGTTCGCGCTCATCGGCACTGCGGATGACGAGCCGGCTCGGACGGCGTCGTTCCACGACCGTCCGCTGTACGTCTTCGGGGATCCGCCGGAGTCGGGCGGCTACAACGCGCACGGCGAATTCCTCACTGCGTTCGAACGCGACTTCGGCATCACCATGCGCTGGCTCGGCACGCCCGGTGCGTTCAGTCACTGCCTCGCATACATGCAGCGCGCACGCCCGCCCGCACGCTACTTCGAGTTCCACACCTACGCCAGGCGGTACGCCGCCGCGGGGATGCCGCTGTACCTGCCGCAGGAAGCGCAGCCGTACTATTCGTGGTCGCTCGCATGGCGCGACACCGATGACTCCCGCAGCACCCATCAGCTGATCGAGACCGCGCTCGAGCTCGCCCGGAAGCAGAACTGGCTCCGTATGGAATCGGCATCCGGCGTGCCGGCCTGGGTGCCCGCTGAGGAGCCGGCGTACGCAGAAGCATTCGGGTGACCCCTTGCGCGACTTCTGACTCATTCCGGGTTCGGCTCACACCCGCCGCGCACCCGCGAGAGGTCTTCGACACGAAGGCGTCACGTCGCGCACGAACGACGGAAACACGGACTTCCTAGCGTGGTGGCACACGCATCCCCAGGAGGCCTCGATGACCAGCACCGACACCATCCGCACCGCCCCCGCGATCCAGGATCCCATCGCGGAACGGCCACTCGCGTTCCTGCCCGGCCGCTGGATCGACGGCTGGGATCCCGAGGACACCGCGCAGTGGCAGGCCGGCGGGGCCGCGATCGCCCGGCGCAACCTGCGCTGGTCGATCTTCGCGGAGTTCCTCGGATTCGTGATCTGGCAGCTCTGGTCGGTGGTGGTCGTCGCGCTGCCCGGCGCGGGGTTCCATTTCACCGTGACGCAGACGTTCTGGCTGATCTCGATCCCGAGCCTGGTCGGGGCGACCCTGCGCTTCCCGTACACGTTCATGGTGCCGCGCTTCGGGGGCCGGAACTGGACGATCGTCTCGGCGGCCCTGCTGCTGATCCCCGCGATCGGGCTGGCGCTCTGCGTCGCGGATCCGCGCACCCCGTTCCCCGTGATGCTGGCCGTCGCCGGGCTGGCCGGCCTCGGCGGGGGGAACTTCGCCAGCTCGATGGCCAACATCACGTACTTCTACCCGCAGCGCGAGAAGGGCTGGGCGCTCGGGCTCAACGCCGCCGGCGGCAACCTCGGCGCCGCGGTCGCGCAGTTCGCCGTGCCGATCGTGATCACCCTGGGCGCGGGGGCGACCCTGCAGCTGCCGCTCGCCGGACTGGTCTGGGTCCCGCTGATCCTGATCGCCGCCGTCGGAGCCTGGCGCCGGATGGACAACCTCACCAGCGCCAGGGCGGATCTGCGGGCGTCGCTGGCCGCGCTGCGCGCCCCGGAGCTCTGGCTGATGGCCTTGCTCTACGTCGGAACGTTCGGATCGTTCATCGGGTTCTCCGGCGTCTTCCCGAAGCTCATCGCCGACCAGTTCCCGGCGTTCAGCGCCTTCCCGCTCGGCGGGGCGACCCTGTCGCTCGCGTTCGTGGGAGCGCTCGTCGGCTCGCTCGCGCGACCCTTCGGCGGACGGCTCGCCGACCGGTTCGGGGGGAGCACCATCACGATCGCGGCGTTCGTGGTCATGGCACTGGGCGCGCTGGCCGTGATCCTCACGCTCCCGCTCGGCAGCTTCTGGCTGTTCCTCGGCTTCTTCCTCGTGCTGTTCATCGCCAGCGGCGCGGGTAACGGCGCCACCTACCGGATGATCCCCACCCTGTTCGCGCTGCGCTCGGGCGCGACCGACGGCGTCGCCTCCGCGGGCGACGTCTCGGCGCAGCGCACCGCCGCCGCCGCGCTCGGGATCGTCTCCGGACTCGGCGCCTACGGGGGCTTCGTGATTCCGCAGGTGCTCGGCCTGTCCAAGTCGACGACGGGCGGGTACGCGGCCGGTCTCAGCTGGTTCGTCGGCGCCTACCTCGTCCTGCTCGTGATCACGGTCGCGATCGCGGTGCGCGGGCGGCGTCGCGGCCTGCGGATCTGACGGCGGCGGGCACCATGACCCTCTCGACAGCCCCCGCGGCCCCGCCGGGCCCGGCGGCCTCCGCGCCGACGCACTGCCCGTACTGCGCGCTGCAGTGCGCCATGACCCTCACCTCCACCCCGCACGGCGCGACTCCGGTGACGGTGGCGGGGAGGGCGTTCCCGACGAACCGCGGCGGACTGTGCAAGAAGGGATGGACGTCCGCGGAGCTGCTCGCCGCGCCCGGACGCCTGACGACGCCGCTGGTCCGCGAAGACGGAGAACTTCGTCCCGCGACCTGGGAGGAGGCGCTCGGCCGCATCGTCGTCACGCTCGTCGGCATCCGGCGCGAGGACGGCCCCGACGCGGTCGGCGTGTTCGGCGGCGGCGGCCTGACGAACGAGAAGGCCTACCTGCTCGGCAAGTTCGCCCGCCTCGCCCTCGGCACCTCGCGGATCGACTACAACGGCCGGTTCTGCATGTCCTCGGCCGCGGCCGCGGGCACGCGCGCGTTCGGAGTCGACCGGGGACTGCCGTTCCCGGTGTCGGATCTCGACGACGCGGACACGATCCTGCTCCTGGGCTCGAACGTGGCAGCGACCATGCCGCCGCTGCTGTCGCATCTGGCGGGCGCCCGGGCTGTCGGGGGACTGGTCGTGGTGGATCCGCGGCGCTCGCAGACGGCCGAGCTCACGGCGGACGGCGCCGGACTGCACCTGCAGCCCGCGCCCGGCACCGATCTGGTGCTGCTGCTCGGCCTGACGCACCTCGTGCTCGCGGAGGGCCTGGCCGACCTGCCCTATCTCGAGGCCCGTACGAGCGGCTTCGACGCGGTACGCCGCAGCGTCGCGGCCTGGTGGCCGGAACGGGTCCAGGCGCACACGGGAGTGCCCGTCGCCCTGCTGCGCGAGGTGGCCCGCCGCCTCGCCCGCGGCCGCGGCACCTACATCCTCACCGGACGCGGCGTCGAGCAGCACGTCGACGGCACCGACACGGCCACGGCGGCGATCAACCTCGCCCTCGTCCTCGGTCTGCCCGGACGCCCGAGCTCCGGTTACGGGACCCTGACCGGGCAGGGCAACGGCCAGGGCGGCCGCGAGCACGGCCAGAAATGCGACCAGCTGCCCGGGTACCGCAAGATCGCGGATCCCGCGCATCGGGCCGCCGTCGCCGCGGTCTGGGGCGTCGACCCCAAAATCCTGCCCGGGCCGGGCGTACCCGCCGTCGAGCTGCTCGGGATGATGGGCGCCGCAGGGGGGATCAGGGCCCTCCTGGTGCACGGCGCCAACGTGGTGGTCTCCGGCCCGGACGCCGGCGCGATCCGTGCGGGGCTCGCAGCGCTCGATCTGCTGGTGGTGTGCGACTTCGTGCTGTCCGAGACCGCCGCGCTCGCCGACGTCGTCCTGCCCGTCACCCAGTGGGCGGAGGAGGAGGGCACGATGACCAATCTCGAAGGACGGATCATCCGCCGCCGGCGGGCGATCGATCCGCCGGCGGGCGTGCGCAGCGAACTCGACGTGCTCGCCGATCTCGCCCGGCGGCTGGACGCGCCGTCGACCTGGCCGACGGATCCCGCCGCCGTCTTCGACGAGCTCGCCCGGGCGTCCGCCGGCGGGATCGCGGACTACTCCGGGCTCAGCCACGCGGTCCTGGATGCGCAGGCGGGGGACGGCGTCGCCGCGCACTGGCCGTATCCGGCCGGATCGACGGGGACCCCGCGGCTGTTCGGGGAGCGCTTCGGGCACGACGACGGGCTGGCCCGGCTGGTCGCGGTCGCCGCCCGGACGGCACCGCACGGCATCGACGCGGGGGAACCCTTCGCGCCGCACGCCCCCGGACGCCTGACGCTGACCACCGGGCGCCTGCTGGAGCACTACCAGTCCGGCGCGCAGACCCGCCGCGTGCCCGAGCTGAACGCCGCGCAACCTCGCGCCCGGGCGGAACTGCACCCGGCCACCGCTGCACGTCTCGGGATCGTCGACGGCGACCGGATCCGGATCCGCAGCTCCCGCGGCGCGGTCGAGGTGGATGCCCGGCTCACGGACGGGATCCGCATGGACACGGTCTTCCTGCCGTTCCACTTCGCCGACGAGCAGTGCGCGAACCTGCTCACCGACGCGGCCGTGGATCCGATCTCGGCCATGCCCGAGTTCAAGCGCACCGCGGTCATCGTCACTGCGATCACAGACGGGGCGGAGGTGGCGGCATGAGCAGGCCGATGCGCATCGTGCTGATCGGATACGGACCCGTGGGTGCGCGCTTCGTCGAGGAGGTGCTGCCCGCCGTCGCGGCGGGGAACGCCGAGCTCGTCGTCGTGGGCGCGGAATCCGATGACGCGTACAACCGGGTGCTGCTGGCCGAGTACGCGGTCGGTGCGGCGTCGCGCGAGCGACTGGAGATCGCGGATACCGCGGCGGCCCGCGCGGCCGGCGCCGACATCCGACTCGCCGAGACGGCCGTCGCGATCGACCGGCACCGGCAGCGCGTGCGCACGTCGCGCGGAGCGGCGCTGCCCTACGACCGCCTCGTGCTCGCCACCGGCGCCCGCGCGAACATCCCGACCCTCGACGGCCTGCAGCGCACCCGCCATGAACGCGGCGCCGCGCCCTCCGCCGAGCTCGACCGGGGCGCGCACGCACTTCCCGCGGGCGTCGTCGCGCTCCGCGATCTGACCGACGCGGACGCCGTGGCGCCGGTCGTGGCCGGCGGCGGCAGGATCGTCGTGCTGGGCGCCGGCGTGCTGGGGATGGAGTTCGCGCTGCTCGCGGCCGAGCACGGCGCCGACGTGCTCGTGGCGCATCACGGCGGCACCCCGATGTCGCGCAACCTGGACGAATCCGGCGGTCGTATGCTCACCCGGGCGGCCCGTGCCGTCGGGATCGGGATGGCCGCGCACGCCCGCGCCGAGGGCCTCGACTTCCGCGACACCCTGTCCGGCCCTGTGTTCGACGGGATCGCATGCGCGGACGGCACATATCTCCGCGGTGATCTGCTGGTGCTCTCCTGCGGCGTGACCCCGCGCGTCGAGCTCGCGCTCGCGGCCGGCCTCGCCTGCGCGACGGGGATGCTCGTCGACGAGGAGCTGCGCAGCTGGAGCGACCCGGACGTGTTCGCGATCGGCGACTGCGCCCAGGTCTCCGATCCCGACGCGGCGGAGGGATCCGGCCGGGTGCCGGGGGCGCCCAGCGGGCTGATCGGACCGGGGTGGCGACAGGCCGCGGCCCTCGCCTCCCGGCTGCGGGCCGAAGCAGCGGGCGGCGTCGCGTCGCGCGACGCCGCGGTCGCGCTGCACGAACGTCCGACCGCGGTGATGCTCAAGGCCACCGGGATCGACGTGGTGTCGGGCGGCGAGCACGACGCCGAGCCCTGGGACGCCGAGCGCGAGGTGAGCGTCTGGATCGACGGCGCGCGCGGCGGGTATCTGAAGACCGTGGTCCGCGACGGCGCCCTGACCGGCTTCGTGGCTGTGGGGCTGCCCCGGGCCGGCGCCGAGCTGACGCTGCTGTACGAGCGCGGCGCGGCCCTGCCTGCCGAACCCTCCGCGCTCCTGCGTCTCGACGCCGCGGACGTCGACGCGGCCCCCGATGAGACTCCGCTCGGCCGTGGGGAGACCGTGTGCTGGTGCAACGGCGTCACCGCCGGCGGCATCGCCGACGCGGTTGCGACGGGATGCGACACGGTCGAACTGGTCGGCAGCCGCACACGCGCCGGCACCGGGTGCGGAGGATGCCGGGGCCGGATCGCCGCGCTCCTGGCGGCGGCACCGGTCGTCTGAGGTCTGGTGCCCGGAGGCGACCGGATCAGACGTCGAGCCGGTACCCGCGCTTCACGACGGTCGCGACCAGCCCCGGCATCGCCAGGCTCTGACGCAGCCGGCTGAGCGACACCTCCATGGTGTGGTCGTCCCCGCCGACGACTCCGGAGAGCTCCCGCCGTGACACGACCGCCCCCCGGGCGGCGACGAGCGCCCGGAACAGCGCGAGGGAGCTCGGTGTCAGCCGCACCGGGGCGCCCGCGACGAGGGCCAAGCTGCCGCGCAGTTCGATCTCGCCGTGCCGGGTGCGCACGCGGCGGGTGGACTGCGCCTCCAGATGCTCGCAGACGAGGCGGATGAGCGCCCCCATCCGGAAACGGTCGGGCTGCAGCGGGCGGATCCCCTCACTCAGCAGGGGCGCCGAGGTCACCGGGCCGACGCTCGCCGCGACGACGTCGCCGCGGAACGCCTCCACGACTTCGGTGCGGCATCCGCGGGCGTGGGCCGCGAGCAGGAGCCCGTCGACCGCCGGAGCGCTCGTGAACGTGACGCAGTCGAGCTGGCGTGCGACGACGGCGTCGATCAGGCGCGCGGCGCGCCCGTCCTCGTCCTCGTCGGTCGACCACGAGTACGGCGCCACCGTCAGAACGCGGTCACCGCTCGCGCGCAGCCGGCGCAGCTGCTCCTCGTCGGGCTGGCCGTGCAGCTGCACCGCGACCGTGATCCCGGCCGGGTGCTCGGCGATCACCTTTTCGACGAGCGACGCCGTGGTCTCCTCGTCGCTCATCCCGGCGTCGTCGAGTCCGGCGGCGCGCACGGCGCCCCGCGCCTTGGGCCCGCGCACCAGGATCGTCGCCGCCGCGAGCGTGCGCTGCAGCGCGGCGCCGAGGCCGGCCGCGTCGGCGACCTCGAACCAGCGCCTCATCCCGTAGCTCGTGGTCACGAGCAGCACGTCGGGGGCTGCGGCGATGATGCGCTCGGTGTCGGCGATGACGGGCGCGTCGTCGTCGGCGTGCCGCATGTGCACTGTCGGCGCGTGGATCACGCTCGCCCCGCGCCGCTCGAACGCGTCGATCAGATCCGCCGAGCGGCGGTCGCTGGTCACGCCGATCCGGAAGCCGGAGAGCTGATCCGGGAGGAACGCGACCGCGCGTCCCGCGGCGTCCTGCACGCCCGTCATCCCGCACTCCCGGTGGCGCTCGCGGCGCTCGCCGCGGCCTCGGCGAGGATCGCCGCCGCGTCGTCATCGCCGCCACGGGCGAGCCGGACGACCTCGCCGATCACGACGACCGCCGGCGAGACGACGCCCGCGAGCGCCGCCTGTGCACCGATCCCGGCGAGGTCGGCGAAGGTCGTGCGCTGCCGCGGGGTCCAGCCCTGCTCGACGATCGCGGCCGGCGTCTGCGGATCCATCCCGGCGCCGACGAGCCCGGTCGCGATCGAGGGGAGGTTCAGGATTCCCATCAGGATCACGATCGTGCCGCCGAGGCCGGCGAGATGCGCGAGCTCGGAGGAGGACAGCGGCGCGTGGCCGGAGACGACCGTGAACATCCGCGAGATGCTGCGGTGAGTGACCGGGATCCCGGCGGCGGCGGGCACGGCGATCGCACTGCTCACGCCGGGCACGATCCGCACCGGCACGCCGGCCTGCCGGCACGCCTCTACCTCCTCGCCGCCGCGCCCGAACACGAACGGGTCTCCGCCCTTGAGCCGCACCACCCGGGATCCCGCCAGCGCGTGCGAGACCAGCAGCTGCTCGATCTCGTGCTGCGGGATCGGATGATGCCCCGGGGTCTTGCCCACGTCGATGAGCCGGGCGTTCGGCGCCATCGCAGCGAGCGCCGCCGCCGGTGCGAGGCGATCGAACAGGACGACGTCGGCCGCGGCGAGCGCGCGCACGGCCGCCACCGTGAGCAGGTCCGGGTCACCGGGGCCGCCGCCGACGAGGGTGACGGATCCGGTCCGCGCCGTCATGCGGGCTCCGGCAGGGTGTGCTCCGCGGAGCGCACCGGGATCCGCGCCCCGGCCACGAACACGACGCCGTCCGCGCGCTCCGCGGCGGTCGCCGGGCGGCGCTGGCCGCGCTCCTCGACCCGGGCGATCGTCGGATCCGCCTCGGCGGGCGCGTTGACGAACGAGCGGAACCGGCGCAGCCGCTCGGGATCCCGCAGCGTCGCGGCCCATTCGTCCTCGTACGTGTCGACGTGCCGGGCCATGGCGGCCTCGAGTTCGGCGCCGAGACCGAGGGAGTCCTCGACCACGACCTCGCGGACGTGGTCCACTCCGCCGTCGAGCTCCTCCATCCAGCGTGCGGTGCGCTGGAGCCGGTCGGCGGTGCGGATGTAGTACATCAGGTAGCGATCGATGAACCGCACCAGCGTCTCGTCGTCCAGGTCGGAGGCGAGCAGCTGCGCGTGCGCGGGCTGGAAGCCGCCGTTGCCTCCGACATACAGGTTCCACCCCTTGTCCGTCGCGATCACGCCCACGTCCTTGCCGCGCGCCTCTGCGCATTCCCGGGCGCAGCCGGAGACGCCGAACTTGAACTTGTGCGGCCCGCGCAGCCCGCGGTAGCGCAGCTCCAGCCCGACAGCCATGCCGACCGAGTCCTGCACGCCGTATCGGCACCAGGTGGATCCGACGCAGCTCTTCACGTTGCGCAGCGCCTTGCCGTACGCCTGCCCGGATTCGAAGCCCGCGTCCACCAGCCGGCGCCAGATGTCGGGGAGCTGGTCCAGCCGCGCTCCGAACAGGTCGATGCGCTGGCCGCCGGTGATCTTCGTGTAGAGGTCGAAGTCGGTCGCGACCTGCGCGATGACGGCGAGCTTCTGCGGGGTGATCTCCCCACCGGGGATGCGCGGGACGACGGAGTAGGTGCCGTCCTTCTGCATGTTGGCGAGGGCCCGGTCGTTGGTGTCCTGCAGCGGGCCGAGGCCGCCGTCCAGCGGATACTGGCCGTGCTGGCTGGCCAGGATCGACCCCACGGCGGGCTTGCAGATGTCGCAGCCGCGCCCTCTGCCGAGCAGGCCGATCGTGTCCTCCCAGCTGGTGAGACCGCGTACTCTGACGGACTCGAACAGCTCTTGGCGAGACAGGTCGAAGTGCTCGCAGAGTGCGCGGGAGACGGTGGCGCCGGCGGCGGCGAGTTCGGTCTCGAGCAGCTTCTTCACGAGCGGCACGCACGAACCGCACTGGGTGCCGGCGCGGGTGCAGGTCTTCAGCGCGCCGAGTTCGTGGCAGCCGTCCCGGACGGCTGAGCGCACGGCGCCGGCGGTGACGTTGTTGCACGAGCACACGTACGCGTCGTCGGGCAGGGAGCCGCCACCGGGCGGCTCGGCACCGGCCGCCGACAGATAGGCCGCGGGCTCCGCGTCGAGCACGCGTCCGAGCAGCGGCCGGAGACCGGCGTAGGGCGCGGCATCGCCGACGAACACGCCGCCCAGGAGCGTCTTCGCGTCGTCGCTGACGACCAGCTTCTGGTAGAGGCCCCGGGCGGGGTCGGCGTATACGATCTCGAGCGCGCCGGGCTCGCGCGCGAAGGCGTCGCCGAAGCTCGCGACATCCACGCCCGACAGCTTCAGCTTGGTCGCGTCGTCCACGGTCGTGAAGGTGGCGTCACCGCCCAGCAGTCGGTCGGCGACCGTCTCCGCCATCGCGTTCGCCGGCGCGACCAGGCCGATCGTGCGACCGTCGACCGCCGCGACCTCGCCGATTGCCCAGATGGCGGGATCCGAGGTGCGGCAGGCCTCGTCGATGATCACGCCGCCGCGGTCGGCGGTCTCGATGCCCGCGGCCTTCGCCAGCTCGTCCCTGGCGCGGATCCCGATCGCGAACACGACGATGTCGGCCGGCACGCGACGCCCGTCGGTGCAGAACACGGCGACGGGGAGGCCGTCGTCGGCGCACTCGATCCGCTGCGGTCGCGTGCCCAGGCGCAGGTCGACGCCGCGTGCGGAGATGAGCCGCCCCAGCGCCTGTCCGGCGCCCTCGTCGAGCTGGGCGGACATCAGCCACCCGCCGGAGTGGATGACGACGGCCTCGGCGCCGAGGGCCGCCATCCCGCCCGCCGCCTCCAGGCCGAGCAGGCCGCCGCCGGCGACGGCGACGCGCGGCGCGCGTCCGAGCCGTCGCCTGAGCTCGGCGACCTCGGCGACCAGCGCATCCACGTCGTCGATCGTGCGATAGACCCGCGCGGAGGCCGCGCCGGGGATGTCGGGAACGGGGGCGGAGGATCCGGTCGCGAGGATGAGATCGTCGTAGCCGAGCACCGCGCCCTCCGAGGTGGTGACCGTGCGCATCGAGCGATCGATCGCGGTGACCGCCTCGCCGACCCGCAGCGAGACGGCGGCGTCCTCCCACGGGGACGCGGGCTCGAGGGTGAGGTCGACTGTGCTGTCGGCGAGGCGCTTGCTCAGCTGCACCCGGTCGTAGGGGAGGTACGCCTCCTCCGCCACGACGACGACGGAGCGCCCTGCCATGCCGCGGGACACGAGCGCGTCCACGAGCCGGTGGGCGGCGGGGCCGCCTCCCACGATGAGCGTTCGTCGAGTCGTCATGCGATCTGAGCGTAGGAGTGCGGGATTTCTCGGCGGTTTCGTCGATGTAACCGCCGGTTAACACAGCCGCACACTGCGGCGCATTCCGTGTGAGACGCCTTTCACGTGGCCGTTACATGAGCCGACCATCGCGGAAACACGCGACTCCTAGCCTCGGAGCATGACGATCCTGCAGAGCTCCCCGCGTCCGGTCCTTCCGCGCACCGCCTGGGTGCGCGCCTGTCGTGTCGACGACCTCGAACCGTCCTGGGGCGAGGCGGTGCTGCTGCGCATGCGCCAGATCGCGCTGTTCCTCGTCGGGCCCAAGGAGGTGTACGCGGTGGACCATGCGGATCCTGCCGGCGGTGCCGCAGTGATGGCGCGCGGCATCGTGGGCTCGCGCGGCGACAGGGTCACCCTCGCCGCCCCGCTGCACAAGGAGGTCTACGACCTCGGCACCGGGGAGTGCCTCTCGGATCCGTCTCTGCTGCTGCGCACCTTCCGCACCCGCATCATCGGCGGGTTCATCGAGATCGAGCTGGAGGACGACGCGTTCTGATCGCCGTGGCTCAGCCCCCGGCGACGACCGGGTGGATGTGGTCGGCGACCAGGCCGTGAGCTTCCTGGTGCACTTGCGCCGCGGCTTCCGGGGTCGGCGCGTCGACGAGGCAGAAAACCTTGCCGCCCACCTCATCGACCCAGTAGGCCTTGTACTCGACGCCGTAGCGGTCCTGGATCTTGAGGTCCTCCGCATGCGCACCGGCGACGTCGGCCGCGGTGGTGCCGTCCGGCAGGTGATCGTGGACGTCCATGAAAAGTGGCATGATTTTCTCCCTCGTCGGTCGGTTGCCTGGGAGAATCAGTCTTGTGCCGAGCATGCACGAAGGCCATGATCCGATCCCCGGAGCTGCTGATCCAGGCCCCGGGAACACGCTGCTCGACGCCCTGAGCGGGTTGCGCCTGCAGGGTGCGTTCTTCCTGCAGGGCCGTTACACGGAAGGGTGGGCGTACCGCTCCGTCCCGTCCGCCGACGCGGTCGCGATCCTCGCCCCGGCGCACCGCGCGTGCTGCTGTTCCATGTGATCGCGGCCGGTCGCTGCTGGATCGAGATCGACGGCGATTCCGAGCGTCGATGGGCCGAGGCCGGCGACGTCGTCGTGCTGCCGTACGGCGACGGACATCGGATGGGCGGGACGGACGATGCCGAGCTGGTGGACATGGCGAGCCTCATGCCGCCGCCGCCGTGGGACGAGATGCCGGTCATCGAGTACGGCACGGGCGGAGATCCGACGCAGATCCTGTGCGGCTACCTCGCCAGCAGCGATCAGCTTTTCGACCCGGCCGTGCGCGCCCTGCCACCCGTGTTCGTCTCCCGTCCGACCGGAGCTGCCGCTGCCTGGGTGCGGGCGAGCATCGACTTCGTCCTCGGTCAGTCGACCAAGGTCGACGGGATCCACTATGCGGCCCCGACCCCGATCATCGAGCTGGTCCTGGCCGAGGTGCTCAAGCTCCACCTCGCCAGCGCTCCCGCCGCCGAGGTCGGCTTCGTGCGCGCGCTCCGCGACCCGATCGTCGGACCGGCGATGGCACTCATCCACGCCGATCCGTCGCGCAAGTGGAGCGTCATCGCGTTGGCCTCGGAGCTGCATGTGTCCATCTCCGTGCTGGATGAGCGATTCCGGCGCGAGCTGGGAATGCCGCCGATCCGGTACCTGACCGGATGGCGCATGCACGTGGCGCAGAATCTCCTCGCGGGCACGCAGCTCGCCGTGGCGACGATCGCGCGTCGCGCGGGCTACGAGTCCGAGGAGGCCTTCAGCCGGGCATTCAAACGCGCCTGCGGTGTGGCACCGTCCGTCTGGCGCCGGACGCCGGGATGATCGCCGATCACTTCGCCGGGATCGAGAACACGCTGCCGAACACCGGGATCTCCTTCGTGCGGGTGCCGGGCTTCGGGGGAGCGACGATGTGGGTCTGGTCGGCGGAGAGGGCGCCGATCGACTCGAAGGTGTCGAACACCCAGGGCACGTTGTCCGCCGAGATGAGCGATCCGCGCTGCAGCTGGAAATGCAGGTGCGCCTCGCTCGTGTTGCCGGAGTTGCCGAGCCGGCCGATCTCCTGACCCTTCGTGACGGTGTCGCCGACCTTCACGGTGGCGGACCCCTGCTTCATGTGCGCGTACGTCGCGAACACCCCGCCGCCGAGGTCGAGGACCACCTGGTTGCCGGTCGCGTCTTCGAGGACGCTGAGATCGGGCAGGACCTGCGGAGCGACATCGGGATGGTCCGTATCCGCGCGCACCACCTTTCCGTCCGCCACCGCGAGCAGCGGCTCGTCGAAGGCGAGGTAGCTGGCGTTCTGCGTGGGATCGCCGCGATCCGAGGACATCGTCGCAGGATCGATCCGCATGAAGTCGATCCCGTAGGTCTCGGCTGACACGATGCGTCCGCCGAGGGGGATCACCACGTCGCTGTGCGCATTGAGCCTGGTCGGGTCCAGCCCGTTGTTCGCGAACCAGTTCGTCCCCGACACCGGCGATCCGATCACGAGAGGCGCGTCGGTGCTCGTCGTCAGGGCGCCGCCGATCTGCGCGACCTGGTCGGGGTAGTTCGCGGCGAGCCGCGGCGCGCCCTCCTTCGGCGCCGCGAACGTCGCATGGATGCGGTGGGTGAACGTCTTCGGGACGTCGGCCCTCGCCGGATAGGTGTCGCGGAACACGACGATGGCTGTGCGTCCGGCCGGGATCGTGGCGGTGTTGCGCTCCGCACCGCCGATCAGCATCGTGTTCGACGCGATGCGTGCCTGATCCACGGTCGCGAGCACGGCGCCGCCCTCATCGCCGGCCAGGGTCTCGATCGCCGTGATCGTCGCATCGCGCGGCGCGGAGTTGAGCACACGGAGCTCGTAGGCCACGTAGATCAGCCCGTCCGAGCCCTCCACGGGCACGACCTGGGAGGACAGCGCGTCGATGATGAGGGGCGAGAACTCGAGCGCGGTCTGGTCCTGGTATCCGGGCCGGATCCCCGATCCCGGTGTCGCGGCCGGCGACGCGCTCGTCGACGGGGTGCCTGTCCCTCCCGGGCTCGCGGTGCACGCGCTGAGCGCGAGAAGGCAGACTCCGCCGAGCGCGATGAGCATCGCTGCCCGCGACGCCGTGATCTTTCGCATCCCCATGCGATCCTCGGTTCTTCCGCTCGCCCCAGTCGATGCAGAATCCCGCTCGATGAGCGAAAGTCCCTCGATGAGCGAACGCTAGCAGAGGCGCTCCCGCCGGCGACAGGGGTGCCGACGGATCAGCGCGCCCGCGACAGCACATCGCGGATCGCGGTGATCACGATCGCAGGATTGTCCAGCGGGATGTCGTGCCCGCTGTGCGTCTGCGTGATGTGCACGGCGCCGGGGACGAGGCCTGCCTGGAAGTCCTGCGACGCCTTCTGCGCCCGATCCACCGCAGCCCCGAGGTCGGCGGGGGTGCCCGCCGGAAGCTGGCCCGAGTCGATCATCGATTGCCATTGCGGTGCGACGAGCTGGTCGGCGGAGAGCACGGTCAACGGCATCGCGTGGATCGGTGGTGCGGCGCGCAGCTCGGCGTTCACGGCATCCATGTCCAGCCGCTCGATCGCCGGATAGGCTGCGAGGTCCTCCGCCGGCACCTGCTGCGACACCTGCAGCTGGGCGTACTGCGCGGCCGGCATCGCGGCCGCGAAGGCCTCGGAGAGGGCGTCGACGAGCACCATGCCGACGACCTGCGCGGGGTACGTCGATGCGTACAGCCGGGCGATGCATCCGCCGTAGGAGTGCCCGACGAGAACGTAGGGGCCCGCTACGCCCGCGACCGTGAGGAGCGCATGCAGATCGGCGACCGCGGAGAGTTCGCTGGACGGCTGCGCGATCGGATCCGAGCGGCTGAAGGCGTTTCCCTCGCGCACTGTGCCTGGACGGTCGTAGGCGCACACGCGAGCCGCCCCGCTGACGCCCCGCATCACGGTGATCGGCTTCGTGTCTGTGCGGTTCCAGTAGTCGGTGGCGGCGCGCAGACCGCCGATCAGCACGACCGTGGTGGTGCCGGTTCCGTGGCATTCCAGGTAGATCCGCCGTCCTGCGCCGACATCGAAGAGGCCCGCGACGGCCGCAGTCGCCGTGGCGGTCGCTGTCGCAGGGGCAGTCGGGGCCGGGCGATCCGTCGCAGCGGAGCACCCCGTGAGCAGCAGTGCGAGCACGGCCAGCGCGCCCGTCCCGTGCCGGCGGAGCCGTCCGTGCGAACGCCTCGGCCTGAGGTCGTTCATGTGTGCGTCCCGTCGTCCATCCCCCGTGTGCGGCAGTCTGGCACTCGCTCGCGCGGCTGTCGATGCGGCAACCTCGGTGGGGTGGCGCGGTGACGAAGCCTCAGGCCTCAAAACTCACAGCCCGGCCACAGCTTCGCGGGACCAAAAGCGGGCCCTCGCTCGTTCTTCCTGATGTCGCCGCAGCCAGCGGCGGCGAACAGAGGAGCAGAACGATGAACCCCACCGACTACCGCAAGACCGCCGAGGCGCTGGACGCGCTCACGGCGCACCAGTACCGGGTGACGCAGGAGGGCGGTACCGAGCCCGCGTTCCGCAACGAGTACTGGAACAACCATGACCGCGGCATCTACGTCGACGTGGTGTCGGGTCAGCCGCTGTTCTCGTCGACGGACAAGTTCGACAGCGGCACCGGATGGCCGAGCTTCACCCGGCCGATCGACCCCGACGCCGTCACGACGAACACCGATCGCACGTTCGGCATGGTCCGCACCGAGGCGATCTCGACCGGCGCCGGCAGCCACCTCGGGCACGTCTTCGACGACGGGCCGCGCGAGGCCGGCGGCCTGAGATACTGCATGAACTCGGCCTCGCTGCGCTTCATCCCGGCCGCGGAGCTCGAGGCGCAGGGCTACGGCGCGTACCGTGGTCTGTTCGACACACCCACCCCGCAGAGCACAGAGGAGCACGCATCATGACCAGCGGAACCGCCGACACCGGATCCATCACCCGCGTCCCGGGCGCCGAGACCGCCGTTCTCGCCGGCGGCTGCTTCTGGGGCGTGGAGGACCTCATCCGCCGCCAGCCGGGCGTCCTCGGCACCCGCGTGGGCTACACCGGCGGCAGCAACGACCACGCCACCTACCGGAACCACCCCGGGCACGCCGAGGCGGTGGAGATCGTGTTCGATCCGTCGAAGACGACCTACCGGGACATCCTCGCGTTCTTCTTCCAGATCCACGATCCGTCGACGCTGAACCGTCAGGGCAACGACATCGGCACGAGCTACCGCTCGACGATCTTCCCGTTGAGCCCCGAGCAGGAGCAGGTCGCCCGCGACACCATCGCGGATGTGGACGCCTCTGGTCTCTGGCCGGGCGCCGCCGTGACGACGATCGAGCCGTCCGGGCCGTTCTGGGAGGCCGAGCCCGAGCACCAGGACTACCTGGTGCGCTACCCCGACGGGTACACCTGCCATTTCCCGCGGGCCGGCTGGGTGCTGCCGCGCCGGGACGAGGCCGTCGCGCAGTAACGCATCGGCCGTTGGTGGGCGCCGTCGGACCGGCCGGCCCGGCGGCGTCTGCCCCGAGCGGATCAGCGGTTCTGCAGGATCGTGAGCCAGTCGGCGGGGACCCGTTCCGCCGGCCCCGGTACGGACTGATCCGCGGGGTGGCTGGTCGGCGGGGCGAGTTCGGGGCCGTCGACCTCCTGTCGCGTCTCGTAGTCCCAGAACCAGTCCTCGCCGGGCTCGTAGCTCTGGATGAACCGATGGCCGGTCTCGGCGGCGTGCGCGGTCGCGTGCCGCGCGAGGGAGTCGTCGCAGCATCCGACATGACCGCATTCCACGCACCGGCGCAGGTGGACCCACCAGCCTCCGTCGCGCTCGCACTCCACGCAGCCGGGTCCGGACGGCGGCCGCCTCGTGTCGATTCCCGTGATCATCTGTCGCTCCTTCGTGCGTGGCCCGTCAGGTTCAGCGGACGACGTTCCCGGCCGTGTCCCGTACGCGGACCGGGTGCTCGCTGAGGATCGAGAGCCGGTTGAACATGTTGATGGTCAACGCGACCCATTCCGCGGCGGCGAAGGTCTCGTCGCCGAGCACGCCTCGCGCGGCGGCGAGGTCGCCCTCCGACTCCTCCGTGAGAGGCAGCAGGGTCGCGGCCTCCGCGATCGCCAGCACGGCCTTCTCCCGTTCGCTGTACAGGGTGGATTCGCGCCAGGCGGGCAGCAGGTCGAGCTTCTGCTGTGTGACTCCGGCATCGCGCGTCTCTCGGCAGTGCAGGTCGAGGCAGAACGCGCACGCGTTGAGCTGCGAGGCGCGGACCTTGATGAATTCCGCCTCCACGGTGGTCAGTCCGGCCGCCGCGGCAACGCCGGCCACCGTCTCCGAGTAGGCGGAGGCTGCCTTCCACGCCTCGGGGGACGCCTTGTCCAGATACGGGCGCATGGTTTCCTCTCGGACGTGTTCGATGCTCGACGAGATCACCGTACCGCGAGGGCGGGTGGTTCCCGCGGCCCGGGGGCCTCGTCGCGGCCTCCGCGACTATTCGTAGCGGAGCGACTCGACCGGATCCTGACGGGCGGCCCGGGCCGCCGGGAGCGTTCCGGCGAGGAACGCGATCACCATCACCAGCACGATCACCGAAACGATGGACCCCGCGTCGAAGGCGACGAGCTGCAGCCCGGACAGATCCGACAGCAGGGTGCGGCCGAGGATCCGGCTCACCACGCTGCCGACCAGCATGCCGCCGAGGACGCCGAGCGCGCTGCCGAGGAAGCCGATGAACGTCGCCTCCAGGCTGAACAGCCCGAACACGCGTCCCGAGCTCATGCCCATCGCCTTCATCAGGCCGATCTCGCGCGTGCGCTCCTGCACCGACATGTAGAGCGTGTTGATGATGCCGAAGCTCGCGGCGAGCAGCGCGATGATCGCGAACGCGTTCAGCACCAGCACGATTCCGTCGATCACGGTCTTGAAGGTGCCGAGCTGCTGCTGCACCGTGGTCGAGGTGAAGCCGGCCGTGGTGAGGCGATCCTGCAGTGACTTCACCTGCGCGGGAGAGGAGGCGGCGTCGAACCAGGCGTGCGCCTGCGTGTACCTGTTCTGCTGGCCGGCCTGCACGCCGGTCTGCTGGGCGGTGTAGAGCGCGCTGGTGAGCGCGTCGTTCGGCAGCATGCTCGCCGCGCCGCCGGTCAGGTTGAACGTCGATTCGGACACGCCGGAGACCGTCGCCTGGATCGTGTGCTGCGTGCGGGTCGCGTCCGTCACCGCGAGCGTGACGGTCTTGCCGACCGCGTCCGCGGCGCTCGAGAATCCGAGCGGGGTGACGAAGTCGGTGGGCAGTGCGAGCTGCAGCGCGCTGCTCGCGTCGCTCGGTGCGGCGCCGGCGGCGAGCGTCACGGTCTGACCGGCGACGAGACCGCCCGCGCTGATCGCGTACTTCTTGCCGTCGCCGAACTGCACGTAGTCGACCGAGACCGCGCGGACCGGCTTCACGCTGGTCACACCGCTCACCTTCGCCAGCGCGTCCAGGTCGCTCTGGGTGAGCACGGCCACGGTGCCGATCCCGCCTCTCCCGCCGCCGGACGACGTGGTGTTCGGGTCGTACTCCTTCGGGGCGGTGCTGCCGGGGGCGGTGCCCGTGTCGGCCTTCTTCGTCACGGTCAGCACGTCACTGGCCCCGAACCCGGAGACCGTGTCGTCGATGTACCGATTGATGCCGGTGCCGAGGCCGTTGGTGATGGTCAGCGTGAAGGCGCCGACGAAGATCGCGAGGATCGTGAGCGTCGTGCGCGTCTTCGAGCGGAACGTGCTCGAGACGGCGGCGCCGATGAGGTCGAGCGCCTTCATGCGGCCACCGCCTCGATCAGCCCGTCCTTGATGTGCACGCGGCGGTCGCATTTCGCGGCGAGCTCCTCGTCGTGGGTGACGATCACCAGCGTGATCCCGTGGTCGCGATTCAGCGCGAACAGGATGTCCTCGACGACCCCGCCCGTGGCCGAGTCGAGGTTGCCGGTGGGCTCGTCGGCGAAGATGATCCGCGGATCGTTGACCAGAGCGCGCGCGATGACGGTGCGCTGCTTCTGGCCGCCGGAGAGGTTCACCGCCTTGTTGCGCGCCTTGTCGGCGAGGTCGAGCTGTTCCAGAGCAGCCATGCCGCGGCGCTTGCGTTCGCCCGCGCCGACGCCGGCGATCTTCAGTGGAAGCACCACGTTCTCGAGCACGCTCTGGTTCGGCGTGAGGAAGAACTGCTGGAACACGAACCCGAACGTCTTGTTGCGGATCCGGTTCAGGGCCGATCCCTTCAACGTGGCCGTGTCGGATCCGCTCAGCGCGATGGCCCCGGCGGACGGCTCGTCCAGCAGCGCCATCAGGTGCATCAGCGTGGACTTGCCGGATCCGCTCTTGCCGATGATGGCGATGCTCTCGCCGTCCGCGATGTCCAGGCTGACCCCCTTCAGCGCGTCGAACCGGCCGCTTCCGCGGCCATAGGACTTGTGCACATCACGCACCGAGATCACGGGTGGCGCGGTGGTGGCGATCGAGGGTGCAGGGGTCGTCATTCGGGCTCCCGGAGTCGATGGGCGGATCCGCCGCGTTCAGCATCCTCGATCGTCGGCGCATCCGCATCGTCTCATGGGATGAGATGCGGGTACTCCGAACGCGGTACGCATCCGCCCGGACCTGCTCAGAGCGCGCGCAGGATGTCCTCCACGCGCTGCTTCGCGTCGCCGAACAGCATCTGCGCGTTGTCGCGGAAGAACAGCGGATTCTGCACGCCCGCGTAGCCGGCGGCCATGGACCGCTTGAACACGATCACGTTCTCGGCCTCCCAGACCCGCAGCACCGGCATGCCGGCGATCGGGCTGCCCGGATCCTCCGAGGCCGCGGGGTTGACGGTGTCGTTCGCGCCGATCACCAGCACGACGTCGGTCGCCGCCAGGTCGTCGTTGATCTCGTCCATCTCCTCGACGATGTCGTAGGGGACCTTCGCCTCGGCGAGCAGCACGTTCATGTGCCCGGGCAGGCGTCCGGCGACCGGGTGGATCCCGAACCGCACCCGCACGCCGCGCTCGCGCAGCTTCGCGGTGAGTTCGGCGACGGGGTACTGCGCCTGGGCGACGGCCATGCCGTAGCCCGGGGTGATCACGACGCTGGACGCGTTCAGCAGCAGCGCGGCCGCGGATTCCGGATCCACCTCGTGGATCTCGCCCTCCTCGGCGTCACCGCTCGAACTCGGCGCGGCGATCCCGAACCCGCCGGCGATCACCGACAGGAACGAGCGGTTCATCGCCTTGCACATGATGTACGACAGGTACGCACCGCTGGATCCGACCAGCGCACCGGTCACGATCAGCAGGTCGTTGTTCAGCAGGAAGCCCGCGGCGGCCGCCGCCCAGCCCGAATAGCTGTTCAGCATCGAGATGACGACCGGCATGTCTCCGCCGCCGATCGAGGCGACCAGATGCCAGCCGAGCAGCAGCGCGAGCAGCGTCACCAGGATGAGCAGCCAGAGCACCGGGTTCATCACGTACCAGACCGTCAGCACGACGAACAGGACGAGGGCGCCGAGGTTGAGCACGTTCTTGCCCGGGAGCATGAGCGGCGCGGACTTCATCCGCGCGGACAGCTTCAGGAACGCCACGATCGAGCCTGTGAAGGTCACCGCGCCGATGAACACGCCGATGAACACCTCGGCGTGGTGGATGTCACGCAGCGCGCCCGTGAGTGAGTTCGGCTCGAGCGCGCCGTTCCAGCCGACCAGTACCGCGGCCAGACCGACGAAGCTGTGCAGCAGGGCGATGAGCTCGGGCATCCCGGTCATCGCGACGACGCGGGCGCGCCAGAGCCCGATCGAACCGCCGACGAGTACGGCGACGACGAGCAGGATCGCGCCGATGGTGAGCGACGCGGATCCCCAGGCGTCGACGACGACGGCCCACACGGTCGCCACGAGGGCGATGGTCATGCCCGCGATGCCGTATCCGACACCGGCCTTGGCGCTCTCATGACGGCTCAGCCCCGCGAGGCTCAGGATGAACAGCAGCGCCGCGACGAGGTAGGCGGCTCCGGCGATCGACGCCGGGGTCAGCAGGGTCTGCACGATCAGGCTCCCGTCTTCTGGGTGGAGGCGGAGCCCTGCGATGCCGCGGGGGCTGAGCCCTTCGCGAACATGGCGAGCATGCGGCGGGTGACGGCGAAGCCGCCGAAGATGTTGATGCTCGCGAGCAGCACGGCGATCGCGGCGAGGATCTGCACGACCAGGCTCTGCCCGGTGAGCTGCAGCATGGCGCCGACCACGATGATGCCGGAGATCGCGTTCGTGACGCTCATCAGCGGCGTGTGCAGTGCGTGCGCGACCTTGCCGATGACGTAGAAGCCGACGACGATCGCGAGCATCAGCACCGTGAAGTGCTGCGGCAGCGGCGCGGGCGCGAACGCGTTCACGAGGAACAGCGCCGCGATCCCCAGTGCGACGAGGCCGAGCTTGCCGCGAGCGGAGAGGGCCTTCTTCTCGGGGGCGACGGGTGCGGGAGCCGCCGCCGGCGCAGGCGGGGCGGCGGAGACCTGCACGGCGGGCGGTGGCCACGTCACCGCCCCGTCGCGCGCGACGGTGACGGCGCGCTGCACCACGTCGTCGAAGTCCAGGATCAGCGCCCCGTCCTTCTCGGGGGTGAGCAGCTTCAGCAGGTTCACGATGTTGGTCCCGTACAGCTGGGACGCCTGGGTGGGCAGGCGCGATGCGAGATCCGTGTAGCCCAGGATCGTGACGCCGTTCGGCGTCAGGATCCGCCGGCCGGCGACGGATCCGTCGACGTTGCCGCCCTGGCCGGCGGCCATGTCGACGATGACGCTGCCCGAGCGCATGCTCGCGACGTCGGCGGCCGTGATCAGCTTCGGCGCGGCACGCCCCGGTATCAGTGCGGTGGTGATGATGATGTCGACGTCGGCGGCCTGCTCGGAGTAGAGCTCCGCGGCACGGCGGTCGTAGGCCTCACTCGTGGCCTTCGCGTAGCCGTCGGTGGACTGCTCCACGGCGACCTCGACCTTCAGGTACTCGCCGCCGATGGAGCGGACCTGGTCGGCCACCTCAGGGCGCGGATCCGTGGCGCGCACGATCGCACCCAGGCTCGATGCCGCACCGATCGCCGCGAGCCCGGCGACGCCGGCGCCCGCCACGAGCACCTTCGCCGGCGGGACCTTGCCCGCCGCGGTGACCTGGCCGGTGAAGAACCGGCCGAACTCGTGCGCGGCCTCGACCACCGAGCGGTAGCCGGCGATGTTCGCCATCGAGCTCAGCACGTCCATCGACTGCGCGCGCGAGATCCGCGGCACCGCGTCCATCGCCAGCGCGGTGACCCCGCGGGCGGCGAGCGCGGCCAGCAGCTCGGGCTGGAACGCCGGGGCGAGCAGGCCGATCAGCACGGCGCCGGAGCGCAGGGTCTGCACCTCGGCGTCGGTGGGCGCATTCACCTTCAGCACGACATCGCCCGCGAGCGCCGCGCCGGCATCGACGATCTCGGCCCCGGCCGCGGCGTAGGCGGAGTCGGGGAAGGCGGACGCGGTGCCCGCTCCCGCCTGCACGGCCACCTCATAGCCGAGCCCCACGAGCTGCTTCACCGTCGCGGGGGTGGCCGCGACCCTCGTCTCGGGGGGTTGTTCCATCACTACTGAGATGAGCGTCATCGTCTCTCCTTCTGCGCGCCGTCTTCTGCACGTCTGGGTGGATGCTTCCGCGTGCTCGCGGGGCGGCGGCGTCGAGAACAGGATGCCTCGTGCCGCGGCTCGTGCGAGCGTATCGGAGGGAATCGGCAGGATCGGCCATCCTCCCGTCTGTGTGACCACGAAAGATCTGCAGAGTTTATCGATACGGCAAGGATGCTCCTCCGGCTCGGTCGTGAGGCTCTCGAAGCGTGCGCGCCCCATGCGCGCCCCCCTGCGCGTCCGGCGCGCCCCGATCCGCATCCCGCACCGTCCGAACGGGCATACCGTTGAAGGCGGGCCGGGAGCTCGTACCGGCAGCAGACAACGGAAGAGGGATCAGCATGACCGACACGGGACTGGATCAGGACGTCACCGAGAAGTTCAAGGGGGCGTTCCGGCATCACCCCGCGGGCGTGGCCCTGGTTTCGGCGACGACCGCGGATGGCCCCGTCGGCCTCACGCTCTCCAGCGTCGCGTCGGTGAGCGCGGATCCGGCCGTGCTCGTGTTCTCCGTCACTCGCGCCACCGGCAGCGCCGGCGGGATCCTGTCCGCGCCGAGCATGCTGGTGCACTTCCTCGTGGCCGGTCAGGAGCAGCTCGCCGACGCGTTCGCCCGCACCGGCGAACCGCGCTTCACCCCCGAACAGGGCTGGGAGATCCTGGAGACGGGGGAGCCGTTCCTGCCGTCGGCCCGCGTCGCCGTGCGCGGCACGATCCGGGAGATGCATCGGGTCGGCCCGTCCGCGCTGATCCTGCTCGACGTGCTGGACGTGATCGACGGCACTCCCGGCGCGCCGCTGCTGTACCACGACCGGCACTACGACAGCCTGGTGTCCTCGACCGCCCGGGACTGAACACGGCGCGTATCGAGAGCCTCGGCGACCGCGCCGGCGCAGGTCCTTTGACGGCACAGGTCCTTTGACGGCACAGGTCTTTTGGAGGAAGGTGGAGCCATGTCGGTGACCTTGATGCTCCCGCTCTCCGCGCCGCTCGGCGTGGGACGCATCGTCGCCGTGGACGAGGACTCCCGGACGATGCGGATCCGCGATCTGACCACCGGCGTCGCCTACCGGGTTCCGGGTTCTGTGCTCCCCGAGTTCGGTGCGCTGCCCTGGCGCGGCCGGGTGGAGGCGTGCACGGTGATCGCGACGGAAGAGGGCGTCGTCACGGAACTCGTGCTCGACGCGGTCCCGGTGCCCGGTTCCGCCGCGCCCAGCGGATCCGCGGTCGCACTCGAGGGCGCCTCCCTGGCTGCGGCGGCCGCGAAGGCGCAGGCGGCGGTGTGGGGCGGTACGGATCGGCCGCCGCAGGAGGAGCCCGAGCGCTTCTGGTGACCTGCCGGACGCTCATCGAAAATCTCGCGAGTTGTGCGGGACGCCCACCGAGAGCTGTTCGAAGGCGTCCGCCAGCAGGTTGACGACGCCTTCGGGAGAGCGCTCCAGGATCCCGCGCACGATCAACGCGGGCGACTCTCGGGCGATCCGGCGGTACCGCAGCCACACCCCCTGCGTGCAGATCACGTTCACGAGGCCGTGCTCGTCCTCGAGATTGAGGAAGGTCACCCCGCCCGCCGTGGACGGGCGCTGCCGATGCGTCACCAGCCCCGCCGCCTCGACGCGCCGCCCGCTCTCGTGCGAGCGCAGCGCCGCGGAGGTGAGCACCCCGCGCGCGTCGAGACCTGGGCGGAAATGCGCGACCGGATGGTCGTCGGTGGACACCCCGGTCGCCCAGAGGTCGGCGGAGAGGATCTCGTAACTGGTCTGGTCGCCGAACAGCGGCGGCTGCACGGCGACGACCGTGTCGGGCAGATACCGGGCGCGGTCCTCCGCGGCGGAGCCGGCCAGCCAGATCGCCTCCCGGCGCTGCAGCCCGAACCCGTCGAAGGCTCCCGCCGTGGCGAGGGCCTCCACCTGGGACGCGGTGAGATCGGTGCGTCGCACGAGGTCGTTCAGATCGCGATACAGACCGTGGGCCTCTCGCTCGGCCACGATCCGCTCGGCCGTCTTCTTCCCGATCCCGGTGACGCCGCCGAGCCCCAGGCGCACGGCGTAGCGGCCGTCGCGGCGGTGTGCGGCGGACTCGTCCTCCGCGTCGCGGTCGAAGGGCGCCGGATCCGTGCCGGGAGGGCGCTTCGGGAGCTGCCGGGCGCAGGCGTCCCGGCCGGTGCGGGCGGACGCTCCCGGTTCGATCCCCGCATCCGGATCCACCGGCTCCAGGTTCTCCATCGCCCCGGACAGCCGGATGTCGGGCCGGCGCACCTCGACCCCGTGCCGGCGGGCGTCGCCGGTGAGGGTCGCTGCGGAGTAGAACCCCATCGGCTGGGAGCGCAGCAGGCCCGCGAGGAAGGCCGCGGGATAGTGCAGCTTCAGCCAGGAGCTGGCGTAGACGAGCAGGGCGAAGGACAGCGAGTGCGACTCCGCGAAGCCGAAGTCGGAGAACGCCTGGATCTGCGCGTAGATGCGATCGGCGGCCGCATCCTCGAGGCCGTGCTCGCGCATGCCCTCGTACAGGCTGTCCCGGATGCTGTCGATCCTCTCCAGGCCGCGCTTGGATCCCATCGCTCGGCGCAGCGTGTCGGCCTCGTCCGCGGTGCAGTTGCCGAGCGCGGTGGCCATCTGGATGAGCTGCTCCTGGAACACGGGGATGCCCAGGGTGCGCTGCAGCACGGGCTCCAGCTTCGGGTGCGCGTACGTCACCTTCTCCTGGCCGAGCTTGCGGCGCACGAACGGATGCACCGCCCCGCCCTGGATCGGACCGGGGCGGATCAGGGCGATCTGGATCGCCAGTTCGTAGAATTCCCGCGGCTGCAGACGGGGGAGCAGACCCATCTGCGCGCGGGACTCGACCTGGAACACCCCGATCGTGTCGGCGCGGCAGAGCATGTCGTAGACCGCCGGCTCTTCTTTCGGGAGGGTCTGCAGCGTCCAGTCCTCGCCGGTGGCGTCCCGGACGAGATCGAAGCAGTGCCGCAGGGCCGCGAGCATCCCCAGCCCGAGCAGGTCGAACTTCACCAGCCCCATCCACGCGCTCGCATCCTTGTCCCACTGGATGACCGTGCGATTCTCCATCCGCGCGTGCTCGACCGGCACCACCTCGCCGACCGGACGCCGGGTGAGCACCATGCCTCCGGAGTGGATGCCGAGGTGCCGGGGAGCGCGCAGCAGCTCGTCCGCGTAGGCGACCACCTGCTCCGGGATGTCGTGGTCGGCGACGGGCGACAGATCCAGCCCCCACCGCTCCACCTGGCGCGACCAGGCGTCCTGCTGCCCGGGGGAATGCCCGAGCGCGCGGGCCATGTCGCGCACCGCGTTCTTCGGCCGGTACTGGATCACGTTCGCGACCTGCGCCGCGTTCTCCCGCCCGTACTCCCGGTAGACCCACTGGATGATCTCCTCGCGCCGCCCCGAGTCGAAGTCGACGTCGATGTCGGGCTCCTCGGTGCGGGTCGTGGCGAGGAAGCGCTCGAAGGGCAGGTCGTACAGGATCGGATCCACGGCCGTGATGCCGAGCAGATAGCAGACCGCGCTCGCCGCGGCGGATCCCCGGCCCTGGCACAGGATCCCGCGGCGTCTCGCCTCGGCGACGATGCCGTGCACGATGAGGAAGTAGCCGGGGAAGTCCTTCTCCTCGATCACGTTCAGCTCGCGCTCGATCCGGATCCGGCCCTCGGCGGTGAGCGCCGGATAGGTCGCCGGCACCGCCGCCCAGACCAGCGCCCGCAGATGGCTCATCGGGGTCTCGCCCTCGCCGACCCGCATGGTGGGCAGAGCCGGCTTGGCGCGGCGCAGCGGGAACGCGCAGGCCTCGGCGATCTCCAGGCCGTGCGCGATCGCCCCCGGGTACCGGGCGAATCGGGCGGCCATCTCCGCCCCGCTCCTCAGATGCGCGGAGCCGTGCGCGGGCAGCCAGCCCTCGAGCTCGCGCATGCTCCGGGTGGCGCGCACCGCCGCGATCGCCTCGGCGAGCTCGGCCCGCTCCGGCACCGCGTAGTGCACGTTGTTGGTCGCGACGACGGGCAGGCCGTGGGCGGCGGCGAGCGTGGCGAGGACATCATTGCGCCGGCTGTCCAGCGGGTCGCCGTGGTCGATGAGCTCGACCGCGACCCGCTCGGCGCCGAACAGGTCGACAAGGGTGCGCAGCGCCCGCTCCGCTCCCTTCGGCCCCTCTCGTTCGAGGGCGGAGCGGACGGATCCCTTGCGGCAGCCGGTGAGGATCGTCCAGTGCCCCTCCGCGCGGTTCGCGAGCGACTCGATCTCGTAGAACGGGCGGCCCTTCTCGCCGCCGCGCAGCTGCGCCTCGGTGATGGCGGCGGACAGCCGGTGATAGCCCTCCTGTCCGCGGGCGAGCACGAGCAGATGCTCCCCGAACGGATCCGGGGTGCCGCGGCGTTCCGGAGGCGGGCGGCGGCCGGCGTTCCCGCGCGCATCAGGGCCGGGAAGCGACAGCTCCGCGCCGAACACGGTCTGCAGCGGCGGCGCGGGTTCCACGGCGTCGCCCGCGGCGCTCTCCGCGGCATCGCCCTCGGTGTTCACGAGGGAGTCCGCGGCCTCGGCGAAGCTCGCCGCGCCGTAGAAGCCGTCATGATCCGTGATCGCCAGGGCGGTCAGCCCCAGCCGCTGCGCCTCGGCGATGAGCGCCTCGGGGGAGGACGCGCCGTCGAGGAACGAGTACGAGGAGTGCGCATGCAGCTCGGCGTAGGGGACGGCGTCCTTCGGGCGCTCGATCCGGCCGAGTCGGATCGGCGGGCGCTTGTGCATGCGGGAGGGGGCGTCCACCGCGATCTCCTGATGCAGCGGCTTCTGCCCGCTGAGGGTGCGCTCCAGTGCCGCCCACGACATGTCCGGGTTGTGGAAGCCCATCAGTGATATCTCCCCTCGGCCAGCCAGCGCTCGCCGCCGCCCTCGGCGACGTGCAGCACCAGCCAGGCCCGCTCCTGCACGTCCACGATCTGCAGGCGCGCGCCGCGAAGGGCGCCCGCGGGATCTCCGCGCCGATCGCGCACCGGCCACGGCCCCGCCCAGGAGCGCACGGCACAGGAATCCACGGCCGCGGGATCCGCCGTGAGCACCCCGCGGGCGTCGATCCCGACCGTGCCGCCGTCCGCAGCGGTCACCGCGATCGGCCGGGGCGGCACGAACACCTCGGCCGGCAGCGGATCCGGCAGCTGTCCCGGCCAGGGCTGGTCCGCCGGACGGGACGGCACCACCCGCTCGCCCCAGGGGGTGAACTGCTGCCGATCGGCGATCAGCCGCCCGCCCGCGATGACGCCGGTGAGCACGCCCTCGTGACCGAGCAGGGTCTGCACCCGGGACACCGCGTGGTGCAGCCGTTCGTCGGTGCCGGATCCGAACAGTCCCGGCTGGTGATGCGCGGCGTCGTCGACCGCGATCGGGGCGATCTGCACCCGGGTGATGCCGCGGAACCGGTGCGCCTCGTCCGCGTCCGCGCCGGCCGCGGCGGTCTCAGCGGCCAGCGACTCCAGCTGCCAGCGCACCCGGTCGACGAGGTCGGCGGCCTCGAAGCAGGTCGGATGCAGCCAGGTGCGCGAGGTCACCCCGTCGTCGTCGTCGGTGAGGTCGATCCGCACCTCCGTGCACACGAGCGACGCCTTCCCGAGGGCGAGGATCACGGCGTCCGCGCTCTGCCGGACGGCGAAGGCGATCTGATCGGACTGACCGAGCGGGGACTCGAACTCGATCTCGGCCACCAGCTCCGGATCCGGGGGCCGGGGCACGACCGGGCGGGAGTCCGCGCCCGCGGCCAGGGCGTGCAGGCGTGCGCCGTGCTCGCCGAAGCGATCCCGCAGCCGCTGGGCCCCGAGTGCGGCCAGCTCGCCGAGCGTGCGCACGCCGAGGCGGAGCAGCAGCGCCGTGACCTCCTCATCGCGCAGCGCATGCACGGGCAGCGGGGCGAGGAACGCGGCGGAATCACCGGGATCGACGACGAGGATCGGATCCGCCCCGCGGGCGGCCAGCTCAGCGGTGAACGGCCCGTCCGCGATCCCGATCCGCACCCCGGGGTGCCCCTCCTCGACGAGGCGCGTCTGCAGCGCGCGGGCCGCCTCCGCCTCCCCGCCATGGAAGCGGGCGACACCGCGGGCGCGGAGCAGGGCGAGCCCCGGGCGCAGCAGCTGCGCTCCCGGCGCGTGCGCCTCGATCAGACGCAGCACGGGCAGGAACGCCCGCTCGTCCCTGGCGGGGTCCGCGGGCAGGATCCGCAGGCTCGGCAGCAGCCCCTGCGCCTCTCGACGGCGCTGGCCGATCCGGATGCCGTGGGCGCGGGCCGCGGTGGAGCACACGAGCACCCGGTTCGCGTGCAGGATCGCGGCGGGCTCGTCCGCCTCGGCGCCCAGGGCTGCCCGCAGCGGCCAGTCCGGGAACCACAGCACGATCACCCGGACGGGAGACGGGGCCGCGGCGCTCATCCCGCCACCGCCAGCAGGGTGGGCGTGCCGGCAGAGGGCCGCGGATCATCGTGCGGGAGCGGGAGCGGGAGCGGGAGCGGGAGCGGGAGCGGGACGAGACGGGGCACGGCGGGTGCGACGGCCTCGACCGTGCCGTGCGCACCGGGAAGCCGCACCCGCACGCTCTGCGGCACGGGGGAGCGCCGGGTGCGTGCGGTGACCGTCGCCTCGCACTCCTCCAGCGCACCCCAGCCTGCACCGAGCCCTCGCCACTGCGGATCGTGCACGTCGATGCTGCCCTCGCTCTGCGGCCAGGCGCCGGCGGAGCCCGCGCGCCCCCCGGAGACGACCAGCAGGGTGCAGCCGCGATCGCGCAGGCGGGCGCTCAGCCGGGACACCTCGGCATCCCGGACCGGCGAGGAGGGGCGGATCGCGATGAGCGGGATCACCTCGGAGAGCGCCGAGACGACCGAGAGCCAGCGCGGCCCGGGCTCCGGCACGAGGAGGAGTCGGCTCAGCTCCACGCCGTGCCCGGCGAGCGCCTCGACGCCCAGCGTGGGCATGCCGACGACGGCGCACCACGCGCCGGTGGCCGAGGCGCCGGCGAGCAGCGCGCCGATGAGGCCGGGGGAGGGGGAGAGCGAGTAGGTCGTGCCCACCTGCAGCCCGCCCTCGGGGAGGATCGACTTCAGGGCGGAGGCGACGGGGATCAGCGGCAGATCGCTGCGCCGGCGCTGCATGCGGGTGATCTCCTGGCGCAGGCGCAGCACGTCATCGGCGCGAACGTCGGTGGCGGGGTCCATCATCGAACCGAGTGCCATCCCCATGGATCCATCCTCGAACATATCTACTATTTCTGCAACTGTCAGAAAGACGATAACTCGTACATCCGACACTCGCGGAAGTTGTCCACAGGGTGCGCACGCGTCGGTCGCAGATCTGCGAACCTTCCTGCATGGATCCGTTCGCCGTCGACCTGCACGCGATGCTCGTCGCGCTGACGCATCTCGCCCTGCTCGGGATCGGCGTCTGGCTCATCGTCATCGACATCGGCTCGCACCGGCTCCCCGACCGGATCGTCCTGCCGACGCTGGCGGGCGCCATCGCCCTGGTGCTCGTCGAAGCAGCGGTGACGGGCGACGGCGGCCCGAGCGCGGGGGCGCTGTGGGGGATGCTGCTGCTGGGCGGGTTCTACGCGATCCTGCGGCTGCTCAGCAGGGGCGGCCTGGGCGGCGGCGACGTGAAGCTGGCCGCCGTCATCGGCTTGATCCTGGGCTGGCACGGCGGGCAGGCGCTCATCGTCGGGGCCGCCGCCGCGTTCGTGCTGGGCGCCGTCCACGCCCTGGCGCTGATCGTGCTGCGACGGGCGGACCGTCGCAGCCACATCGCGTTCGGCCCGTGGATGATCCTCGGCGGGGTGCTCGGGATCGCCGCGGCGTGATCGGATCCGCGCCGTCCGCCGGTGCCGGCGCTAGGGTGAGCACATGGCACTCGCACGGCTTCACGGCGGCCCGCTGGACGGGCAGATCATCCCTCTCGGCGCGGCGGACGACAAGCTGATCGTCCCCTACAGCGAGACCCAGGTCGTGTACAACCGGCGCGGGGAGCCCGCGCACACCGGTGCGCACGACGGCCCCACCGAGGTCGACTACTGGTACGACGAGTCCCTCGAGGACATCAATCCCGCGGATGTCTGAACCGTCCCGCACCGTCGAGGTCGAGCGCAAGTACGACGTCGACGGTGACACGCCGTTGCCGGCGTGGGATGCGATCCCCGGTGTCGACGCGGTGACCCAGGGTGAGGCGCGTGCCCTGGACGCCCGGTACTTCGACTCCGCCGCCGGCGACCTTGCCCGCAACGGGGTGGCGCTGCGCCGTCGCACCGGCGGCCCGGACGAGGGCTGGCACGTGAAGGGACCGCGCAACAGGGATGGCCGGCTCGAGCTGGGCTGGCCGCTCGGCGAGGGCGACGAGATGCCGGCGGCGGTCGCCGAGCTGGTCGCGGGATGGACGACGGATCCGATCCTCCCGCTCGCCCGCATCGAGAACGCCCGCACCGCCTATCTGCTCACCGGCCCCGACGGCGTGGTCGCCGAGTTCGTGGACGATCACGTGCGCGGCACGGATCTGCGTCGCGGCGGCCAGCGCGAATGGCGCGAGTGGGAGATGGAACTCGGCCCCGCAGCACCCGCCGACGACGCAGGCCGCGAGGCCTTCTTCGCCGCGGTCGAGCGGGCGGTGCTCGCGGTCGGCGGGCAGGCCTCCCCGTCCGGATCCAAGCTCGCCCGCGCGCTCGGGTTCTGATCCGCCCGCTCTGCGCGATCGCAGTGTGACAGGGCGATCACCGGGGGCAGGGGGCGCGTCCAGGCGCGATCCGTCTCGCGGCGGACCATACGATTGATTGGCTTCTTATCGCGCGAGCCAGGGAAGTCAGGGTGGTCGATACCCTTTCGACATGAAACTCGAGGATGACATGGACGTCACGACCGATTTCCAAGACGATTCCGGACATCGAGACCCTGACTCCTATAGTCCGCTCCTCCAGAGCTATCACCAGCGCTTGTGGAGTAAACGCCTCCCAGGGGGCGCTCTTTTCATGTTGCATCCGGAGCAGATCGGATCCGCTCGAGTCCTTCGTCATGACTCGGAGCTCGGTTCCTTCGTGCTCTCAAGCGATACGCTCGCGAATTCCAATCGAGGCCCGATGCGCGACTATTACGAGGCGATGGGAACGGAGTCGAACGCAGATTGGCATCACAATGGTGGAACCATCGGGGGGAGACTCGTCTTCCCCCGCAATCGGATCGATGGCAGACAGACGCTCAATCAGCGGCGCGGCACGCATGCACGGATTCGCGACAGGTTCGACCTCACGCTCGAGGCGATCCGGAGGCATTATTCTGACGACGAGAGTCCTCTTTCAGAAACCCTGAGCGCATACAAGAGCTTCTTCGCTCTGTTTGAGAACTTCGAAGGATACGTACGTTTCTTCTTGTTGGAGGACCTGATCGACGATGCCGGGAACGTCAGATTTTACATCCCCTTCGACGGCTATGCGAGGTCTCCTCTCCCGTCCTCCCTCGAGCAATATCGAGAGTTCCGCAGGCGACAGCTTGACTTCGTCGCTGCCAGGAACGTACGGATTCTTCACGCAATCGGGCATTGAACCCTTAGTCGGAGCGTGACAGGGCGATCGCCGGGGGCAGGGGGCGAGTCCAGGCGCGATCACCGCGCAGCAGGTTCTCGGCCTGCTCGAGGAGAAATACCGGCAGGGAGGTCGGTGCGCCGTGTCGCTCGCCGAGGCTCTCGACCGCCGTGCGCACGTTCTGCAGAGTCGAGGACACGACGTCCGCCGCTCGGTCCTGCGGGATCCCCCAGGACCGGCCTTCCGCGATGAGGTCTTCGGCGGTGATCGCTCCGGAGTCCTGGTGCCCGTTCACTCGGAGAGCGAGTGGATCCCGTTCCGACGAGAACAGCACCTGCGGCACGATGTCGTACGCCTCGGCGAGCCGGGCTGGTCCGGACGGGCGGAATGTCGCGCCGAGGTCAGGGAGCAGCAGCGAGAAGTTCTTCGCGTGCGCATCGGTGTTCCCCGCGACGATGTTGAGCGCGGCCATCGCGAGCAGCCGATCCCGATCGCTGGTGCGGGCGAAGGCGGATCCGCCGAGGAGCCGCGCGATATCGGCGAGACGGGCTCGGGGATCGACGCTTTCGTATTTCGCGTTGCCGCCCCACGGCAAGCCGAGCGCCTGGGCGGCGTCCTCCTGGTGGATCCGTTCGATTCCGGATGCCGTACGTCGACGGTCGTAGCGTTCGACGACGAGCACCGTCTGCTCGCCGGCGGTCTCGATGCGGGTCTCGTGAGCGGACAGGCCGATCGCAGTGGCCACGTCGTTCAGATACGCCTCCGCACGGATCCTCTCGGCGTGCTCGCGGGGCACGGGCTTGAGCAGGTGGGTCGACGGTGTGCTGCCCCGTCCGATCAGCCATCGGGCGGAGCCCGGATCCCAGGTGAGCGCGATCTTCGGCTGTACTCCGGTCGCCGCCGATCCGCCGCCCCCGACGCTGCTTCCGCGGATGTATCCCGCGGCGCGGGCGAGGATCCGGTCGTACTGCTGCTCCTGGATCACGATCGGCTCGCGGGCCGGCCGTGGTTCCCCGATCGTGACGCTGCCGCCGACGTCGGCGCCCACTTCGGCGAGCAGTCCGTACAGGTCGTTCGAGGCGACCCTCGACTCCCGGGCGAGCCGTTCCAGCCCGATCCCTTCCGGAAGCAGGCCGCCGAAGAAGGGCGACGGATCCATGCCCGCGACGCCGAAAGGGAGCGAGTGCGACAGCACCTTCGCGTTCAGCGGGGCGATCCGATCAGCATTCTCGCGCCACAGCAGTCTCGCGTCGGGCGTCAGCTCGCCGATCTCGACCCCGGAAAGGCGGATGACGAGGGGGTCAGTCATCCGTCACCGTCGCGGTCAGGCGGATGCCGAGGGCGGCAAGCACCGCGAAATAGCGGTCGTTGATCTGCTTGCCCTTGCCGGATTCGAGCTCGGACAGCCAGCGCTGGCTCACATCCAGGCGAGCCGCCAGTTCGCGCTGGGTGATGCCGTGGGAGTCGCGGGTGTACCGGACCAGGCGTCCGAGATCCGCCGGAGAGGCGATGACAGCCTGCACGAGTGCCTCCGATCACGAAAACGTCATCAGGTTCTGATGAATACGATATCGTAATCGTACACTTCTGATGACCAAAACGTAATCCGGTGCAAGAGAGCGGGCACGGTGCCCCCGCTGTCGCCCCCTCACAACGCCGCCGCACCCTCGCAGCCGCGTGCGGCCGAGGGGGCGCGGACGGCTGGAGGGGGCGACGATGAAGAGTGCCGTGGCTCCGATCAGAAGTTGATCATGTGGCCGGCGAGGCCGTGGAAGCCCTCCTGCAGCGCCTCCGACAGCGTCGGGTGCGTGTGCACGTTGCGCGCCAGCTCGAGCGCGGTCAGGTCCCACTTCTGTGCGAGCGTGAGTTCGGGCAGCAGCTCCGACACGTCCGGGCCGATCATGTGCGCGCCGAGGAGCTCGAGGTGCTCGGCGTCGGCGATGAGCTTGACGAAGCCGATCGGCTCGCCGAGGCCGTGCGCCTTGCCGTTGGCCATGAACGGGAACGTCGCGACCTTGATCTCGTGGCCCTCGTCCTTGGCCTGCTGCTCGGTGAGGCCGAACGAGGCGACCTGCGGCTGGCAGAACGTCGCGCGGGGCATCATCCGGTAGTCGCCCAGCGTCTGGGTCTCGGCGCCGCCGATGGTCTCGGCGGCGACGACGCCCTGCGCCTCGGCCACGTGGGCGAGCTGCAGCTTGGCGGTCACGTCGCCGATGGCGTAGATGCCCTCGACGTTGGTGCGCATGTGGTCGTCGATGTCGATGGCGCCGCGCTCGGTGAGCTTCACGCCGGTGTTCTCCAGGCCGTAGCCGGTCACGTTCGGAGCGAAGCCGACCGACATGAGCACCTTGCCGGCCTCGATCGACGACGGCACGCCGTCCTTGCCGGTGTAGGTGACGGTGACGGAGGAGCCGTTGTCGACGACGGATTCGACCTTGGTCGAGGTGAGGATGTCGACGCCGTAGCTCTTGTACTGCTTGGCGATCTCCTTCGACACGTCGGCGTCCTCGTTGGGCAGGGCCCGGTCGAGGAACTCGATGATCGTGACCTTCACGCCGTAGTTCGTCAGCACGTAGCCGAACTCCATGCCGATGGCCCCGGCGCCGACGATGACGATCGACTCGGGCAGCTCGCGGGAGAGGATCTGCTCCTCGAAGGTGACGACGTTGTCGCTGAGCTGCACGCCCGGCAGGAGTCGGACCGTGGATCCGGTCGCGATGATGACGTTGTCGTAGGTGACCTCTTCGGTCGTGCCGTCGGACTTCGCCACCGAGATCGACTTCGGGCCGGTGAAGGTGCCGCGGCCGTCGTACTCCGTGACCTTGTTCTTCTTCATCAGGAAGTGGATGCCCTTGACGCGGCCGTCCGCGACGACGCGCGAGCGATCCCATGCCTTGCCGAAGTCGATCGTGAACTCACCCGAGATGCCGAAGAAGTCGGCCTTGTGGTTCAGGGTGTGCGCGAGCTCCGCGTTCTTCAGGAGCGCCTTGGAGGGGATGCACCCCACATTGAGGCAGATACCGCCCCAGTACTTCTCCTCGATGATGGCGGTGGACAGGCCGAGCTGGGCGCTGCGCACGGCGGCGACGTAACCGCCGGGGCCAGCGCCGAGGATGACGACGTCGTAGTGTGGCATGGCTTCAGCTTATCGTTCGCGGATGACTCGCCGGGCAGGTCGCCGGACCCGCACGCGGCTGTTTCGCACCGCCTGTATCCGATAGTCTGGAACGCCAGAGGAGGGGTGCACTGTGACTGAGAACGACGTTCCCGAAGGCGCCGTCCGCCGTGGCGGCGAGCCCGCCCGTGATACGACGCAGACGTTCGGGCACGACTCCGACCTGTCGTTCGTCCCGTTCGGCGCCGATCTGACCGAGGTGGAGCAGGCGGCGATCGGCGCGCTCCCGTCCGGTTCCGCGCTGCTGCTGGTGCGTTCCGGCGCCCTCGCCGGAACCCGCTATCTGCTCGACACCGCGGTGACCACGGTCGGGCGCCATCCCGAGGCCGACATCTTCTTCGACGACGTGACCGTGTCGCGTCGTCACGCCGAGGTGATCCGCACCGGCGCCGCGTTCGAGATCGTCGACCAGCGCTCGCTGAACGGCACCTATGTGAACGGCGAGCGCGTCGATCGCAGCGAGCTGCGCAACGGCTTCGAGATCAGGGTCGGCAAGTTCCGGCTGAACTTCTTCGCCTCACCTGCGGACCTCGCCCAGGCGAACCTCTGATGGCAGCCGCTGCCGCCGAGCGCTCCGCCCCGTCCGGGTTGCTGAGCATCGGCCAGGTGCTCGCGCGTCTGACGCCGGAGTTCCCGGACGTGCGCGCCTCGAAGCTCCGCTTTCTGGAGGAGAAGGGCATCGTCGCCCCGATGCGCACCGCCAGCGGGTACCGCAAGTTCTCCGGCGCCGATCTGGAACGGATCCGGATCGCGCTGACCCTGCAGCGGGATCAGTACCTGCCGCTCAAGGTCATCCGCGCGCACCTCGCCGCACTGGACGCGTCCGGCGCCGCGCCCGAGCTGCCCGCCTCGATCGTGCCGGGCCCGCGCCGGTACCGCCGCGAAGAGCTTCTCCGCGCCGCGGGCGCGACCCCGGCCCTGCTGGGCGACGCGGTGTCGAGCGGCATGCTGCCCGCGACCGAGGCCTACCCGGAGTCCGCGGTCTCGCTGCTGCGCGCGCTGGTCGCGTTGGACGGGCACGGGATCGGACCGCGGCACCTGCGTCCGCTGCGGCAGAGCGCCGAGCGCGACATCGCCCTGGTGCAGTCCGCGCTGTCGGCTCTGCTGCGCCGCACCGACACGCCGTCGCGGGCGCGTGCCAGCGAGATGGCGCCGGAGTTGGCGTCGCGTCTGGACGAGGTGCGCGCGCTGCTGGTCAAGGACGGCATCGGCCGGCTGCTGTCGTAACGAACTGGTTGCGACACACCCCGGACGCGGGACGGATGTCGTTGTCGTCAGCGCCGTGCGGGCCTACCGTGGAAGCAACGACTTTCACGTTGTGGTTTAAGGATCTGAAGGAGATGGCATGAGCGTCGAGGAACGGGGCGACGGAGCGTCGTTCGGGGACGATCTCCTCTTCACCGATGGTCTTCCCGCGATGGATGACGAGGTCGGCTACCGCGGTGCGATCGCCGCGCGCGCCGCCGGGATCACCTACCGCCAGCTGGACTACTGGGCGCGGACGGAACTGGTCGTCCCGACCGTCCGCGGCGCCCGCGGATCCGGCTCGCAGCGCCTCTACGGCTTCCGCGACATCCTCGTGCTCAAGCTCGTCAAGGAGCTGCTGAACACGGGCATCTCGCTGCAGCAGATCCGCACCGCCGTCGACCAGCTCCGCGCCGCGGGCATCCGCGACCTTGCCGGCACCACGCTGATGAGCGACGGCGCCTCGGTCTATCTGTGCACCTCGAACGACGAGGTGATCGACCTGCTCAGCCGCGGGCAGGGCGTCTTCGGCATCGCCGTCGGCAAGGTGTTCCACGAGGTCGAGGCCACACTCGTCGAGTTCGACGCGCTCACGCCTGAGCCGATGGACGATCTCGCGGCACGCCGCTCCCGTCGCACCGCCTGACGCGCGGGCTCAGACGAGAAGAGCCGGTCCCCCTCGGGGGACCGGCTCGTCGTCTCAGCAGCGCGTGCCGCTCAGGCGCGCGTGTCGTCGGCCAGGGCGATGCGCCCGGTGCGGATGACGCGGTCGAGCAGGGTGTCGAAGTCGGCGGCGAGCTCCTGCGCGGAGTCGCCGGGCCAGATGTGCAGCGGCTTCGCGGCGCCCTGCGCCTGCTGCAGCGAGGTGCGCTCGGGCAGCTGCGGGCTCAGCACGAGCGGGCCGAACATGTCGCGCAGCTCCTTGATGCGGAACTGGTGCTCGATCGACTGCGGGCGCACCCGGTTCACGACGATGCCGAGCGGCTGCAGGCGGGGGGAGAGGCCGCGGCGGATCTCCTCGATCGCGCGCAGGGCGCGGTCCGCCGCCGCGACGGAGAACAGGCCCGGCTCTGTGACGACCATGACACGGTCACTCGCCGCCCACGCCGTGCGGGTGAGGGCGTTCAGCGAGGGGGCGCAGTCGATCAGGACGAGGTCGTAGTCGGCCTCGACGGCGGCGAGCGCCTCCTCGAGCTTCCACACGTCGCGGACGCTCGGGTGCGGGCCGTCGAAGTTGATCGCCGACGGGCTGCCGATGAGCACGTCGATGGTCCCGGGGTGCACCTTCGCCCAGCCCGAGGACGTGATCGCCTGACGGACCACCTTCTCCTTCGGATTGGCGAGGACATCGGCCACATTGAGACGGCCGGCGACCTGGATGTCCATCCCGGTCGAGACATCGGACTGCGGGTCGAGGTCGACCACGAGGGTCCGGACGCCGCGGGCGAACGCCGCCGAGGCGAGGCCGAGGGTCACGGTGGTCTTGCCGACACCGCCCTTGAGGGAACTGACGCTGAGTACGTGCACGAACACCACGTTACCGTCCTCTAGGCTGAGGAAACACTCAGCCCCCCGATGCGCGTAGCAGCGCACCCAGCGTTCGAGGTGCCCATGTTCCAGAAGATCCTTGTGGCCAATCGCGGAGAGATCGCGATCCGGGCCTTCCGTGCGGCGTTCGAGGTGGGGGCGCGCACCGTCGCGGTCTTCCCCTGGGAGGATCGCGGATCCCTGCACCGTCTCAAGGCGGATGAGGCGTATGAGATCGGCGAGCGCGGCCATCCGGTCCGCGCCTACCTGAGCGTGGACGAGATCATCCGCGTCGCGCAGCAGAGCGGCGCCGACGCGATCTACCCCGGCTACGGCTTCCTCTCCGAGAACCCCGAACTGGCCGAGAAGGCGGCGCAGGCCGGGATCGCCTTCATCGGCCCGCCCGCGGCCGTGCTCGAGATGGCGGGCAACAAGGTCGAGGCCAAGCGCCACGCGATCGAGGCCGGCGTCCCGGTGCTGCGCTCCACGGAGGAGTCCGACGACGTGGACGCGCTGGTCGCGCAGGCCGACGAGATCGGGTTCCCGCTGTTCGCGAAGGCGGTCGCCGGCGGAGGCGGCCGTGGCATGCGCCGGGTGGAGACGAAGGCCGAACTCGCCCCGGCGCTGGCCGAGGCCATGCGGGAGGCCGCGAGCGCGTTCGGCGACCCGCGGATGTTCCTGGAACAGGCGGTGCTGCGGCCGCGTCACATCGAGGTGCAGATCGTCGCGGACGCCGCGGGGGAGACCGTGCACCTCTTCGAGCGGGACTGCTCGGTGCAGCGCCGCCACCAGAAGGTGGTCGAGATCGCTCCCGCGCCGAACCTGGACGACGGGATCCGCCGCGCGCTGCACGGCTACGCGGTCGCGTTCGCCCGCTCGATCGGCTACCAGAATGCCGGCACGGTCGAGTTCCTGCTGGAGACGGCGGGCCCCCGCACCGGCGAGGTCGTGTTCATCGAGATGAACCCGCGGATCCAGGTGGAGCACACGGTCACCGAGGAGATCACCGACGTCGATCTCGTGCAGACGCAGATCCGGATCGCCGCGGGCGAGACGCTGGGCGAGCTGGGACTGCTGCAGGAGGACATCCACCAGCGCGGCGCCGCGCTGCAATGCCGGATCACCACGGAGGATCCGACCCAGGGGTTCCGCCCCGACACCGGCAAGATCACGACCTACCGCTCACCGGGCGGCGCCGGCATCCGCCTGGACGGCGGCACGGTGCATCAGGGTGCGCAGATCAGCCCGCACTTCGACTCGATGCTGTCCAAGCTCACCTGCCGCGGGCGGGACTTCGCCGCGGCGGTCTCCCGGGCCCGCCGGGCACTGGCCGAGTTCCGGATCCGCGGCGTCTCGACGAACATCCCGTTCCTGCAGGCGCTGCTGGAGGATCCGTCGTTCCTGGCCGGCGACATCAGCACCTCGTTCATCGACGAGCGTCCCGAGCTGCTCGTGGGGCGGGTTTCGAAGGACCGCGGCTCGAAGGTCCTGAACTGGCTCGTCGACGTCACCGTGAACAAGCCGAACGGCACGAGGGTGGGGCACGTCGAGCCGCGCACCAAGCTGCCCGTGATCGATCTCGACGCCGCTCCCGCGCCGGGATCGCGGCAGCGGCTTCTCGAGCTGGGACCTGCGGGCTTCGCCGCCGAGCTGCGCGCGCAGACCCGGCTCGCCGTCACCGACACCACCTTCCGCGACGCGCATCAGTCGCTGCTCGCGACGCGGGTGCGCACCCGCGATCTCGTCGCGGCCGCCCCCTACCTCGCGCGGCTCACCCCGGAGCTGCTGAGCGTGGAGGCTTGGGGCGGGGCGACCTACGACGTCGCCCTGCGGTTCCTCGGCGAGGACCCGTGGCAGCGATTGGACAAGCTGCGCGAGGCGCTGCCGAACGTGGCGATCCAGATGCTGTTGCGCGGGCGCAACACGGTCGGCTACACGCCGTACCCGACGGCCGTGACCGAGGCGTTCGTGCAGGAGGCCGCGACGAGCGGCGTCGACATCTTCCGCATCTTCGACGCCCTCAACGACGTGTCCCAGATGCGCCCCGCGATCGACGCCGTGCGCGCCACCGGGATCGCGATCGCCGAGGTCGCGCTGTGCTACACGGGCGACCTGCTGGATCCCGCCGAGAACCTGTACACGCTGGACTACTACCTGCGTCTCGCGGAGCAGATCGTCGCCTCCGGCGCGCACGTCCTCGCGATCAAGGACATGGCCGGCCTGCTCCGCCCGGCCGCCGCCGCCCGCCTCGTGTCGGCCCTGCGCGAGCGTTTCGACCTGCCGGTGCATCTGCACACCCATGACACGCCGGGCGGCCAGCTCGCGACCCTGCTCGCGGCCAGCGCTGCCGGCGTGGACGCGGTCGACGCCGCCTCCGCTCCGCTGTCCGGGACGACGAGCCAGCCCTCCCTCTCGTCGCTCGTGGCCGCGCTCGCGCACACTGAGCGCGACACCGGGCTGTCGCTGGCCGCCGTCTCCGACCTCGAGCCGTACTGGGAGGCCGTGCGCAACGTGTACGCGCCGTTCGAGTCCGGCCTTCCCGGACCCACCGGGCGCGTCTACCATCACGAGATCCCGGGCGGGCAGCTGTCGAACCTCCGCCAGCAGGCCAAGGCACTGGGACTGGCCGAGGACTTCGAGCTCATCGAGGACATGTACGCGGCCGCGGACCGGATCCTGGGCCGGGTGCCGAAGGTCACGCCCTCGTCGAAGGTGGTCGGCGACCTCGCTCTGCACCTCGCCGCGGTGCGCGCGGACCCGGCCGACTTCGAGGCGAACCCGGAGAAGTACGACATCCCGGACTCGGTGATCGGCTTCATGGCCGGCGAGCTCGGCGATCTGCCCGGCGGGTGGCCCGAGCCGTTCCGTTCCAAGGTGCTCGCAGGCCGCACCGTGCGGGTCGGGGTGACCGACATCTCCGCTGAGGACGAGCAGGCCCTCGGCGCCGACAGCAACACCCGTCGCGCGACCCTGAACCGACTGCTGTTCCCGGCGCCGACCCGCGAGTTCCTCGCCGTGCGCGAGCAGTACGGCGACCTGTCGGTGCTGGACACCGCCGACTACCTGTACGGCCTCGCGCCGGGGCAGGAGCATCTCATCGAGATCGATCGCGGCGTGCAGCTGTACGTGGGGCTGGAGTCGATCGGCGAGGCGGATGAGAAGGGGATCCGCTCGGTGATGACGACCCTGAACGGCCAGCTCCGCCCCGTTGCCGTCCGCGACCGCTCGGTCGTGGTGGACGCGCACGAGGTCGAGAAGGCCGACACGTCCAAGCCCGGCCAGGTCGCCGCCCCGTTCTCGGGCGTGGTCACCCTGAAGAGCGAGGTGGGCGACTCCGTGCGAGCCGGTGAGCCGGTCGCCTCGATCGAGGCGATGAAAATGGAGGCGGCCATCACCGCTCCCGTGGACGGCGTCATCGAGCGTCTGGCGATCGGATCCCCGCAGCAGGTCGACGCCGGGGATCTCCTCGTCGTGATCCGTCCTTCCCGCTGACCGGGGCTTCGGCGCTCGGCACGATCCGGACATCGCCTCTGGCGTGCATTAGCCTTGTGCGGGCGACGCGCTCGAGGGGAGGGCGTCCCGGGGAGACACAACATGACCACAGAACGCAGGAATCCGCCACCCGAGGACGCCGACGACAGTCTCGGCGTCCTTGACAGCGCCGTCGACATCGGCACGGCAGGCATCGGCCTGCTCGGCGACGCGACCGCCCAGGTTCCGGTGACGCTGCCGGGCGTCGAGGACGACGATCTCGTGGATGACGACGTCGTCGACGGCGAGGCGTATGGCGACCGCGTGCTCGACGCGGATCCGGCGGCTTTCGTCCGCGAGGACGACGGCATCGGACGGATCCACCAGGGTTTCGACGTCTCGGACATCGTGATCGAGATCCCGGCCGGTTCCGCGACGGACGTGGTCGTGGCAGAGCTCGTGGACGATGGTGCGGATGCCGAGCACGCCGATGAGGCGACCGAGGCTCACGCAACGGACACGACACCCCCGTCCGAGCGCGAGCCGGACGTCGCGCGTGCGACGGAGCAGGTCGTCGAGCACCGCGAGGCGGCCGGCCTGGAAACGGGCCTGGCCGAGGTCGACGACGTCGAGGCGTCCGAGTCCGTCGAACCCACCCCCGGACCCGTGCAGGCGGAGCTCGCGCACGAAGAGCCCTCGCCCGTGGAGCCCGCGCACGCGGAGCACGACGGAGTCGGCGCGCCGGACGAGATCGCCCCGATGCCGGTGCTCGCCGTGCACACCTCCGTTCCTGCCGCCGAGGAGGAGATCGTGACCCCTGAATCCGCTCACGTCCCGGAGTCCGAGCTCGTCTCGCGTCGCCTGGACCAGTTCGCCGATCGCGAGCGGGAGAGCGCGGATCTGCTCACCGCCGACCGGCTGCTCGATCCGAGCCAGCTGCACAGGCCCGAGCCGGAGGGGCTCTGGAGCCACCTGGTGTACGCGGTGTCCGGGCGTCGGATCAACCTCGGCGACGGCAGGCGCGCCAAGGAGCGCAAGGCACTGAGTGCGCGCATCGCGGCTCCGCTGCCCGGCACGGCGCGGTTCGTGCCGGTGCTCAGCCGCAAGGGCGGCGTCGGCAAGACCACGGTGACGGCGCTGCTCGGCATGGCGCTGGCCGATGCGCGAGAGGACCGGGTCATCGCCGTCGATGCGAACCCCGACCGCGGGACCCTGGCCGATCGCATCGCGCGGACCAACAGCAAGACCGTGCGCGACCTCGTCCGCATCCACGATCAGGTCACCGGGTATCACGACATCTCCGCCGTGGTGTCGCGCGACGGCACCCGGCTCGACGTGCTCGCCTCCGACGCCGACCCCCGCGTCTCCGAGGCGTTCAGCGACATCGACTACGAGCAGGTGGCCTCGGTCGCGGCGCACTACTACTCGCTCGTGCTCACCGACACGGGCACCGGGATCGTGCACTCCGTGATGGGGGCGACGCTGGAACACGCGGACACGATCGTGATCGTCGCCGGGCTCAGCGTGGATGAGGCGCGTCTCGCCTCCGAGACGCTCACCTGGCTGGAGACGAACGGCTACGCGGACAAGGTGCGCGCAGCGGTCGTGGTGCTCAACCAGTCGACCCCGGGAACGCCCATGGTGCGCCTGGACGAACTGGAGGCGCATTTCCGGACCAGGGTCGCGCACGTGCTGCGGATCCCGTACGACTCGCAGATCGCCGCGGGCAGCGCCATCACCTACTCCGCACTGCAGCCGGAGACCCGGCGTGCCGCGCGCGAGCTGGCCGCCGTCGTGGTCGAGGGCCTCCGGGCGCAGGCAGCCTGATGACGGTCAGAGAGATCCGCCTCTTCGGCGACCCGGTGCTGCGCACGGTGTGCGCCGAGATCGGGACGATCGACGACGGCGTCCGCGCGCTCATCGCCGACCTCGTCGACAGCGTCGAGCTGCCGGGCCGGGCAGGAGTGGCCGCGCCCCAGATCGGCGTCGCGCTGCGGGCGTTCAGCTACAACATCGACGGTGACATCGGCTACGTCATCAACCCGGTGCTGACCGAGGTGCGCGGCGAAGCGGTGCCGACCGGCGAGGGCTGCCTGTCGGTGCCGGGGCTGTGGCACGACGCCCTGCGGCACCCGTGGGCCCGCGTGGAGGGCATCGACCTCGACGGTGAGCCGGTCATCCTGGAGGGGGAGGGGCTGCTGGCCCAGGCCCTGCAGCACGAGACCGACCACCTGGACGGCAAGGTCTACCTCTCCCGGCTGGATCCGGAGACCCGCAAGAGAGCGATGCGCGAGGTGCGCGAGAGCTCCTGGTTCTGAGGGGCTGATCGGATCGCGGCGGCTCCGGGGCCGTGATCTGGCCCGCTCCGGGGTCGTGATCTCGTCCGCGCGGTCCCGAGCGGGACTCCGTCGCAAGCTCCGGAGTCCCGCTCCCGCCAGACCCGGTGCCTGCGCGGACGAGATCACGCCCCCTGCGCTCCCTCTTCGGGGTCGTCGAGCGTGCGGTCAGCCCAGGGGGACGGTGGTGGTCGCCGTGGTCTGGTTGTAGAGCTCGGCGATCTGCGGGGCGAAGTCGCTCAGGATCACGTTGCGCTTGATCGACAGCTTCGGGGTGAGGTGTCCGCTGGCCTCGGTCCACTCGGTCGGCAGGATCGTGAACTTGCGGATCGACTCCGCCCGCGACACGCGCGTGTTCGCCGTGTCGATGGCGCGCTGCACCTCGGCCCGCACCGCGTCGTTGGTCGCGGCGTCCGCGAGCGTCATGTCAGAGGGGAGACCATTGTTCGACAGCCAGGAGGGCAGCATCTCGGGGTCGAGCGTGACCAGGGCCGAGATGAACGGCTTCGCGTCTCCCACCACGACGACCTGACTCACGATCGGGTTCGCGCGGATCGGATCCTCGAGGGCGGCGGGGGAGACGTTCTTGCCGCCCGCGGTGACGATGATCTCCTTCTTGCGCCCGGTGATCGTGAGGAAGCCCTCGTCGTCGAACGAGCCCAGGTCGCCGGTGCGGAACCAGTCGCCGTCGAAGGCGGCGGCGGTCGCCTCGGGGTTGTTCCAGTACTCCTTGAAGACGTTGACGCCGCGCACCTCGATCTCGCCGTCGTCGCCGAGACGCAGGCCGACACCGGGAAGGGCGGGGCCGACCGTGCCGATCTTCGCCTTGTCGGCGAGGTTGACGGTCGCGGGGGCCGTGGTCTCGGTGAGGCCGTAGCCCTCCAGGATCACCACGCCGAGGCTGTGGAAGAAGTGCCCCAGGCGGGCGCCGAGCGGCGCGGATCCGGAGATCGCGTACTGCACGTTGCCGCCCATCGCGGCGCGGAGCTTCGCGTACACGAGCTTGTCGAACAGTGCGAATTTCACGCGCATCCCGAACGGGATCTTCGCGCCCTCCTCGCGCAGCCGCGAGTGCTCGATCGCGGTCGCCGCAGCGGCCCGGAAGATCTTGCCCTTCCCGCCCGCCTCGGCCTTCTGCTCGGCCGAGTTGTAGACCTTCTCGAACACGCGCGGGACCGCGAGCAGGAAGGTCGGCTTGAAGGATCCGAGCGCCGGCAGCAGCTGCCGGGTGTCCGGCTGGTGGCCGGTGCGCACGCCGGCGTGGATGTCGAGGATCGAGATGAACCGGGCGAACACGTGCGCGGTGGTGATGAACAGCACCGTCGACGCGCCCTGGATGGACACGACGTCGTCGAGCGACTTCGCGGCGTTGCGGCACAGCTCCACGAAGTTGCTGTGTGTGAGCACGCAGCCCTTGGGGCGCCCGGTGGATCCGGACGTGTAGATCAGGGTGGCGATGTCGGCGGCGTTCGCGATGGTGCGGCGGCGTTCGATCTCCTCATCCGGCACGTCGACGCCCTGCGCGGTGAGCTGCGCGATCGCATCCAGGTGCATCTGCCACACCGTGCGGACGAGCGGAAGGTCGCTGCGCACCTCGTCGAAACGCGCGAAGTGGTCGGGGTTCTCGACCATCAGCGAGATCGCACCGGAGTCCTCGAGGATCCACTGGATCTGCGACGGCGAGCTGGTCTCGTAGATCGGGACCATGACCGCGCCGGCGTAGAACAGCGCGAAGTCGACGAGCGTCCACTCATAGGTGGTGCGCGCGAGGAAGCCGACCTTCTCGCCCGGCTGGATCCCTGCGGCGACGAAGCCCTTGGCCAGGGCGATGACCGACGTGCGGAAGTCGGCGGCGGTGATGTCGCGCCAGCCGGCGCCGTCGGGCACCGAGAACAGCGCGAGGCTCGGGGTCTTCTGCACGCGCTGCTCGAGGAGGTCGGTGATGTTGTCCTGGGGGGCGGCGGGGACGATCGCGGGAACTTCGAACTGGATCACGGCAACTCCTTCGGTACCGAAACGGGTACATGCTTGTCTGGAGTCTATGCCATGCGGCGCCTGGGGAGGAGGCCGCGCGCGTGACATTCAGTCGCACCGTTCTTGAAACTGCGTCGCATCGCAGGCGTCGTGCCCTCGTGCCCGGTGACAGGGCGGGATAGACTGCGGGCGATGATCTACTGGTTCATGAAGAACATTGCGATCGGGCCGCTGGTGAAGGCGATCTTCCGACCGTGGATCGTGGGGCGCTCGCACGTCCCGACCTCGGGCGCGGCCATCATGGCGAGCAACCACCTGTCCTTCTCCGACTCGATCTTCCTGCCGCTCATGCTGGACCGGAAGATGTCCTTCCTCGCGAAGAGCGACTACTTCACGGGGCGCGGCCTCAAGGGCTGGGCCACCAGGATGTTCATGAAGGGCACCGGGCAGCTGCCCATCGACCGCTCGGGGGGCAAGGCCTCCGAGGCCTCGCTCAACACCGGCCTCCGCGTCCTCGGCCGCGGCGACCTGCTCGGGATCTATCCAGAGGGCACGCGCAGCCCCGACGGCAAGCTGTACCGCGGCCGCACCGGCATCGCACGGATGGCACTCGAGGCGAAGGTGCCGGTGGTCCCCGTCGTCATGGTCGACACCGACGTCGCGATGCCGACCGGGCAGCGGATCCCGAAGATCATGCGTGTCGGCATCGTGATCGGGGAGCCGCTGGACTTCTCCCGCTACGCCGGGATGGAGAACGACCGCTACATCCTGCGCTCCGTGACGGACGAGATCATGGTGGCCTTGCAGCGGCTGGGGGAGCAGACCTACGAGGACGTCTACGCGTCCACTGTCAAGGAGCGTCTGGCCGCTGTCACACAGGCCCGCTGAGGCGATCCGGGTGCTCGCGCGCGCCCTAGGATAGGGGGATGCCCCAGCCTCTGGACCTCGACTCGTGGCGCACTCTTCCCATCAAGCAGCAGCCGCAATGGCCTGACGCCGAGCGCGTCGCGGAGGTCTCCGCGCAGATCTCCGTGCTGCCGCCGCTGGTGTTCGCCGGCGAGGTGGACAACCTCCGCGATCGCCTCGCACGCGCGGCCTCGGGGCGCGCGTTCCTGCTGCAGGGCGGCGACTGCGCCGAGACGTTCGCCGGCGCCACCGCCGACCAGATCCGCAACCGCATCAAGACGGTCCTGCAGATGGCCGTCGTGCTCACCTACGGCGCCTCGATGCCCGTGGTCAAGATGGGGCGCATGGCGGGCCAGTTCGCCAAGCCGCGCTCGAGCGACACCGAGACCCGCGGCGACGTCACCCTGCCCGCGTACCGCGGCGACATCGTCAACGGCTACGACTTCACCGAGGGATCGCGCGTCGCGAACCCCGGCCGGCTGCTGCAGGGCTACAACACCGCGGCATCGACGCTGAACCTGATCCGCGCGTTCACCCAGGGCGGGTTCGCGGACCTCCGCGAGGTGCATTCGTGGAACAAGGGCTTCGCGCAGAACCCGGCGAACCAGCGCTACGAGCGGATGGCCGCCGAGATCGACCGCGCCATCAAGTTCATGGAGGCCGCGGGCGCCGACTTCGACGAGCTCAAGCGCGTCGAGTTCTTCACCGGCCACGAGGGCCTGCTGATGGACTTCGAGCGCCCGATGACCCGCATCGACTCGCGCACGCTGACGCCGTACAACACCTCGGCGCACTTCCTCTGGATCGGCGAGCGCACCCGCGAACTGGACGGCGCGCACGTCGACTACTTCTCGAAGATCCGCAACCCCATCGGCGTGAAGCTCGGCCCCACGACCTCGCCGGAGACCGCGCTCGCGCTGATCGACAAACTCGACCCCGAGCGCGAGCCGGGACGTCTCACCTTCATCACGCGCATGGGGGCGGGCAAGATCCGCGATGCCCTGCCGCCGCTGCTGCAGGCCGTGAAGGATTCCGGCGCGCAGCCGCTGTGGGTGACCGACCCGATGCACGGCAACGGCATCACGACGCCGACCGGTTACAAGACCCGTCGCTTCGACGACGTGGTCGACGAGGTGCGCGGCTTCTTCGAGGCGCACCGTGCCGTGGGGACCTTCCCCGGCGGGATCCACGTGGAGCTCACCGGCGACGACGTCACGGAGTGCCTGGGCGGATCCGAGCACATCGACGAGGCCGCGCTCGCGACCCGCTACGAGTCGCTCTGCGACCCGCGCCTGAACCACATGCAGTCGCTCGAGCTGGCCTTCCTCGTCGCCGAGGAGCTCGAGAAGCGCTGACGCCTCGGGACTGACCGCGCGGGGACCCGCTCCGCGACCGTGAGGTCGAGCGCGCGGTCCCCCGCAGGCGCTCCCTCGCAAGCTCGGGAGCGCCTGCTCCCGCCAATCCCGATGCCTGCCGCTCGACCTCACGGTCGCTGCGCTCCGGATGTTCCTCTGGGGGCGTCGACTTAGAACGAGCCTGTGATCGTAATCGTCACGGTCGCGTTTTTGGGCGCTTTGTCGGATGGATCTTGCGAGCTCACCTTTGTGACGCCATCTACGACTGCATCCCACAATGGGCTATAGCTGACCTTGAATCCTGCGTCGCTGAGCGTAGCTTTTGCCTTGTCTCGAGTCATACCGACGACGTTCGGGACGTCGAACAGCTGCGGGCCCTTCGACACGTCGAGCGTGATCGTGTCGCCGGGGCGCCAGTTGCCGCCGCCGTCGCGGTCGGCGTAGCCCAGCACGCGGTCCTTCGGCACGGTGTCGCTGTACTCGGAGTTCACATCGGGATTGACCTTCAGGCCCACGCCGACGAGCCGGTTCGTGGCGTCGCCGACGGTCATCCCCGACACGTCCGGCACGGAGCCCAGGGAGACGAGGAGCCGGATCGCGTCGCCCTGGTGGGCGCTGCAGCCCTCGCCGCACTCGACCGTGGCACCGCCGCGCGGAGTCACCTCGGCGTTGATCACGATCCCGTTGTCGGCACGGGAGAACAGCATGACCGTGTCCTGCAGCTGGAGATGCAGCGGTTTCAAGGCCTGCTTGGCCTGATCCTGCGTCAGCTCGTTCAGCTTCGGGATGGCGACCACGGCCGGGCCGGTCGAGATCACGACCGTGACCTTCGCGTTCTTGTCCACGCGCGTTCCCGCACCCGGGGTGCTGCGGATCGCGAGCCCGGTCTTCACGTCGAGCGAGTTCTCCTGCGCCTGGACCGGCTTCATGCCGTCCTTGACGAGCTGAGCTGAGGCGACCTCCCAGGTCTTGCCCGCGACATCAGGGACCGACAGCTGGGATCCGGGTCCGGATCCGAACCACCAGCCCGCCGCACCGGCGGCGGCCGCGAGCAGCAGCACCAGCACGAGCAGGAAGGCCCCGCGGGAACGACGCTGGGCGGCGCGGCGGCGCAGCAGCGTCGCGTTGTCGACGGCGACGTCGGCGACCGCGGTCGGCGCTGTCGGGGCGGTGATGCCGGGCAGGATCAGGGTCTGATCGCCGGTGTCGCGCATCGGGATGACGCTCGTCTTCGCCGTCGTGGGACTCGGCGCCACCCCCAGTTCGTGCTCGATGGCGCGCAGCCGGTCGAGCATCTCCTGAGCGTCGTTCGGACGTTCGTCCGGAGACTTCTCGGTCGCCCACAGCACGAGCTCGTCGAGCGGCTCAGGGACTCCGGGATTGCGCACGCTCGGCCGCGGCACCGAATCGGTCGCGTGCTGGAAGGCGATCTGCATGGGCTGCTCGCCCTTGTACGGTTGCTCGCCGACGAGCATCTCGTAGAGCATGATGCCCAGCGCGTAGATGTCGCTGCGGGCGTCGGCCGTGCCGCGGGTGACCAGTTCGGGGGCGAGGTACGCGATCGTGCCCATCAGCTGCGCGCCGGACGCGGTGTTCGCCGTCGTCGCCCTGGCCAGGCCGAAGTCGCCGATCTTGATCCGGCCGTCCTCGGCCAGCAGCACGTTCTCCGGCTTGACGTCGCGATGCACGATGCCGGCGCGGTGCGCGGCGGCGAGGCCGGACAGCACCGCGTCCATGATCGTGATGGTCTGCGGCACGGTGAGCCGGCGCTGCTCTCGCATCAGCTCGCGCAGCGTGATCCCCGGCAGATACTCCATGACGAGGTAGGCGAGCTCGCCGTCCTGACCCTGGTCGAAGACGTTGACGACATGCGGATCCGCCAGCCGGGCCGCGGCGCGCGCCTCCTGGATGAAGCGGCTCTGGAACACCGAGTCGTCGCTCAGATGACCGTGCATGACCTTGAGGGCGATGCGCCGCTCGAGCCGCAGGTCGGTCGCGACATAGACGGTGGCCATGCCGCCGCGCGCGATCCGGGCGCGCACCCGGTAGCGACCGTCGACGAGCCGCCCGATGAGGGGGTCGGCTTGTTGGCTGGTCGTCACGGCAAGAGTCTATGAAGAACTGCCTGTGAGAGGCGGCAACGGCTCGCGTGCGGGCCCTATTCCGCCCGCATCACGATGCGGTATCGGTGCGGATTCAGCCCAGCGCGGCGAGCCAGGCGTCCGCCTGCGGCTCCCACAGTCCGTAGCGGGCCGGGAAGGCCGAGATCTGCACATCCTGCGCCGCGTCGCTGACCGGGAGATCCTGCCAGCCGGGGATGTCGAGCAGGCCGTTCGTCGACGGCGTGCCCCGGAAGAACGCGGTGATCGCGTAGCCTGCGTCGCTGATCTGCTCCGCCGTGCCCCACCCGGTGCTCGGGCGCTGCTGGAACAGGCCGATGGAGTCGCGATCCCCGCCCGGGTGGTTGGTGAGCGCCGATTCGACCATCGCCGTCGAGAGAGCGATGACGATCCCGCGGTCGGGGACGCCGAGCTGACGGCCGATCTGGATGATGTGCTGCGCGTTCGCGGTCTGCTCCGCAGAGAGCGTCACCTGCGGTGCGGTGTAGGTGTCCACGACGGGAGCGGGCGGGGCGGCTGCCGGGGCGGGGACAGGGACGGGTGCGAGCTGCAGCGTCTGCCCGGGGTAGATGATCGAGCCCGGGCCGAGGCCGTTCGCGGCGTACAGCGCGGCGACGGTCGTGCCGTGCTCGTGCGCGATCGACCACAGCGTGTCCTGGGCCGCCACGGTGTAGCCGCCGCCAGCCGGGGCCGGAGCGGGTGCTTCCGCCGCCGCCGGCGCAGTCGGAGCGGACGCGGGAGCCGCGGCGGCGCCGTCGAGTCGGAGTGCCTGACCCGGGTAGATGACCGAATCTGGTCCGAGAGCGTTGGCCGCGTAGAGCGCCGCGACGGTGGTGCCGTGCTCGTGCGCGATCGACCACAGCGTGTCGCCGGTGACCACGACGTAGGACGCACCCGAGTTCGTGGGTGCGGGCGCCGCAGGTGCCGCGGCGGGTGCGGGAGCCGCCGCGGGGGAGAGCAGCAGCACCTGCCCCGGCTGCAGGATGCTGTCGCGGCTGAGCCCGTTCGCGGCGATCAGTGCGCCCACCGTGGTCTCGAACCGGACGGCGATGTCCCACAGCGTGTCGCCGGACTGCACCGTGTAGCTGCCGCCGGCGGGGGCGGTTTCGAGCCGCGGCGAGACCGACGCCGGGTGCGGCGTGAGGGGCAGCGCGACGAGATGCGGCTCTGGGCGCTGCGCGGAGAAGGTCTCGGCATGGGCCGGAAGCGCGGCGAGCGCCGTCGCGACCGTGGTGAGCACGGCGGTCGGCAGAGCGAGGCTCAACGCGCGGCGCGGAAGCGGTGTGGTCGTCATGGATCCCCCGATTCGGACGTCTTATACCGCACGCGCCTCGATGCGCGTCGATAGAAAGACCGTGTCACGGAAGTTCACCAGAGTCAATTGCCGTGATGGAAGTGATCCATGCGCAGGAAGTGGCGAATGTGATTTCGTGATCGGCTCGGACGACGGCGCCGAGGTGAGATCATGGCTGGGTGTCTGAAACGGAAACGGCGGCTGCGCCGGTCGAATGGCTGACCCTTCCCGATCTGGTCGAGATGCTCGGCGAGCCGCTGGGACGGGTGCATCGCCTGTTCGACGAGCAGCATCTCGTCGGCTCGCGCCGGAACGGCCCGCTCGCGGTCCCCGCCCTCTTCCTGGTGGAGGAGCGGCCGCTCCCGTCGCTGCGCGGCACGATCATCGTGCTGAAGGACGCAGGCTTCACCGACGACGAGACGATCGACTGGCTGCTCGCCGAGGAGGAGTCGATCGGGCGCTCGCCGATTGCGGCGCTCCGCGACGGCCACAAGAGCGAGGTGCGCCGGGTGGCGCGCTCGCTGGCCTGATCGCACCCGTCAGGCGGTGCGCTGGGTCGCGTCCCTGGCCAGCCCGCTCAGCAACTCGAGCGCGCCCGCGTCCAGAGGGGCGCCGCTGAGGGCCGCCTCGCCATCGGCCGCGTAGTCGGCGATCAGCCGTTCCACGCGCCCGAGTGCGCCGGACTCCGCGATCGTCGCCTGCAGGCTCGCGATCTGATCCGGAGTCAGCTGAGGATCCCCGAGCAGCTCATCGACCAGGCGCCGTCCCGGTGCGGCGAGAGCCTCTCTGGTCCATGCGATCAGGAGCGTGCGCTTGCCTTCGCGGAGGTCGTCTCCGGCGGGCTTGCCGGTGACGCGTTCGTCTCCGAAGACGCCGAGCACGTCGTCGCGGAGCTGGAACGCCATCCCGAGCGGATGGCCGAACGCACGCAGAGCCGTGCGCTGCGTCTGATCCGCGCCGGCGAGAGCCGCGCCGATCAGCAGCGGCTGCTCGACGCTGTAGCGGGCGGACTTGAGCGACACGACACGCAGAGCCCGCTCGGCGTGCTCCGCGTCGTCGTTCACGCTCCACGCGGACTCTTCGGCGATGTCCAGGAACTGCCCGATCGTCACGTCGCGGCGCATCCTGGCGTACTCGGCGCGCACGGCGCCCGCATGCGGATCCCCGGCGATGCCGGACTCCAGCAGATCATCGCTCCACGCCACGAGCAGGTCGCCGAGCAGCACGGCGGAGGCGCGCCCGAACTCGGCCGGATTGCCGCTCCAGCCGCGGTCCAGATGGCCGGACTCGAGAGCGCGATGTGCGGCGGGCCGCCCTCGGCGGGTGTCCGAGTTGTCGATCAGGTCGTCGTGCACGAGCGCCGCGGACTGGAACACCTCGAGCGCCGCACAGGCGTCCCAGAGGCCCATCGGTTCTCCCGCGTTTCCGCGGAGCCCTGCCACCGCGGCCCAGCCGGCGTGGCAGAAGCGGGCGCGCAGGCGCTTGCCGCCGTGAAGGGCGCTCTCGGCGGCGGAGACCAGCGTCGCGGCGTCCGGTCCGTAGGCCTCCGTCTCCGCGCGCATCCGCTCCACGAAGCCGGTCAGGCGGGCGGAGACCTGGTCGATGAGATCGGAGCGGGCGGCCACCGCTCCAGCTTAGTGAGCGCGGCGGCGACCGACGCGGGCCTCGGGCGGGATCCTTCCCCCAACTCCAAGGTGATTTCCTAGCCTGCCGGTTCTCCGCGCGCGTAGACTGTGCTCAAGACCACCCGAGGGGGATGAAATGCCACTCTCCGAACAGGAGCAGCGCCTGCTCGATGAGATGGAACGCCATCTCATGCAGAACGACGCCGATGTCGTCTCCGCGCACACCGGCGACCGCGCGCTCAGCTATCGCAACCTGATCTACGGCACCGTGCTGCTGCTGGCCGGCATCGGCGGACTGATCGCCGGGGTCGCCGTCGGCGGCGTCGGCGGGATCATCATCGGAGTGATCGCCTTCGCCGCCATGCTCGGCGGCCTGATGCTGGCCTTCACGCCCGTGCGCCGCACCAGCGGGCGCGGTGAGGGATCCGGGACGAAGACGAAAGAGCCTTCGCCGTCCTTCATGGATCGCATGAACGATCGCTGGGATCGTCGCCACGAGGATCACTGACCTCCTCGACACACGTTTCTGAGGGTCCGGACGCCGCGGCGTCCGGACCCTCTGTGTTGCGCTGATCCTCCCTCTTCCTCCACCCGTCCTCCCTTTCCCTCCACCGGCCCCTGACCCGCGGAAATCCGCGGATCGGGGGCCTTCGTCGTATCTCCGAAAAGCCGCTCGGGATGACGAATGGGTATCAAAATGGAGCAAAGTGGAGTAAAGTGGAGGAAACGTCGTGGAGCGGGGCGGAAGGGGGCGGGGCGCATGTTGCTCGGTACGCATTCCCCCAAGCTCGACGACAAGGGGCGCGTCATCCTCCCCGCCAAGTTCCGCGAGGATCTGGCGGGCGGTGTCGTGGTCACGCGTGGCCAGGATCGCTGTCTCTACGTGTTCAGCACGACGGAGTTCGAGAGCGTGCACGAGCGGATCCGTCAGGCTCCGCTGAGCAACAAGGAAGCGCGGGCGTTCCTGCGGATGTTCCTCTCCGGCGCCAGCGCCGAGATGCCGGACAGCCAGAACCGGATCACGCTCCCCGCTCACCTGCGCACCTATGCGGGGCTGGGTAAGGAGCTCATCGTCACCGGTGTCGGCGCGCACGCCGAGATCTGGGACGCGACGGCGTGGAACGCCTACGCCGAAGGACACGAAGACGCATTCGCCGAGTTGGAGGAGGAGGTGATCCCCGGCCTGTTCTGACCCTGGCTGTGACTCCCAGCCGCTCCCGCCCCGGCGCACCTTCCCCGGTGCCGGGTCGAGCGGATGGGGATCAGAGTCCGGGTCGGACCACGAGGAGCTCATGGACATCCGACGGATCCACACCCCTGTGATGCTCGACCGCTGCGTCGAGCTGCTGACCCCCGCCCTGCAGCACGACGGCGCGATCCTCGTCGACGCCACGCTCGGGATGGGCGGACACGCCGAGGCGTTCCTCGAGCGGCTGCCGAACATCCGCCTGATCGGACTGGATCGCGACACCGACGCCCTGCGGATCGCGGGGGAGCGGCTCGCCCGCTTCGGCGACCGCGTCACGCTCGTGCACACGGTGTACGACGGGATCGGCGAGCACGCCCTCGGCCCCGACGGTGAGCGCGCGTCCGGGATCCTGTTCGACCTCGGCGTCTCCTCGCTGCAGCTGGACGAGGCCGAGCGCGGCTTCGCCTACGCGAAGGACGCCCCGCTGGACATGCGGATGGATCAGACCTCCGGCACGACCGCCGCCGAGGTGCTCGCGACGTTCAGCGAGGGGCAGCTGCGCCGGATCTTCGAGCGCTACGGCGAGGAGAAGCTCGCGGGCCGCTATGCGAGGGCCATCGTGCACGCCCGACAGAGCGCACCGCTGGAGCGCTCTGGACAGCTGGTGGACATTCTGCAGGCGGCGACCCCCGCGGCCGTGCAGCGGGCAGGACATCCCGCCAAGCGGGTGTTCCAGGCGCTGCGGATCGAGGTGAACCGGGAGCTGAACGTGCTCGCGGATGCGATCCCGGCAGCGATGGGCGCCCTGGCCGTGGGCGGGCGCATCGTCGTGATGTCGTACCAGTCGCTGGAGGACCGGCTCGTCAAGCAGGCGTTCGCCGCAGCCTCGGCGTCGACGGCGCCCGCCGGGCTCCCGGTCGAGCTGCCGGAGCACGCGCCCCGGTTCCGGATGCTGACCAAGGGCGCAGAGCAGGCCGACGAGGCCGAGCGCGCGGTCAACCCGCGGGCGATCCCGGTGCGCCTGCGCGCCGCAGAACGTGTGAGAGACGATCAGAGGAGCGCCGCGCGATGAGCCTGGCAGAACGGACACTGCAGCAGCCGGAGCTCGATGAGCCGATCCGGTCCCGCCACCTCCGGGCGGTCGAGCGCCCCTCACGGCGCCGTCGTCCCCGGCTCGCGTACGCGATCGTCGCGCTGGCCGGAGCGGCGCTCATCGGCGCAGCGCAGATCGGGCTGTCGATCGCGACCACCCAGGACTCGTTCGTCGTCGCCCAGCTGAGCCGGCACAGCAAGGAGCTGAACTGGCAGGCGCAGGCCGCGGCCCAGGATCTGGACGGGATCAGCTCGCCGCAGGCCCTCGCGACCCAGGCCGCGAAGATGGGTCTGGTCGTCGGCGGCAGCACGAACTACCTCCGCCTCAGCGACGGCAGCGTCATCGGCGCCGCCGGTCCCGCGGCGTGGTCATCGACCGTGGACCCCACCAAGGACGGCGTCGCGAACGCGCTGGTCCGCGACACGCCGAGCAACGCCTCCGCCGCGAAGCCCGGCACAGGCGTACAACCGAAGACGGGGACAGCGCCGGCGACGCAGGCACCGGCCCCGCCGACGGCAGAAGGCCTGCCGACTCCCACGATCCACTGACCCGGGCGCCACCCCGGATCCTGACCGACAGACAGCGCGCACCGGACGGAGATCCCATGACCACCCGAGCGACCCGGACGCCGCGGCGCCGGACCGTCATCGCCCTCGCCGTGATCCTGGCCGTCATCGTCGGCTTCCTGGTGCGCCTGGTGGACATCCAGGTGGTGAACGCGGCCGCCAACGTGAAGGACTCGGTCGATAACAGTCTCGGTGTCACGCGCACCCTGGACGGCGCCCGCGGCTCGATCGTGGATCAGAACGGCACCGTCCTCGCGGAGAGCCAGCTCGTCTACGACCTGCAGATGGATCCGAAGGCGATGCGCGGCCTGGAGACCTCGAAGAACAAGCCGAAGCTGCCCTGGGCGAAGGCCGCAGACAAGATCGCGGCGATCACAGGCCAGACCGGCGACGAGGTGCGCAAGATCGCCTCCGACGCGCTGGCGGAGAACGCGGACTCGCAGTACGCGATGATCAAGAAGGGACTGAGCACCGACCAGTTCCTGAAGATCCGCGCGCTGGGGCTCGACTACCTCACGCCGGTCTCCCGCAGCGTGCGGGTGTACCCCAACGGCGCCGTCGGCGGCAACCTGATCGGCTTCATCGCGGGCGACGGCGCCAAGGAGGGGCTCGAGGAGGCGCAGAACTCGTGCCTGAGCGCGACCAAGGGCACCGAGACCTACCTCACCGGTCAGGACGGGGTGATCATCCCCGGCAGCGCGACCGAGAAGCCTGCGGTCGACGGCGGCACCGTGAAGCTCACGATCAACACCGAACTGCAGTGGTACCTGCAGCAGATGATCTCCGAGGAAGTCAAGACCCAGGCCGCCAAGAGCGGCACGGTGACCGTGGTGGAGGTCGGCACCGGCAAGATCCGTGCGGCGGCCGAGTTCCCCAGCGTGGATCCCAACGACCCCGCCGCCTCCAACGCCGCGGACCGCGGATCGCGCATCTTCAGCACCAGCTTCGAACCGGGCTCGACGTTCAAGGCGATCACCGCGGCCACGGTCATGCAGGACGCCGGGGCCACTCCCGCCACCTCGGTCACGGCGTCCAGCCACGAGAAGTTCCCGAACGGCGCCGTCATCAACGACGCGTTCGAGCACCCCGCTTACCAGTACACGCTGGCCGGCGCCCTCATCGACTCCTCGAACGTCGCGCTCTCGCACTACGGCGACATGGTGACCGACCAGCAGCGCTACGACGAGCTGGTGAAGTTCGGCGTGGGCAGCAAGACCGCGATCGACTTCCCGGGTGAGGCATCCGGGATCATCCACCCTGTCAAGGACTGGGACTACCAGTCGCACTACACGACCACGTTCGGCCAGTACTACACCGTCACCGCACCCCAGGTCGCCAGCGTCTACCAGACCATCGCGAACGGCGGCCTGAAGGTGCCGCTATCGCTGGTCGAGTCGTGCACGGGCGCCGACGGCAAGGTCACCCAGGCCCCGGCGGCGAAGCCGCAGCGCATCCTGGACGCCGGACTCGACGCCGAACTCAGCCGGATGATCGAGAACGTCGCCGTGCAGGGCAGCGTGTCCGACATGATCAAGGTCCCCGGCTACCGGGTCGCGGCGAAGACCGGAACCGCGCAGAAGCCCGATCCTCTGACCGGCGCGTACAAGGACGGCATCTACTTCACCAGCATGGTCGGCTACGCGCCGGCGGACCACCCGGAGTACGTCGTCGTGGTCACCCTCGACGAGCCCACTAGGGTAACCTCGTCAGCGGCCACCGCGCCCGCCTTCCAGAAGGCGATGACGCAGGTGCTGAAGACCTATCGCGTGCAGCCGTCGACCGTCCCGATGGAACCGCTGCTCCCCAAGTACGTGCAATGATCGCGGTCGCCGCACCGCGCGTCATCGCCTCGGAGGATCCCTTCTCATCATGATCGCTCTGTCCCTCGGGGAGATCGCCGAGATCATCGGCGGCACCCTGCACCCTGCGTCCGATCACGATCCCGCATCGATCGTGTCCGGCGTCGTCGACACCGACTCGCGTCAGATGGTCGCGGGCGGCATCTTCATCGCCAAGCCCGGCGAACACACCGACGGACACCGCTTCATCGGCGCGGCGATCCAGGGCGGAGCGGTCCTCGCGATCGTGGAGCACCTCGTGGAGGACGAGATCTCGCAGATCGTCGTCGCCGACGTCATCGACGCCCTCGCGGCACTCGCGCGTGCCGTGGTGGCCCGCGTGCGTGCGGGCGGCGACCTGCGCGTGGTCGGGGTGACCGGATCCAACGGCAAGACGACGACGAAGAACTTCCTCGCCCGGATCCTGGAGGATGAGGGGGAGACGATCGCGCCCGTCGCCTCGTACAACAACGAGGTCGGCGCCCCGCTGACCATGCTCCGGATCACGGACACGACGCGCTTCCTCGTCTGCGAGTTCGGTGCCAGCGCGCCCGGCGAGATCGCCCGCCTCGCGGGTCTCGTGCATCCCGACGTCGTGGTCGAGCTCATGGTCGGGCTCGCGCACGCCGGCGGCTTCGGCGGCATCGAGGAGACCGCGCGCGCCAAGGCCGAGCTCATCGACGCGGCCTCCGCTTCGGGCACCGCGGTGCTCAACATGGACGATCCCCGGGTCGCCGCCATGCGCGCAGGCGCCGAGGCGCGCGGGCTGCGCGTGCTCGGCTTCGGGCAGGGATCCGCCGACGTGCGCGCCGCCGACATCGACGTGACCGCGTCGGGGACCTCGTGCACCGTGTTCGTCGCCGTCCCCGGACACGTCGACGCACAGGCACTGCCCCTGCGGCTGCAGGTGCTGGGCGCGCACCACGTGAACAACGCGCTGGCGGCGATCGCCGCGGCGATCGCCCTCGGCGTGGCGCCTGCCGACGCCATCGCGCGCCTGGAGACCGTGCGGATCGCCGAGCGCTGGCGCATGCAGCCGATGGGCGGCGACGCCGTGCGCATCATCAACGACGCGTACAACGCCAGCCCCGACTCGATGGCCGCGGCCCTGCGCACCCTCGCCCAGATCACCGGTCCCGGTGAGCGCACGGTCGCCGTGCTCGGCGCCATGAGCGAGCTCGGCGAGGCCGCGGGGGAGGAGCACGACCGCATCGGGCTGCTCGCCGTGCGCCTGAACATCCAGCGCATCGTGGTGGTCGGCGCGGAAGCCCGCCGACTGTTCCTGGCCGTCGTGGGCGAGGGATCCTGGGACGGCGAAGCCGTGCACCTGCCCGACGCCGACGCCGCCTTCGATTACCTGAAGGACGAGCTGCGCCCCGGCGACAGGGTGCTCGTCAAGTCGTCCAATTCCGCCGGGCTCCGGTTCCTCGGCGATCGTCTGGGAGAATCGTTCTCGTGAGATCACTGCTGACCGCCGCCGCGATCTCCCTCGCGTTCACTCTCCTGCTCACGCCGGTCTTCCTCCGGCTGTTCCGGAGGTGGGGGTGGGGGCAGGTCATCCGCACTCCCGAAGCGATCGAGAACCCGAGCCACTACGCCAAGCGCGGCACGCCGACCATGGGCGGCGTGATCTTCATCCTCGGCACCATCGTCGGCTACGGCGTGGGAACGTTCACCGGCGGGAGCTACCCGACCGTCTCCGGTCTGCTCGTGATCTGGCTCATGGTCGGGTTCGGAGCCGTCGGCTTCATCGACGACTACATGAAGCTGCGCCAGCAGCGCAGCCTCGGACTGTCCGGATGGCGCAAGATTGTCGGGCAGGTGCTGGTCATGGTGCCGTTCGGGATCGTCGCGCTCACGGTGCGCAGCGGATCCAGCAACACCCCGGCCAGCGGCTTCATCTCGCTGTTCCGCGACATCCCCGTGCTGTCGCTGTTCGCGCTCGGGCCCATCCTCGGCTGGCTGCTCTACCTCGCCTGGCTCTCGATCATCGGCACCGCGGCCTCCAACAGCGTGAACCTGACCGACGGGCTGGACGGCCTGGCCGCAGGCGCCGCCGTGTTCGTGATCGGCTCCTACAGCCTCATCTCGTTCTGGCAGTTCAAGCAGTCCTGCGCGGACGAGAACCTGTCACCGGCCTCGCTCGCAGGTTGCTACGACGTGGCGCACCCGTTCGATCTCGCCGTGATCTCCGCGTCCTTCGTCGGTGCGCTGATCGGCTTCCTGTGGTGGAACGCACCCCAGGCGAAGGTCTTCATGGGTGATGTCGGATCCATGGCGATCGGCGGAGTGATCGCGGCGCTGGCGATCCTCACCCGCACCGAGCTGCTGCTGATCCTGCTCGCCGGCGTGTTCATCATCGCCCCGGCCTCGGTGATCGTGCAGCTGACCTACTTCAAGCTCACCCGCGGCAAGCGGCTGTTCCTGCAGAGCCCGTTCCACCATCATCTCGAGATGCGCGGCTGGCCCGAGGCGACGATCGTGGTGCGGATGTGGATCATCGCGGGCCTGCTCGCGGTCTCGGCGTTCGGGCTGTTCTACGTCGAGTGGCTGAGGCTGACCAGCTCATGACCCGCGACCTCGACACCCTGATCAGCTGGCATTCCGACTGGCAGGGTCTGAAAGTCGCGGTGCTCGGCCTGTCCGTGACGGGCTTCTCGGTCGCGGACACCCTCGCCGAGCTCGGCGCCGAAGTGCTCGTGCTCAGCGAGAGCGCCACCGAGGAGTACCAGCGGCTGATGCCGGTGCTGGGCGCACAGTTGTGGATCGGGGACCTCGACGTCGTCCCCGCCGAGCTCGCCGCGTTCGCACCCGAGGTCCTCATCGCCTCGCCCGGGTTCTCGCCGTCGCACCCGATCATCGCCTGGACCCGGACTCAGGGCATCGCGCTGTGGGGCGACATCGAGCTGGCCTGGCGGGTGCGCGACAAGGTACTCCGCGCCGACGGCACGCCGGCCGAGTGGGTGCTGATCACCGGCACGAACGGCAAGACGACCACGACGCAGCTCACCGCGTCAATGCTCCTCGCCGGAGGGCTGCGCGCCGCCCCCTGCGGCAACATCGGCGTCCCCGCGCTCGACGCGGTGCGCGACCCCGCCGGCTTCGACGTGCTCGTCGTCGAGCTCTCCAGCCATCAGCTCTGGTACCTCGGCCTCACGGACCCGGTGGCGCAGCCTGTGCCCTATGCCGCGACCTGCCTGAACCTCGCCGACGACCACCTGGTCTGGCACGGCAGCGCGGAGGCGTATCGCGAGGCCAAGGCCCTCGTCTACCGCAACACCCGCGTGGCGTGCGTGTACAACAAGGCCGATGCGGCGACCCTGCGGATGGTCGAGGAGGCCGAGGTCGTCGAGGGTGCGAGGGCGATCGGCTTCGGGCTCGGTATCCCCGGTCCCAGCGATTTCGGCGTCGTGGAGGGGATCCTCGCGGACCGCGCCTTCCTCGACGACCGCCGCAACAGCGCTCTCGAGCTGACCACGGTGCGCGACCTCGCCGCGCACGGCCTGAGCGCCCCGCACATCGTGCAGAACATCCTCGCCGCCGCCGCGCTGGCCCGATCGCTCGGTGTCGAGCCGGGCGCGATCGGCGCGGCCCTGGACGGCTTCCGCCTCGACGCGCACCGGATCGAGGTCGTGGCGCGCGCGGGAGGCATCACCTGGATCGACGACTCCAAGGCCACGAACCCGCATGCTGCGCAGTCGTCGCTGCGCGCGTTCCCCGGGGCGATCTGGATCGTCGGCGGCGACTGGAAGGGCGTCGACGTGTCCGCCCTCATCGCGGGCGCCGGAGCCACGGCCCGCGCGGCCCTCGTGATCGGCGTCGACCGCGGCGAGGTGCTCGAGGCGTTCGCGCGACACGCGCCCGCAGTGCACGTCATCGAGGTGGTCCCCGGTGACACTGAAGAGGTCATGACCCGCGTCGTCGAACTGGCGGCGGGCATCGCACAGGATGGGGACACCGTGCTCCTCGCTCCCGCGGCGGCGTCCTTCGATCAGTTCCGCAGCTACGCGGATCGGGGACACCGCTTCGCCGAGGCGGTACGGCAGTGGATCGATCAGGGGAGCGCCGGTGACGCAGGTGGCAGCACGCCCCTCCGCGAGGCCTGAGCCCGAGCCGCGCGTCCACGGGCTCGCCGCGCGGGTGCGCCTCGGTCGCATCTTCCGGCCGGTGTCCGGCGAATTCGTGATGATCGCGTCGACGGCACTGCTGCTCACGGTGTTCGGGCTCGTGATGATCCTCTCCGCCTCCAGCGCGAACGCCCTCAGCCAGGGCAAGGGACCGTACTCGATCGCGCTGATCCAGGCGCTGATCGCGGCCGTCGGCGTGCCGCTGATGTTCCTGATGAGCCGCTTCCGGGTGACGTTCTGGAAGCGCATGGCGTGGCCGATGCTGATCGTCGCGGTCGGGGCGCAGATGCTGGTGTTCACGCCTCTCGGCGTCGAGAACGACGGCAACACGAACTGGTTGAACGTCGGCGGGCAGCTGTTGCAGCCCTCCGAGTTCATCAAGCTCTCGCTCGCGATCTGGGCCGGGTTCATCCTGTGGCGCAAGCAGGATCTGCTCGGTCGCTGGCAGCACGTGTTCATCCCGCTGCTGCCCGTCGCGTTCCTCGCCATCGGCTCCGTCTACGGCGGCGGCGACCTCGGCACCTCTATGGTGCTGTTCCTGCTGCTGCTGGGCACGATGTTCTTCTCCGGCGTCCGTCTGCGCATCTTCATCCTGCCGATGTTGCTGATCGCGGCGGCGGTGCTGGTGTTCGCATTCACGAACGAGCGGCGCCGCTCGCTGATCCTGAGCATGTTCAGCGCGCAGAGCGACGCCAGCTGCTACCTGAGCGGCTGTTATCAGCAGGTGCATGCGATCTGGGGCATGGCCAACGGCGGCATCTTCGGGCTCGGTCTGGGCAACTCCCAGCAGAAGTACGGATGGCTCCCCGCTGCGTCGAACGACTACATCTTCGCGATCGTGGGTGAGGAGCTCGGGCTGATCGGCTGCGCGCTGGTGCTGGGGCTGTTCGTGCTGTTCGCGGTCGCGGTGTTCCGGATGATCCGCAGGAGCGACGACCTGTTCGTGCGCATCACCTCCGGCGGCATCGTGGTGTGGATCCTGTCCCAGGCCCTGATCAACGTGGGCGTGGTGCTGCGCATCTTCCCGGTGCTGGGCGTGCCGCTGCCCTTCATGTCGCAGGGCGGCACCTCTCTGCTGTCGGTTCTGCTGGCCTGCGGAGTGCTGCTGTCCTTCGCGCGCTCCCTGCCCGTGGAGGCCAAGACTCCGGCGGGCAGCCGGGCCGCAGGCCGGTCCGGTAAAGTCGCCCGGTGACCACGTATCTCCTGGCCGGCGGCGGAACCGCCGGCCATGTCAATCCGCTGCTCGCCGTCGCCGACGGCCTGCGCGCGCGCGATCCCGAGTCGGGCGTGCTCGTGCTCGGCACGCGTGAGGGGCTGGAGGCGCGGCTGGTGCCGGAGCGCGGCTACGACCTCCTCACGATCGACAAGGTGCCGTTCCCGCGGCGCCCCAACGGCGCAGCCCTCGCCTTCCCCGTCCGGTTCGCCCGGGCCGTGAAGCAGGTCCGCGCGTACATCCGCGAACGCGGCGTCGACGCGGTCATCGGCTTCGGCGGCTACGCGTCCGCCCCCGCCTACGTCGCCGCCCGCCGCGAGCGGATCCCGTTCGTGGTGCATGAGGCCAACGCCCGCCCCGGGATGGCGAATGTGCTCGGCGCGCGTCGTGCGGCCGCGGTCGGCGTCGCCTTCCCCGGTACGCCGCTGCGCGGCGGCACCGTGGTCGGCATGCCGCTGCGCCGCGAGATCGTCGAGCTGGACAGGGCGGCCCTGCGCGCAGAGGCGGCCGCGGAGTTCGGCCTCGACCCGGACCGGCCGGTGCTGCTGGTGTTCGGCGGCTCGCTGGGCGCGCAGCGGCTGAACGAGGCGATCGCCGGATCCTGGCGGAGCATCCTCGACGCGGGCTGGCAGATCCTGCACGCGACGGGCGACCGCTCCGACATGGCCGACCCCGGCGCGCCCGGCTACGCGCTGCGCCGGTACCTGGACCGGATGGATCTCGCGTTCGCGCTGTCCGATGTGATCCTGTCCCGCGCGGGATCGGCGACCGTCAGCGAGATCAGCGCGTTGGGCATCCCCGCGATCTACGTGCCCTATGCGGTCGGCAACGGCGAGCAGCGGCTGAACGCCGCCGCCGCCATCGACAGCGGCGCCGCCGTGCTGATCGAGGACGCGGCCCTCGACCCGGATCGGATCCGGAGCGAGGTGATCCCGCTGCTGCAGGATCAGGGCCGGCTCGATGCGATGGCGCAGGCCGCCGCGCGCATCGGATCCCGCACCGGCACCGAGGACCTGATCGCCCTGACCGATCGCGCGCTCGGCCGCTGAGCGCCTACCGCGCGCCCGACCCGGCGAGCCAGGCCCTTCGCCAGTGCGCCCCGACTTAGGATGATTCAGTCATGATCAGACCCGACCTCACCCTGCCGATCCCGGACCACATCACCGCTGCACACTTTATCGGCATCGGCGGATCCGGGATGTCGGGCCTCGCCCGGATGTTCCTCGACGCCGGGATCCGCGTCTCCGGGAGCGACCGTGCGGACAGCGACAACCTGCGCGCCCTCGCCGCGCTCGGCGCCGACGTGCACGTCGGTCATGACGCCGCGAACCTCGGCGACGCCGACACCGTGGTGCACACCGGCGCGATCTGGCCGGAGAACCCCGAGTTCCTGCTCGCCAAGGAGCGCGGCCTGCACGTCATCCACCGCTCCCAGGCGCTGCACTGGCTGATCGGCGGACGACGCCTGGTCTCGGTCGCCGGCGCGCACGGCAAGACGACGTCGACCGGCATGATCGTCACGGCGCTGCTCGAACTCGGCGCCGAGCCCAACTTCGTCAACGGCGGCGTCATCGAGCAGCTCGGCGTCTCGAGCTCCTCGGGCCAGGACGAGCTGTTCGTCATCGAGGCGGACGAATCCGACGGCACCTTCCTGCTGTACGACACCTCGGTCGCGCTGATCACGAACGTCGACCCCGATCACCTCGACCACTACGGATCCGACGAGGCGTTCCACGACGCCTTCGTGACGTTCGCGAACGAGGCGAGCGAGGCCGTCGTGATCTCCAGCGACGACGCCGGTGCCCTGCGCGTGCGCGCGGGCATCACGCATTCGAACGTCATCTCGTTCGGGCTCGCCGAGGACGCCGATCTGCGCATCACGGAGATCCGCACCGACGGCGCGGTCGCAGCCACCCTGACCTTCCGCGGCGAGAGCGCACGCCTGCGGCTCGCCGTCCCGGGCGTGCACAACGCGATCAACGCCGCGGGCGCCGTAGCGGTGCTCGGCACCCTCGGCTATGCGCTGGCGGATGCCGTCCGCGCGGTCGAGGGCTTCGCCGGCACCGTGCGCCGTCTCGAGCTGCACGGCGCCGAGCGCGGCGTCAGCGTGTACGACGACTATTCGCACCACCCGACCGAGGTGCGCGCCGCGCTCGAGGCGATGCGCACGATCTCCGGATCCGGACGGATCATCGCGATCCAGCAGCCGCACACGTACTCCCGGACCCAGCACATGTTCCAGGAGTTCGCCGACGTGCTGGAGAATTTCGCTGATCACACCGTCATGCTCGACGTGTACGGCGCGCGTGAGGATCCGGTCCCCGGGGTCACCGGCGAGCTGGTCAGCGGCGCGTTCGCCGACCCGCAGCACGTGCACTACGTCGCCGACTGGCAGCAGGCCGCCGACTACACCGCCACCGTCGCGCGTGACGGCGATGTCGTGATCACGCTGGGCTGCGGCAACGTGTACCAGATCATCCCGCAGGTGCTCGAGGCGCTGCGCACCACCGCCGAGAACTGATCGTGCGCCGGCCGTCCCCGATTCCGATCTCGGTGCCGCCCCCGGCCGAGCCGGAGGAGCCCACACGCTCGACGGCGGCCTCTGCGGAGCGCTGGAGCACCCCGGCCGACGTCCGTCCTCCGCACGTGGGGTTCCGCGAGGATGCGCATGCGTCAAGAGCGCCGGCGCCGCTGCACGAGGGGGCGGGATCCGCGCCGTCGCCGCAGCCGCAGGACGCGGCTCTCGCCGATCCGGCACCCACCGGGACCGGGGACTCGGACGCGCCGTTCACCGCCCGCGACCTGTGGCAGGCGGCGCGAGCGCGGCGCAGGGCGCTGCGCTCCGAGATCCGGCGATTCACGCAGAGGTCGCGGCGTCGCAGGATCGGCTGGATCATCGGCGCGCTGGTCGCGCTGGTCGTCGTCGGGGGGAGCGTGGGCGCGGCGTACAGTCCGCTGTTCGCCGTGCAGAAGATCACGGTCGAGGGCACGAGCGCGCTCAAGGCCGCCGACGTGCAGAACGCGCTGGCGAGTCAGGTCGGCACGCCCCTGGCCCTCGTCAACGCCAGTGCGGTGAAGGCAGCCCTGGTCAGCTTCCCCCTGATCGAGACCTATCAGCTCGAGGCGCACCCGCCGCACGACCTGGTGGTGCGGATCATCGAACGCACCCCCGTCGGCGTGATCGCCTCGGCTCACGGATTCACGGTCGTCGACGCGGCGGGCGTGGCGCTCTCGACCACCGTCGACCGGCCGGCCGGATATGCCCTCATCGATCTCAAGAACGGCACGGACGCCTCGTCGTTCCGCAGCGTCGGGATCGCCCTGCGCGTGCTCCCGGCCGCGCTGCGCGCGCAGGTCGACAGCGTCACGGCGCCCACGCCGGACGACATCGTCATGCAGCTGACCAGCGGGACGAAGATCGTGTGGGGGAGCGCGGATCAGTCCGCGCTGAAGGCCGAGGCCCTGCAGAAGCTGATGGCAGCGAGCCCCGATCACTCCACGTACGACGTCTCCTCGCCGAACGTCGGCGTCGTCGGCTGAGGAGACAGCGTCTTTCGCCACGAATCCGTCGCCTGATCCGGCCGACGCGCGTGTCGCTTGGGCTCTGCGTGCGTGGCGCCGCTTACCTTCGACAAAGAGAAAGCAATACCGGGAAATACTTTAACCTTCTGCCTGAGGTTTAAGGTTCCCGGCTCAAGGCTCCACATACATCGGAGGACGGGATGAGCCAGAACCAGAACTACCTTGCCGTGATCAAGGTCGTCGGTGTCGGCGGTGGCGGCGTCAACGCCGTCAATCGCATGATCGATCTCGGCCTTCGCGGCGTCGAGTTCATCGCCATCAACACCGATGCGCAGGCGCTGCTCATGAGCGACGCCGACGTCAAGCTCGACGTCGGCCGCGATCTGACCCGGGGCCTCGGCGCCGGCGCCGACCCCGAGGTCGGGCGTCGTGCCGCGGAGGACCACGCGGAGGAGATCGAGCAGGCCCTGAGCGGCGCAGACATGGTCTTCGTCACCGCGGGCGAAGGCGGCGGCACCGGAACCGGCGGCGCGCCGATCGTGGCGCGGATCGCGAAGTCGATCGGTGCGCTGACCATCGGCGTCGTGACCCGGCCGTTCTCCTTTGAGGGTCGTCGCCGGCAGAGCCAGGCCGACGCGGGTGTGGCGAAGCTGAAGGAAGAGGTCGACACCCTCATCGTGGTGCCGAACGACCGGCTTCTCGAGATCAGCGATCGCGGCATCTCGATGATCGAGGCGTTCGCTACGGCCGACCAGGTGCTCCTCGCCGGTGTGCAGGGCATCACCGACCTGATCACCACGCCGGGTCTCATCAACCTCGACTTCAACGACGTCAAGTCGGTCATGCAGGGTGCGGGCTCCGCGCTCATGGGAATCGGATCCGCACGCGGCGCCGACCGTGCGATCAAGGCCGCAGAGCTCGCCGTCGAATCGCCGCTGCTCGAGGCGTCGATCGAGGGTGCGCACGGCGTGCTGCTGTCGATCCAGGGCGGATCCAACCTGGGCATCTTCGAGATCCACGACGCGGCCGACCTCGTCAAGGAGGCCGCGCACCCGGAGGCGAACATCATCTTCGGAACGGTCATCGACGACACGCTCGGCGACGAGGTGCGCGTCACCGTGATCGCGGCCGGATTCGACAGCGGAGAGCCGACGCTGCGGCTGGACCCGCAGATCTTCTCCCGCACGGCGGCTCCGGTCGTCGCGGAGAAGGCCTCCGCCGGGACCGACTCCGAGGGCACTGCGGGCGAGGCGGACTCCCGTCCGCTCGTCGCCGCGGCCAGCCCGGTGATCGCTCCGGTGCACACCAGCATCGAGCCGGCCTTCGACGAGAGCGACCTCGACATCCCCGAGTTCCTGAAGTGACAGGCCTCGCCGAGCGGCTGTCTGCGATCGATGCGTCGATCGCAGACGCCGTGCGGCGGGCGGGCCGGGAAACTGCGGACATCACCCGGATCGTGGTGACGAAGTTCCATCCCGTCACCCTCGTGCAGGAGCTGTACGGGCTCGGCGTCCGCGAGGTCGGCGAGAACCGGCAGCAGGAGCTCTCCGCCAAGGTGGAGGCCCTTCGACAGGCTCAGGGGCCGGGATTCGAGGACCTGCGCTGGCACTTCATCGGCCAGGCGCAGACCAACAAGGCCGTCGCGATCCGCCGCTCCGCCCAGGCGGTGCATTCGGTCGACCGCGCGCGCATCGCCGACGCACTCGACCGCGCAGCATTCGACGACGCGATCCTCGACGTGCTGCTGCAGATCAACCTGACCGACGACTCGGATCGTGGGGGAGTCGCCCCTGCCGACCTGGAGCGGCTGGCCGAGCACGTGCTGACGCTGCCCACGCTGCGCCTGCGCGGTGTGATGGCGGTCGCCCCTCTCGATGAGGATCCCGCGGCGGCGTTCGCGCGGGTGCACGACTACGCCGAGCGGCTGCGCGGCGTCGCGCCCGACGCGACCTGGATCTCGGCCGGGATGACCGGTGACTTCGCCGAGGCGATCGCCGCCGGCGCGACACACCTTCGGATCGGGTCCGCAATCACGGGACCACGCCCTGCACAGGGTTAACCTCGACACCAGAACCACACGCACACTACGGAGGACGCGATGGGGAACCCGCTCAAGAAGACCATGGTGTACCTCGGCCTCGCCGATGAGGAAGAGGTCTACGACGAGGCCCCCGCGGCCGCGCCCGTCGCCAGTCACGAACGTGCGCGCCACGAGAGCTCTCGTCGCGACGAGGACCGCCGCGAGGAGGCACGGCCCGCTCCTGTGACCCCGCTGCGCCGACCGACCGCGGTGCGTCAGCCCGCCGCCGGCGCGATCAACGAGATCCTCACCGTGCACCCGAAGCAGTACCGCGACGCGCAGGTCATCGCCGAGAGCTTCCGCGACGGCATTCCGGTGATCATCAACCTGTCGCAGATGAGCGACGCCGACGCGCGTCGCCTGATCGACTTCGCGAGCGGTCTCTCGCTCGGCCTGTACGGCCGCATCGAACGCGTGACCAGCAAGGTGTTCCTGCTGTCGCCGGAGAGCATCGCGGTGTCGGGGCAGGGCGGGATCGCCGGGGGCGACGAGCCCGCGCTCGCGACCTCCTGACGCGTGACATCGCTGCCCGCGATCTCCGTGATCGCAGCGATCCTCAACATCCTGCTCACGCTGTACCTGCTCACGCTGTTCGCGCGGCTGATCTTCGAGTACATCCCGATCTTCAATCGCGAGTGGCGCCCTCGCGGCGCGCTGCTCATCGCCGCCGAGATCATCTACACGCTCACGGACCCTCCGATCCGGCTGTTCCGACGCCTCATTCCTCCGCTGAGGCTCGGTCCCGTGGCGCTCGATCTCGGGTTCACGCTGACGATGCTGATCGTGCTGATCCTGATGACGATCACCCGTTCGTTCATGTGAGTCCGGGCGCCACGGCAGGGCTCGCCTTTGTCACACCCCGATCACGGCTATGCTTTTCTGAAGGTGCTCCGCCTCGGGCAGGCGCCGACAATCCACCCGGCCACCGAGAACTCACCGAAAGAGGAGCCACCAATGGCACTGACCCCGGATGACGTCGTCACCAAGCAGTTCCAGCACGTCCGTTTCAAGGACGGCTTCGACCCGGACGAGGTCGACGACTTCCTGGACGAGGTGGTTCTCGAGTGGCGCAAGGCGCTCGACGAGAACGCCGACCTCAAGGCGAAGCTCGCCGCCTACGAGTCCGGTGAGAAGGCCCCCGCGGCGGACCAGGCCTCGGCCGCTCCGGCACCGGTCGCCGCTGCCGCCCCTGTCGCCTCTGCTCCGGTCGGGGGAGCGGCGCCCGCCGCCGCCACCGCAGGTATCATCGAGCTGGCACAGCGTCTGCACGACGAGCACGTCGCCGAGGGCAAGTCCCAGCGCGACCAGCTCATCGCCGACGCCAAGTCGCAGGCTGCGAAGATCCTGGCCGACGCCGAGCAGAAGCAGCGCGAGGAGACGGCGCGTCTCGACCGCGAGCGCAACGTGCTCGAGGGCAAGATCACCGAGCTGCATGACTTCGAGCGCTCGTACCGCACGCAGCTGCGCGGCTACATCGAGGGTCAGCTCCGCGACCTGGATGAGAAGGGCGGCCCCTCCGACGGCACCGCCCCCGCGGCCCAGTAAGGAGCCCCGTTGGCCCGGCGGCAACCGCTTCACGGTTCGGCGGCCGGCGCGATCATCGCGATCCTCGCGGTGTTCGTGCTGGCCGCCGACCAGTTTGTGAAGTACCTCACGATCGCGCACCTGCCGCTGCAGAAGCCTGTCCCGGTGCTCGGAGAGTTCCTCCAGCTCTTCTACATCCGAAACTCCGGCGCGGCTTTCTCGATCGGCGCGGGGTTCACCTGGATCTTCACGATCGCCCTCTCCGTCGTGGCCTGCGTGATCGTCTGGAAGGCGTTCTCGGTGCGCTCCCGGCTCTGGGCGGTCGTGCTCGGAGCTCTGCTCGGCGGTGTGCTCGGAAACCTGTCGGATCGTGTCTTCCGCGCGCCGGGATTCCCTGTCGGTCACGTCGTCGACATGATCTCGATGCCCTGGATGCTGCCCGCGATCTTCAACGTCGCCGACATGTTCATCGTGACCGGCATGATCTCGATCGCGCTGCTGATCATCGTGGGTCTCCGGCTCGACGGCTCGCGCGAGCGCGACCACAAGGATGTCGAGGCGTCCGAGGGCGCTGAGGCGGCCGAGAACAACGACGCGGCCGAGGCCGGGGCCTGAGCGTGGAGTCCCGCGCGCTGCCCGTTCCCGACGGGCTCGACGGCGTCCGCGTGGACGCCGCGCTCGCCAAGATGCTCGGCTTCTCCCGCACCTTCGCGGCCGACGTCGCCGAAGCCGGCGGGGTGAGCCTGGACGGCGTCATTCTGGGCAAGTCTGACAAGCTGCGCGCGGGCGGCTGGCTCGACGTGGAATGGCGTCCCAAGCAGGAGCCGCGGATCGAACCCATCCCGGTGCCCGATCTCGGCATCGTCTATGACGACGATGACATCGTGGTCGTGGACAAGCCGTCCGGCGTCGCCGCGCACCCCTCCGTGGGCTGGGAGGGCCCGACAGTGGTCGGCGCCCTCGCGGCGGCGGGCTTCCGGATCGCCACCAGCGGCGCCGCCGAGAGGGCGGGCGTGGTGCATCGCCTCGATGTCGGCACGAGCGGGCTGATGGTGGTCGCGAAGACCGAGATCGCTTACTCCGTGCTCAAGCGCGCGTTCAAGGAGCGCACGGTCGAGAAGATCTACCACGCCGTCGTCCAGGGGCACCCGGATCCGCTCGCCGGTACGATCGACGCACCGATCGGACGACACCCGAACCACTCCTGGAAGTTCGCGGTCGTCCCCGACGGCAAGCCGTCCGTGACGCACTACGAGACCCTGGAGGCGTTCCCCGGCGCCTCGCTGCTGGAGATCCACCTGGAGACCGGGCGCACGCATCAGATCCGCGTGCACATGGCCGCGCATCGGCACCCGTGCGTCGGCGATCCGCTCTACGGCGCCGACCCCACGCTGTCCGCACGGCTCGGGCTGACCCGGCAGTGGCTGCACGCGCACCGGCTGGGGTTCGCGCATCCGACGACGGGGGAGTGGGTGCGCACGGAGTCTCCGTACCCCGCGGACTTCCAGCACGCGCTGGACGTGCTGCGCGGCGAGGCCTGACCGCGACCAGCACCGTCGCGGGGATCAGACCCGCAGCGTGTCGGTCGCGGCCACGACGCCGTCGAGCGTGGCCTCCAGGAACCGCACGACATCCTCCGGATCCGCATCCCGCTCGATCACCAGGCTGATCAGCGTCTCCTCGGTGAACGACACCCACGCGCGCAGCGCCACGCGCAGGGCGGGGGAGTCGGCCGTGCCGAGCGCGGTGAAGGCGTCGAGCAGCCGGTCCGCGTTCACCTCCCTGGACTCGTCCACGACGCGGCGCACCGCCGGATCGCCGCTCGCGATGCCGCGCACCAGCGAGTGGAACGTGCTCTGGTGCTGGCGCACGAACTCGGTGATGCGCAGGAGCGTGTCGTGAATCCGGGCGCGCGGCTCCAGCTCGGGGCGCGGCTCCGAGGCCAGCAGCAGGCTGTCCCTGGCTGTGGTGACCACCGCCAGATGCATGCCCTGCCGGGTGTCGAAGTAGTGGAAGAGCAGGGGCCGTGAGACGCCGGCGCGCTGCGCCAGCACGTCCATCGTGAGCTCGTCGAGGGAGTGCTCCGCGAGGAAGTTGACTCCGGCCGCGACGAGCTGAGCGCGGCGTTCCTCCGGGCTGAGGCGGGCGCGGCGCAGGTCGGGCATGCCCCGAGCCTAGCTGTTCTTCCCACTGACGTTGTGGACGCGGTCGATGGGAGTGAGGCCTCCGAGAGCGGTATGGG